>JAHWKL010000024.1 GCA_019347915.1 Actinomycetota bacterium
TACTACCTCGCGGTCGGCGACGGCATCGTCAACGCCCTGTTCGAGCGGCCGTGCATGCTGCACCGCTTCCCCAAGGGGCTGGCCGGGGACAAGGTGCACCAGAAGCGGGTCCCGTCGGGTGCGCCGCCCTGGCTGGAGACGGTCCGGCTGCACTTCCCGCGCTGGAACCGGACCGCCGACGAGCTGTGCGTCACCGAGCTCGCCAGCGTGATCTGGGCGGTGCAGATGTCCACGGTCGAGTTCCACCCCTGGAACAGCCGCCGCGCGGACACCGAGAAACCTGACGAGTGGCGGATCGACCTGGACCCCGGGCCCGAGTGTGACTGGGCGACGGTGCAGCGGGTGGCGCACGTCGCCCACGAGGTGCTCGACGAGCTCGGCGCCACCGGCTTCCCCAAGACCAGCGGCGGGTCCGGGATGCACATCTACGTCCGCATCCCTCCCGACCACGGGTTCAAGGACGTACGCCGCGCGGCGCTGGCCTTCGCCCGGGAGGTGGAAGGCCGCCGATCCCGCCGCTCATGGATAGTGGTGACCAGCATCTGGAGACCCCGGTCGGGGCGGATGGTTCGTGCTTGGCCTCAAGAGGGGTCCAGTTGGCGAGGCGCTCGCCTTCACGGGCATCAGCTCAGTGGTCAATGTCATCACTGAGGCGCTCACCCGCCGCCCCGGCTTTCCCGGGTACCCACCCATCGAGAGCACGGGCCCCCGATGTCGCTAGCGGGGACACCGCCGTTGGCGCCTGTCATTCCTCAGTCTGGCGCAGGGGGATAATGGCGGCCGTCTCGACCGGGTTGCGTGGGATGCTGCCAGCGTGAGGCGAAGGCGACAGGCGGCGCAGCTGCTGGGATACGCAGGCCCGGGGCTCGTGATCACGCTGGTCTTCGTGGAGCTGGTGCAGGCGATGCTGCCCCTGGCGGTCATCACGGTCATCGGCGTGCTCGTCGGGCGGGTGGCAGACGGCGGCCCCGTGGCCCTGCCCCTGGCCGCGCTCAGCGTTCTGCTCCTCGCCCAGCAACTCTTGGCGCCGCTGCGTAGCGCCGTGCATTTCTCGGTCACCCGCCGGGTCGACGGCGAGGTGCGCACCCGGGCCATGGAGGCGGCCTGCCGCCCGGCGGGCATCGCCGCGCTGGAGGACCCGACCACCGTGGACCTGCTCACCCTGGCGGGGGGAAACATCGACAGGCACTGGTACGCCACGCCCGGTGGCGCCGCGGCGGCGTTCGTCGCTCTCGGTGGCCGCTACCTCCAAGTCGCCGCTGCGGCCCTGATCCTGGCCCGCGTATCGATACCCGTAGCTGTGGGCCTGCTGGCCGTGGTTGTCCCTTGTTTCGTGCTGAGCCGCCGGTGGGCGGGCCGGCGTATCCGGGCCTACCGCGACACCCACGGCATGGGCCGAGCGTCCCGCTACACGTCGGGCATGGCCAACACGCCCGCCTATGCCAAAGAAACCCGCATGTTCGGACTCCTCGGCTGGCTGCTCGACCGCTTCGGCGGCCAGTGGGACGAGATCGCTGAGACCCGCTTTGCCGCCAGCCGGGTGGCGGTCCGGCGCATAGTTATCCTCCTCGCGGCCGTCGCTCCGCTGGTGGCCGTCGCCTTTGTGGTCGTGGGGCGGGCTGCGCTAGACGGCGACCCCGACGCCCGGGGGTTGGCCGTGGCCTTACAGGCCGCCCTCCTGGTCGTCGCCATCCTCGATCCCCGCAGCGACGAGATCTACCAGCTCGACTTCGGACTCGCGGCCCACGACGCCCTCGTGCAGATCGAGACCACGATCGGTGGCCCCGGCGGTGGCAGCGATGGGAGTCGTGGTCGGGATGCGGCCGGGCTGCCATCTCGGGAGATCCGCTTCTCGGGCGTGCGCTTCTCCTACGGCAGCGACGAGCGCGTCCTCGAGGGCCTCGATCTGGCGATCCCTGCGGGCTCGTCATTGGCTGTCGTTGGGATGAACGGCGCCGGCAAGACGACGCTCGTCAAGCTCCTCGCCGGCCTCTACGAGCCCGAGGCTGGATCGATCACCGTCGACGGAATTCCCCTCGGCGAGCTCGACCTGGCTTCATGGCGACGGCAGCTGGGCGTGATCTTCCAGGACTTCGTGCGCTACGAGCTTCCTGCGTCGAACAACGTGGCCTTTGGCGGCTTGCATCGCGCCGGCGACGTCGCGGCCCTCGATCGGGCCGCGGCCCGGACGGGCGTGGCCGACGTGGTCGGGAGCCTGCCCCGGGGCTGGGACACTCCGCTGGCTCGTCACTACACGGGCGGGGCGGACCTTTCGGGAGGCCAGTGGCAGCGGGTCGCCCTGGCCCGGGCCCTGTTCGCGGTGGAGGCCGGCGCCCGGGTCCTGGTTCTCGACGAGCCCACCGCCAATCTCGACGTGCGGGCGGAAGCCGGGCTGTTCGAGGAGTTCCTCGGCCTCACCACCGGCCTCACCACCATCCTCATATCCCACCGTTTCTCCACCGTCCGCCAGGCCGACAGGATCTGCGTCCTCGACCGGGGACAGATCGTCGAGCAGGGGACCCACGACGATCTCGTGGCCGCAGGCGGTCGGTATGCCCAGCTCTTTCTCCTGCAGGCGGCCCGGTTCCGTGGCTGACACTTGGAAGTCGCTGCGGCTGCTGGCCGGGATGGGGCGCAGGGCCGGTACGGCCCGCGTGATGTCGGCGATGGGAGCGGCAGTCGTGGCTGGCGTGTCCGGGGTGCTGGTCAGCCTGTGGCTCAAGCTCATCCTCGACGGGGTAGCCCGGGAGGAGTCCGGTCTGGTCACCGTCGCGGCCGCTGTGCTCGGAGTGACGGCAACCCTGCAGATGGCGGCCTCGAGCTTCTCGCACCTACGTCTGAGCGAACTGCACATGGCTTGCGGAAAGGTGCTGGTGTGCGACCTCATGGAGGCGGGAGCGACACCGCCAGGGATCGAGCACCACGAGCGCCCTGACTACGCGGATCGCATCGCCCTGCTCAAACGCGACACGAGCTACCTGTCCGGCTTCCTACCCGTGATTGGCGAGGCTGTCGGCCTGGTGGCCCGGGTCGGCGTAACCGGCATCCTGTTGGCTCAAGTGCATCCTGCGCTTCTGTTACTGCCGGTTCTGTCGGTGCCCTCGTTCTACGCCGGGGGACGGGCCGAGCGGGCAGTGAACGCCGCCAAGGAGGCCACCGCTGAGCAGGACCGCCTGAACGACCACCTTTTCACCCTGGCCACCACCCCTTCGTCGGCCAAGGAGTTGCGCATATTCGGTTTGGGCGATGAGGTCGTGGCCCGCCAGCGGGGGGCCTGGCGGACGGTGTCGAGCGCGGTGGCCCGCGCCCAGTTCGGGGCCGGGCTGCTGCGGGCCGCAGGCTGGCTTCCGTTCGCGGCCGGATATCTGGGCGCTGTGGGCTACGCGCTCGCACAGGCCGGGCGGGGCGACGGAACTCCGGGCGACGTGCTGTTGGTGATGATCCTGGCCGGGCAGGTCAACGGCCAGGTCGCCCAACTTCTCAACCTGGCCAACCGCTCAGCTGCCGGAATGCGCGTGCTTGCCCGTTACCGGTGGCTACTCGAGTACGCGACCCACACGGTAGCCGCCCTCCACGACGATCCGGCACCCGTACCCGATCGACTCCGCCACGGAATCGACCTCACCGGCGTGTCGTTCCGGTACCCCGGTCAGGGCCGGCCCGAGGTGCTGTCCGACATAGACTTGCACCTGCCCGCCGGGTCGACTGTCGCCATAGTTGGCGAGAACGGTGCGGGCAAGACGAGCCTGGTGAAGCTCCTGTGTCGGTTCTACGAGCCAACGGTGGGAACGATCACAGTCGACGGCATCGACCTCCGGCGCTTCGATGTGGAGGAGTGGCGACGGCGTCTCTCGGGCGGCTTCCAGGACTTCGCTCGCATCGAACTCCTCCTGCGCCAGTCGGTCGGCCTCGGGGACCTCGCCCCCGCCGAGGGCCGGCCGCCAGCGATCGACGACCCGCATCGCCTCGAGGGCGCGCTGACCCAAGGTGGGGCCCGGCTGCCCGTCGGTCTCGACAACCAGCTGGGCGCCCAGTGGCCGGACGGCGTCGATCTATCCGAGGGCCAGTGGCAGAGGGTCGCCCTGGCCCGGGGCCTGCTCCGCCAGGACTCACTGCTGCTCCTGCTCGACGAACCCACGTCGGGCCTCGATCCTGCGGCCGAACACGCGGTCTTCGAAGCGTTCGCCGAGGCGGCTGCGGACGCGGCCCGCCGCAGCGGCGCGGTGGTGCTGCTGGTTTCGCACCGGTTTTCCACTGTCCGCATGGCTGACCACATCGTGGTGCTGGAGGGCGGGCGCATCCTGGAGCAGGGCACCCACGACGAACTCATGGCCGCCGGTGGCCTTTACGCCGAGTTATACGGCATCCAGGCCCGCGCCTACCGCTGAACGGTAGGCGACACGGCACGCGCTTCTCCTCCGTTGCGAAGTACCTGGACGGCCATCAGCGCCCGCCCTTCGAGTGAGCAGCAGCCGCCCCGAGGTGCCGATCGGCGGCGGGGAATCCCCGACGCCATCCCGGCGCCGCTGCGCGCACCGAACATTCCTTCGGCCGAGCAGCGCCACGCGGATGTCACGCAGGGGCGCCCCGTCCTTTGCTGGTTGCAAGAGCCTTAGGCAAGGACCGAGTACAGGGCGTAGACGACGAAGACCACCGCGGAGAATACGAAAACCCCGACCTTAATCCAGAGAATCTGTTGGATTTTTCGCTCGTCGCGCTCGTGGCGGCGTGTCATGGACTACCGCCGTTGCTCCACCGGACCTTCGTTCTGCGCTTCGGTGCGGGGTCGATGGGTGCGCACGAGTTCTACGGCGTGATCAACACTCCCTTTTCTGGGGGAGTCCCTGATGGCGTGTGGTCGACGTTGAGCGACAGAGCCGGCCCATCGCAGCTACCGAGAACGATGATCGCCATCGGGGACGATGGCATGGGTGGAACCTACGTCCTAGACACGGCGAAGGCGTTGGAGCCGCCTGTCGAGGTGTGGAACGGAGGGGCCTCACGGCCCGGAGAACCGCTGGAGCAACTTGCTCCCGACTTCGCTACCTTCCTCCTCGACGCGGTCCAGCGCGAAGTAGCGACCGGCCACTAGGTGCCGTTGTCGCGCCCCGCGGTGATCACCGCCGGTAGGGGCTGGCCCCGACGCCCACCGCTCGCGATCGTCCGATCGCGAGACTCTCGTGTCCGCAAATTTGGGGTCCAACCCATCCGCACCGAGGTGCCTCGCCCGCACCGGCACTGGCGGTCGACGCCGGCGCCAAGGCAGCGGCCTAACCGTGCCGATCATCCGCTCGCGCTGGCCTCGGCGGCTCGCGAGCCGGCAGTAGGAGCGGGGGCTAGCGACCTTCCCTCTCCTCGTGGCTAGGGTGGACTGGGCACCGCTTGAGATAGGACTGCCGATGTCCGTTGCACGTAGCCAGGGGCTCAGAATCCGGTACGAGACCGTGGGCGAGGGGCCGACCGTCATCCTCCACCACGGCGGAGGCTTCCGACTCGAAAGCTGGGATCTGGCCGGCTGGGTGCAGCCGTTGGCGGCCAACCACCGGGTGGTGGCCTTCGACGCGCGCGGCAACGGCGAGAGCGACAAGCCGACCGACCCCGCAAGTTACGCGCTGGAGCTCATGGTGGACGACGTTCTCGCGGTGGCGAACGCCTGCGATGCCGCAACGTTCCACTACCTCGGCTTCTCGCTGGGCGCAAAGGTGGGCTGGGGCGTCGCGGCGCGCGCACAGGACCGTTTGACATCGATCGCCCTGATCGGTGGCGAGCCAGAAACCAACGAGGAGATCTCAGATGCGTTCCTTGAACTGTTCAAGGAAGGGATGGACGTCGTCGTTGCCGTGATGTCGGACATATGGGAGATGCCGGACTGGGCCCTGGATCAGCAACGCGGCAACGACCCCGAGGCGTTATCGGCCTACTTCCAATCGACGTGGCCGGATCTGTCCCATGTACCGGCCGAGCTGCGTGTGCCGGCGCTGCTCATCTGCGGCAGCGAGGACGAGGTTTGCGACGCAATGGCCCGCGCAGCCCGCCAAGGCGATCTCGAGCTGGCGACGCTGGGCGGCGCGGACCATATGGGCAGTTTCCTGAGTGATCACGCTCGCCACTCGTATTTCGATTTCCTCCGCCGAGTAGCGTGACACGCCCAGAGACGCTCTCGCAAGCTTCGCACGAACCTCCTCACAGACCCGACCGCGCCGCCGGCGTAGGCATGTTCGGGGGGCGGCCGACTTCTGACTACGGACCGTGGGCTACTCGCGACGGGCTGTCTCCATCCAAGACACCAATGACAGCCCCGCCCCAAGTCCAATTGCCGATCCCACCCGTGGTGACCACCCAATCACATCAAATAACAGGTTCCCTGCCAGTGAAAACGCAACGGCAACGATCAGCGCCACGAAGAAACGTTTGACACCCTGACCCACGCTTGTTGGGGGGTCTACGCGGAAAATCTTCGCCAACGATCGCCTTGGTCCACCAGGCGACCGGTCTTGCCCTGGGGGCCGAGATCCGTCTGCCACCGCCTTATCCTGCCCGGTGCGCCAGTGGAGGGACCAGCATGGTTGGACTACGACGAGCAGATCCGGCCGGTTGCCCGATGGCAGTGTGCTGGTCGAGCCGCATGACGACCAGCTCCGACGTGCCGCTTGCGCGGGCCAGGCCGACCGGTCCTGGGTCCCTGCCGAGGAGCGGACCAGCGACGCCGATCATCCGTTCGCGCCGGCCTCGCCCGCCGTCGGGACGGCGCGGCAGGGCGCCGGGTCGGACAACTGCGCACCCGTCATCCGTGCGCGCTCGGCGTGGCCGACGCTCCCCCTTCCGCCGCAGGCCGAACGCAAAACGGCTGCCATATAGAGTGCAGGCAGGAGATAACCCTACGGGAGACGAAATGTTGGGGCCATTGGTTGGCACGGGCCTTCTCGCAGCGGCATGCCTTGTTGCTGCCCTTTTTACCGGCCAAGGCGAGTTCCTTGCCGTCGGACTACCGCTAGCTACTTTATGCATTCCTGCTTGGATACTTTACCTTCGGGAAGAGCGGCAACGACATTAGGGTGACGCCCAGCGTGACGCGTCAGCCCATTGATCGGGGACAGCTGGCTGGCGGGACGTCCACTTCCGGCTTCAGTCGACCCCATTCCCTGTGCCGCTCCGATGTGCCGTTCGTCCGGACCCTAGCGAGCCTCCCGAGAGCCCACCGGGGCGAGGCCAAGGAGCGTCGATCGTTCCTTCGCGCTGGCCTCGGACGCCGGCGATCCCGGCATTCGGGACGCTGCTAGGCGAGTGGCTCCCACGTGACGAGCACCCATGGGAATGTCTCGAGCTCCGTGGAAGACAAGCCGCGGTGAAGGTCGTGAAGGGCTTGGTCAACCGTTCTTTGACACTCTGCGCGTGTTCGCTCGGCGGGCCATATCGAGCTCCACGGCTCTTCCCGGACGCCCCTGCCCTCATCCCGCCGGAAATCCAGGCCGAGGATCAGCGAGCCGCTCTCACCAAGCGCCTGGATCGCGGCTGCTGCATGCTGCCGAGGCCATGCCGACCTCGCCGTTATCGAAGACTCGTGCTGTCGCACGCACCGCGGCCGGAAGGTCGTCGAGTTCCACATGAGCAGCGTGTCAGAGACGGCGCCTATGTGCCGCTAGCGCGGGCCTCGAACGGCGGCGGCCGACGGCTCGGCCTCGCCGCCCAGGAGCACCGATCGCTTCTTCGCGCTCGTCTCGGACGTCGGCGAGCCGGCAAGAGCGAAGCCCCGGAGCGGTCACGCTCGTGGCCGGTACGGTGAGACCGCGACTGCGACGCGAGGTAGCAAGTGATTCCAACGCTGATCTTGGTAGGCCTCGGCCTAGGCCTGATGCCGCGGGAGTGGGAGCGTCGAGTCCCGGCCATCGTGGCCCTCTCTTTGCTCATGGCCCTAGGTTGGGGCCTGCTTGTCGGTGCGCCCCTCGGCGGCGGCCTGTTGGCTCTCGTGAATATCGCCCTGGGTATCCCTCTCGGCCTCGGGGTGCGAAGGACGGTGCAGTACGGCGTAGCCGTTGCGCAGCGCACACAGCGCCACTGACGATCCCGTACCACCGGACTTGCAAGCGCTCGTGTGTGCCGATCGCGGCGGTGGCTGGGAACGTCGACCGGAACGGGTGCGAGCGTCGAATGTTCCTTCTCGACCAGCTGGACCAGTAGACACCAGCTACCGGAACTTGTCATGCGACCGACTGGCGCCTCCACTCCGCCGACGAGTGGGGAAGTTCCTGACGAGTGCCTCGAAACCGAGACAGATGGCCGTTGCTGCCCAGAGCGCCATTGCCACGGTGAAAATACCGATAGCTGCGGTGGAGCTCTGGGTCTCGATGACCGCCCACAGCAGTGCCGGTGCAATTAGGCCTACCAGCAGCCCAACGAGAACGCTCCCCACCAGAGTGCGTGCCGCCAACCCATAGAGGGCGGCAGGCCCGAACCAGAGGAAGAAGACCACAACCGCCCAGAGCGGGGTCCGAAGCCGTACGGACGGGCCCTCCACGAACAACAGGACCACCGCAAGGCCGACAGCTGCCGAGGCGATGAATCCCGTACGGACCCAGTGAGCCTGCGGCTGCGTCTCCACTGAGCCAGTTGTACCTGCCCCCGCTCCGACGTGCCGGTCGCGCTGGTCTCGAGAGGCGCCGGCCGACCGCTCGGGGTAGACGATGAGGGCCGCCGAACGCTCCTTCGCACTGGCCGCGGACGCCGACGACCCGGCAATCTGAGCGCGTTACCGTGTTCATCCGTGCCACTTGTTTTCGTTGCGCCGTGATAACGACTGAGCGCCTGCGGGCAGCCTGACGGTCGTCCGGGGCCCGACCGACAACCGTGGCGTTTTCGGGTGGCGGTCAGCCGCCGCGCCGGCGATCGACGCCAGGTCGCTCATGGCCAAGGCCGTCCGTAGGTTGTTTCGCGGGCCGCTGCCGGCCCGATCAGCCTTGCAATTCGGGAGTGCGAAGGAACTCGGCATTGGTGACCAGACACAAAGAGCAATGGAGGTCGTAAACACGATCGAATCGCTCTTCGTCGCCGACTTCTCCGCACTCAGCGTCGAGCACGTGACGGCCTGCGGGTAGGCCGGGGAAGCTGGGCCGCCCTGTTTCGTAGAGGACTTCCGAGCCGTCGTCCAGGCGGAGGCGGATCAGGGTCGAACCCATGCGCAGCTCCGGGCAGCGCCTGACGACCTCGGCCATCCTGCCCGGGAGCGCGTCGGGGCTGGGGACCACCGAGGCCAGCGTCGCGGCCGCCACGAAGGAGATGGACCGGTCCTCGATGCTCCCGACGAACGTGGCGAAGACCGTCCTGTCGATTACGAGCAGGCGGTCGTGATGGGTGCCGTCCCCCGCCGTCGCCGCGCAGGGGACGTAACGGCTGAGCTCGTAGTTGAAGACGTCCAACTCCCCGAGCTGGGCCAGGACCGCGGGAGGGAGCTCGCCGGCGGTCATGGGGTCAGCATGGAGGGTTGAGGGCGTAGTCCCCGAGCACCTCGAAGCCCGGTTGCTTACCCGGCAGGAACCGCCATTCCTTACTCCGTCGGCGGATGACTACCAGGGCGACGCCGAAGAGGAAGAGCAGAACAACGATCCACAGCACACCACGATGATGCCTGATGACGGGCCATGCCGCAGCACACCATCTGTGCCGACCTGGCGCGCCGAGGTGCCGGTCGGGACCACCCGTGCGGACGCCGGGACTGTGCCGCTCGTCGCTCGCCAAGAGCACCTATCCGGGAGATCGGGACCGTAGGCCTTACGGCCACCTCTGCGCCCGCTGACCGGCGGGGCGGGACGAGCGAACCGGTTCACGCTGAGGTGGCCCCCGCTTCGGCCTCCATAAATGACGGTTTATGAGAAAGGTCACCACGGCGCTCGTTCGCGTGCCCACAACTCGTCGCGCACTTCCCGCTGCTTCGGAGAGGAGACAGGTAGTGAGACAGGGCCCTGAACAGGCGAGCCGCGCTTCCGCGCCGGCGAAGCGCCTGACTGCCGCATTGCGAACATCTTCGATCCTTCACTGTGCCTCCGCACGTGCCGCTGCGGGCTCACTACGCGTCGTCGCGAAGTCGAGCGAGAGCCTTCCGAGAGGCCTTCTCGCCGATGTCCCTGAACAGTATCCTCAGCGGGTTGTCGGCTACGCCGTCAGATCGGAGCCGCACCATCGTCGCTCCGTCTCTTGATGGCTCGATGTCAATGTAGACGAGCGCTAGGACGACCCCCGCGAGGTTGCGGTACTCGACGACGAACGATCGACCCTCCGGTCCACCTTCGTCCCAGCCGATGACACGGAACGGACGCCGGCTCAGCCGCTCTTGACAGCGTTCCTCTCAGGAGGGTGGCGATCCAGGTAGCTCCACCGACTCGGCCATGACCGACGCCATGATGCCCAATCGGGACTGCGTTCGCCTTCGGGTGCGTCGCATCGAGCGGGTGGCGCTGCACGCCGACCTGAGATCCTGTCTCGGCTCACCGTGGCGCTCGCCAAGGCCCGAGCCGTACCGCTTGCGGCGTAGCACTCCCTCTTTCCGGTAGCTACCAGTTGTAGAAGCGCGCCCCTGGGCGCGCTCGGCCGCGCTTGGTAGCGTTTTCTTGGCGGATGTCGCCGCGGAGACGTCTGCTACGGGGGCGGGTTCAGCCCAGTAGCTCGCTCCCACCCAGCGAGCGCGGGTTTCGCCGGTCGAATCGCCGGACCCTCCTAGTGGACGAGGATGAGAATGTGAAGCGCCCGACCGCTGTCCGCCACTTGGTCGAGATGGCCGAGGTCGCATCGGACAACCTTCGGCTTCGAGGCACTGAGATCGGGTGGCCGCTCGAGGAGCTGTGGGCTGCTGGACATTTTCTCGGCTCCGACGAGTCCTTCGAGGCCGGCTCCGTGGTTGTCGTGCTCGATCTCCCCCCGGAGGAGGTGCCGTGGCTGGCGGTGCCTCCCGCCGGTGCGTGGGTCGCCGAACGGCTCCGTCTCGGCAAGCGCCCCCTGTACTGGTGCTACCGGCCGCGCCTTTGGCCAGCATGGAACCACCACGACCGTCGTGTCGTCCGAGTGTGGTCGGCGAACGCCGGCCTGGACGACGGCGTCATCGAGGCGCTGCGCAGGGGCAGAGTCGACGAGCTCGCCGTGGTCGAGCCGTCCGGCGACGAGCTAGTCGACCAGCTCGATCGGGAACTGGCTGCATCACACCGCCACCTCCATGCTGTCCTCGACCGGTACTGGGAACAGGACTGGAGGCGCGAGCACCGCGGCTACGAATCTCCCGAGGACCACCTGTGGCGTGCGGCCAGAGCGGTCTCCGAGATCGCAGAGACTCTCAATCAGCTCCGGATTGATGCGAACTTGGCCGCCCCCAGCGGCCCGTGGGGCCCTCAGGGGTGACCCCTTGCGCGACGGCAAGAGGGTCAGCTGGCGCCGCTGTGATCACAATTTGATCACGCACTGCACGGCAAAGGGCGATATCAGCGGTCACCAGGCGGACTGGGCTGACCGCAAAGTACCTGCTCAGCGGCACGTTCCGGTACACGTCGACATCAGGCGACATGCCCCTTGATTGCATGACGCGCAAGGGGTCAGAGGTTCGAATCCTCTACGGCCCACCCGAAAAACCGCACCTCAGAGCCGCTTTGCTCGGTGATGGACTTCCCGGAGATGATCGTTCTGCAGCTGGCCGTCGACTTCAACCGACTGGTGGGCGCGGAACACCTCAGTCCTCGCCGGCCTGACCTTGGCCCTCCCCCTCGCCGCTGTCGACCCCGAGTTCTCGGGCGAGAGTCTCGCCGAGACCCTCCTGGCCCGACCGCCCTTCCCTCGCCCGAGTCAGCGATCTGAGCGGGCTACCGTCGCGCTGTGAACGCCCCGCGACTGCCCGGTGGGGTCGTGCACAACCTTCCCGGCGACCTACGCAAGGCGCTGGTCGCCAACGCCACGGCGCTCGATGCCTGGAAGGACATCACGCCGCTGGCGCGCAACGAGTTCATCTGCTGGGTCGAGGATGCCAAACAAGCAGTGACCCGGGAACGCCGCATCCGACGGACCATGGAGGAGCTGGAGGAAGGCCAGCGTCGGCCCTGCTGCTGGCCGGGGTGCAAGCACCGCGAGCGGACCGGCCGATAGTGGCCGCGCCGCTCCCTCGGTGCGGTCTCTGAGATGGCAGACGCCTCGATCAGCTCCGCAGCTGATGAGGACAGGCTTCGGCCGTCAGCCGGTCCTGGCTTCCGATCGGTGCAACGCCGAGTCGATGGTCGCGAAGATGTCGAAGCGTTCATGCAGACGCCAGGCTCGGAGCAGGTGCCTCGCCGTTGAACGCCCGCAAACAAGCTTCACCTTCGCTCCGGGCGGGACCAGCTTCTTCAACAGACGGTGAAAGGCGTACCGGTCGAGAAGCGTCACATTGTTGAGGTCGACAATGGTCACGTCGTCGGCGTCCGAACGAAGGGGAGCCCTCGGTCCCACGAGATCGCAGTCGTTGGGCCCCACGACGCCATCGAGCACCACCACGGTCGCAGCCCGGTCATGCGAGACGCTGACGCGGATCCCCACGTCAGTCACGGGCGACGACTCGAGAGTCGTTGGGGGGGTCGTGTGCACCGGAGCCGCCGCCATCACCCTGCTCTCCAAGTCGTCTTCACGGAGCAAGGCGCCAGAACGAACAGATACCGAAGCCTGGAACCGCTCTCGAGAGGCTGGTGGCTCAACCGCGTGGCCGATTTTACGGGTGCGCCCGAGTGCGGTCAATAGGTGTTGCGGACAAAGAGCTGGGCGGCGTCTCCGGATCAGTGGTGCGTCGGCCTCCTCTCGGGGCGGGGCATGATCAGCCGCAGCTTCGATCTCACCCTGGGTGTTGACAACCACGTCGAACGCCTCAGCGGGAGAGCTACGGCGACCTGGTTCGCCGGCAACACCGAGCGGTGCTAGGCACACGGGGTGGCCGAGGACTTCCGGGAGATGCTCGCCCAGGCGCTGCGAGAATCGCACCTCCTCCATCCGGGCGCAGTCGCCGACCTGGCTCAGCAAGCCGGGCAAGCGATCGGCGCTCGCGACTACGTGGTGCACCTCGTGGACTTCGACCAGAACGTCCTCGTGCCTCTGCTGGGCGACCACTCCGAGGCGTACGACGTGGACACCAGCGCCGCCGGTCAGGCGTTCACCAGCGGCGAAGTCATCGACGTCCCCCACGAGCAGGGACGTCAACTGTGGGTCCCGCTGATCGACGGCGCCGAACGGCTCGGCGTCATCGGTCTGGTGGTCGAGGAGATCAACGACGATCTTCCAGCCCAGGTGATGACGCTGGCGTCGTTGATGGCCGAGTTCATCGTCACCAAAGGCCAATACACCGATGCCTACGCCGTCGCCGCCCGCCGCCAGGACATGACGCTCGCAGCGGAGATGCAGTGGCGACTCCTGCCACCGCTCACCTGCACCACGCGACGCGTCGCCATCGCAGCCATCGTGGAGCCGGCGTACGACCTCGGGGGTGACGTCTTCGACTACGCCGTCAACGATGACATCGCCCACCTCGTGATCGCCGATGCCATCGGCCACGGCCTCACGGCGGTGTGGCCGGCCACGCTGGCCCTCGGCAGCATCCGCCACTCCAGACGCCGGAACCTTGATCTGCCCGGCATGTACAACGCCGCCAGCGAGGTGCTCAGTGAGCACTTCGCCGAGCCCACCTTCGTGACCGCGCACCTCGTCGAGCTCAACATCGCCAATGGCCGCCTGTGCTGGCTCAACGCCGGCCACCCGAGCCCCCTCCTCGTGCGTTCCGGCACGGTGGTGGGCGAGCTCCAGTGCCGGCCCAGCCCTCCCCTGGGAATCGGCTCTGAGGTGACCGAAGTGGCAGAGGTGACGCTGGAGCCGTGGGATCGAGTGCTGTTCTTCACCGATGGCGTGGTCGAAGGACACCGTCGGGGTGGACAGACCTTCGGCGACGAGCGCCTCGTCCAGGCGGTCAATGACGCCAGCCTGGACGGCCACGGTCCGGCCGAGACGGTGCGGCGACTGGCCAAGGCCGTCCTCGCCCACCACGCCCACGGTCTCACCGACGACTTCACCCTCGTCATGGTCGAGTACCGCGCCGGCGAGGCCAGCCCCGTGCCGGATGCCGTGCGTATCGTCGAGCAGCGGACTCTGTAGGGCGCTCCTGTCGGCGGCGCCCGAGGCCGCCAGCGAAGGCTCGGCATGGCGTTGCCGTATCGCTCCCGGACGGGTAGCACGTCGGAGTGCATCCCATCCGCACGCTGGGGCACGGCACCCTCACTGCCGACGAGCTTGCCGGGCTGCTCAGGGAGGGCGGGGTCGCGGTGGTCGTCGACGTCCGGCGGTACCCGGGCAGTCGCCGGCACCCGCACTTCGGGAGCGAGGAGATGGCGACGTGGTTGCCGTCCCGAGAAGTGGGCTACCGGTGGGTTCCGTCGCTCGGGGGCCGCCGCAGGCCGGCGGCGGGCTCGCCCAACGTCGGTCTGCGCAACGAGCAGTTTCGCGGCTACGCCGACCACATGGCCTCCAAGGAGTTCGTCGACGGCGTGGCCGAGCTGATGGAGTTGGCGGCGGACCGCCGGGTGGCGGTCATGTGCGCCGAGTCGGTGTGGTGGCGCTGCCATCGTCGTCTGCTCGCCGACCACCTCGTGCTGGTGTCCGAGGTTCCCGTGGAGCACCTGTTCCACGACGGGCGCCTGGTCGAGCACCGCCCCACGGCGGAGGCCCGCCGAAGCGACGACCACGTGGTCTACGACGTCGGGGTCGACCGGCCATTGGTCACCGACGGCTGAGGGTGACTGGCGCCGGCTCAACGGCTGTCGTCCACGGCATCGGGGGGGATCAGGTGGGGTCACCGGCACCGTGGTCGGCGTCGCCGGCGCCCGGCGTGGGAACATGTCCTGCGTGCAGCCGCTCACCGAGTCAGACGTCGTCGCCGGGCGCTACCGGCTCGGCGCCGTGGTGGGTCGGGGCGGAATGGCCGAAGTACGCACGGCCGAGGACCTCCGCCTCGGCCGGAGGGTGGCGGTGAAGCTCCTGCGGACCGATCTGGCCGAGCAGGACGGTGTGCGGGAGCGGTTCGAGGACGAAGCCCGCTCTGCCGCCCGGTTGTCGCATCCCAACGTGGTGGCGGTCTTCGACACCGGCGAGCACGAAGGCATCCCCTACATCGTCATGGAGCTCCTCCCGGGCCCCAGCCTGGCGGACCTGATCGCCAAGGGCCCGCTCGACGTCGAGGAGGTGCGGCGGATCGGGGTCCAGGTCCTCGCCGCCCTCGACGCCGCCCACGCCGCCGGCCTCATCCATCGCGACATCAAGCCGGCGAACGTGCTGCTGGCCACCGACGGTACGGCCAAGGTGGCGGACTTCGGCATCGCCAAGAGCGCCGAGGCCCAGACCCACACCGCCACCGGGATGCTGTTGGGCACGGCTGCCTACGTGCCCCCCGAACGGCTCGCCGGCCATCCGGCGACGCGTGAGAGCGACCTGTACTCAGTGGGCGTGCTCCTCTACGAGGCGGTGACCGGGCGCCGACCTTTCGGTGGTGACACGCCGATCGGGATGGTCAGCGCCATCCAGCGGGGCCGGCCTCGACCCGTCACCGAGCTGCGGCCCGGCCTCGACCCCAGCCTGGTGGCCGTCATCGAGCAGGCCATGCTGGCCAATCCCTACGATCGCTACCGATCCGCCGCCGAGATGGCCGATGCACTGACCGCTGGGAAGGCCCCCCTCGCCGGACCGTCACCGGCGCCGGCCACCACCCGGCTCGACTCCGACAGCCCCACGACCCAACGGAGAGCGACGGAGGTACTCGGTTCCACGCCGGCCGATACGTCGGAACCGGCCTCGAGACCAGCGGCTACCCGCCCCAGAGCAGCACTGGCTGTGGCGGTGGTGCTCCTGGCCCTGGTGCTGGTGATCGGGCTGGCGGTGCTGGCACGGGACGACCGCGATCCGGCGGCCCCCGGCGCCGGCGATGCGCCGGCCGCTCGGGACGAACGCATCCCCGAGCCGCTCGATCGGGCGCTGAACGACCTGGAGGAGGCGGTCCGTCCATGAGACTGGCCCGTGTCGCCGTCGTCGCTCTGCTCCTCCTCGTCCCCGCCTGCGGCGGCAGCCAGGTGAGTGAGGCCGCCGCCACCCGTCTCCAGCCCCAGGTGCAGGCCCTGCGGGAAGCAGCCGCCACCGGCAGCCAGGACGCCGCCAACCGCGAGCTCGCCGAGCTGCGAGCCCTGGTCGCTGAGCTCTCCGCCACCGACGAGCTCAGCCAGCGCGGTGCACGCCGGGTCCTCGCTGCCGCCGACCGCGTCGAGGCCAATCTCGCCCTCCTCGACACCACCACCACGGCTCCGCCCACGACGACCGCCACCACCGCCCCTCCGCCCCCCGCGGAGGAGGAGGAGGAGGAGAAGGAGAAGGAGAAGGAGGAGGAGGACCAGGAGGAGGAGCCCGAGGAGACGGTCGACCCCACGGTCGGCGAGGACACCACGCCGGGTGACACCGCGCCGGGCAAGGACGACGGAGGCAAGGGCAACGACTGAGGGCCGGCGAGAAACGATCGTGCCCGGTCGTCGGCCTCCGGACGGGTGAGCACGGTGGACGCCGTCGTGGTGGGTGCCGGCCACAACGGTCTCATCGCCGCCTGCTATCTGGCCCGGGCCGGCCGCCACGTCGTGGTGCTCGAGCAGCTCGATCGTGCCGGTGGGGGGGCGCGCACGGAAGAGACGGTCCCTGGTTATCGCTTCGACCTCCACTCGGTCGCCCACAACATGATCAACATGACCGACATCCCCGCCGAGCTCGACCTGGCGGGAGCCGGTCTCGTCTACCAGGAGATGGACCCGTTCTCCGTGGCCGTGCACGCCGACGGGCGCCGGGTCCGCTTCTTCCGCTCGGTGGAGGCCACCGTCGAATCCATCGCCGAGGTCGATTCCGCCGAGGCCCGGGCTTACCGAGCCTTCATCGACCGGGGCACGCCCCTGGTGAGGGCCATGCTGCCGGCGGTACGGGGTGACGTCTCGGTTCGACAGCTGCCCCGCCGGCTGGCCAACGTGGCCTCGTTCCTGCGAGGGGACGTCGCCGGGTCCCTGCGTGACCTGGTCGCCCCCTATCAGTCGCTGCTGGGGCGATCACTGGCCTCCGACCTGACTCGGGGCCCGGTGGCGGCCTTCGCCGCCCATGCCGGGGTGGGACCGAGCGTGCCCGGGGGCGCCGCCTTCGTCTTCTGGCAGGCCGCCTACCACCTGTTCGGTCAGTGGCACGCCCGGGGAGGGGCCCAGGGCCTCACCGACGCCTTGTTGCTCCGAGCCGCCACCTTGGGTGTGGAGGTCCGGTGCTCGTCGCCGGTGGCCCGCATCGAAGCTCCTGGTGGCCGAGTGGCCGCGGTGGTCACCGACGGTGGGGAGCGCTTCCAGGCGCCGGTGGTCCTCACCGCCATCGACCCGAAGACCGCCCTGCTCGAGCTCCTCGATCCCCCGCTCGGCGGACAGGAGGGCGCCGACCTGGCCGCCGCCCGGCGGGGGAACGTGGTGCAGGCACTCGTGCACGTGGCCACCGATCGACTCCCGGCCTACCCCGACGCCCGCCCCGGCGACTGGAACGGGTTGCAGAGCTACGTCGACCGTACCGAGGACCTCGTCGCCGCCTGGAGCCGGTCGGAAGCCGGCCTGCTGCCCGATCCGCTGCCGCTCTATTCGTTCACCACCTCGGCGCTCGACGACACGCTGGCCCCTGCCGGGCACCACACCGTGTACGTCGCCTGCCCGGCGGCCCCGGCGATCGTGGAGGGCGGGTGGCCCGCTCGGCAGGCGGAGTTCGTCGAGCGCTGCCTGCAAGAGCTGGAAGTGCGCGCTCCAGGCTTCGGTCAGAGCATCCGGGGAGTGGCGACGCACACGCCCGACGTGATGGAGAGGGTGGAACGCTGGCCGGGCGGGCACCCCATGGTCCTCGACATCACCCTCGATCAGCTGGGCCCGTTCCGCCCCACGCGGCGGTTGGGCCGGCACCGCACGCCGGTGGACGGCCTGTACGTGTCCGGTGCGGGCACCAACCCGTCCGGGGGCATCTCCGGCACCCCCGGACGTGCGGCAGCCCACGCCGTCGTCAGCGACTCCTAACGGACCGGGGCGTCCCGGTCGTGGCCGCCAGGGCTGGCGGAGGCTGGTCTACGAGTGGTCAGTGCTTGCCGGGGCTGGCGTCGGGCCCCAGGGCCGTCTCGCCCGTCTTGGCCTCCTTCTCGGCCTCCTCGGTGGTGTGGCCCGTGCCCTGGGCCAGGCGGCCGCCCTCGTCGTCGGTGAACACGTGCTTGATCGGGTTGCCCTGGCCGTCCCACGCAGTCATCTCGTTCGGCTCCAGCCGGTCAGCGGGCGCAGTGCCGCCGGAGGCACGCATGTCGTCAGGGCTCAGGTTCTCGCGCTCCTCCTGCGGCGGCAGCTCCCCCTTGTCGTCGACCTGCTCGTTGTACGATGGCTCCTTCGGCATGGGTCAGTCCCCCCTCGGGTTCGACTTCCTGATTGGTAGTCGCCCTACCCCCGCCGGCAGGCGGGCAAGCGCGGGCCGCCACGCCGGGTGGCCGGTCGAATCACTCGCCGGACGTGGCTGCCTGGCGTTCGTCGTGGCGGACCACCAGGCAGTAGGAGCCCATGGCGTGGAGCCGCTCAGCCGCCACGGGACCGGTGGTGGTGCCCACCGAGTGGATGGCGCCGTCGCCCTCGTCGAACTCCACCTCGGTCACCGTGCCCAGCTCGTCGCCGAGGTCGGAGAGCACCCGCTTGCCCTTCCAGTCCAGCTCACCGGCCAGCGCCCGCTCTTCGCGGGCGTCGGCTGCCGCCCGGACCCGGGACTCGTCTTCGATCACCACGGCGTCGGGTCCCACGCCGAGGATCGCCTGCCAGTCGACGAGCTCGTCCCGCCCCACCTGGAGGGCGACGATGCGGCGGGGAGGAACGTCGATCACGGCCCGCTGGACCGTGCCCACCCGCTGGGCGCTGGCGCTGCTCATCACCTTGGTGCCCACGGTCGCGCTCAGCCGCCTCACGACGTCGTCCTCAGATGCTGGCGAAAGCGTTGCACCGCTGCCCCGAAGCCAGCCAGGTCGTCGGTGACGAAATCGCTCACTGCGGCAGGCACCATGAGCGCCTCTCCGGATACCGCCAGGGTGTCGGGGAGGGGCACGAACACCCGCCCGCTGCCACCGGGCTTGAGCCCCTCGCCGCCGGTGATCTCGTAGCCCACCACCTCCGGCCGCTCGTCCACCAGCACCACCACGTCGGTGACCTTGCCCAGGCGCTGGCCGGCGTCAGTGATGACGTCGCTGCCGAGCACGTTGCGGCGCCGGGACGCCCGCACGTCCTGGAGCAGATCGCCATCCGCGGTGATGGCGCCGGCGTCGGCGATCATGACGGCGTGCCGCCCGACGGCGGCGACGTCGCTCCAGGCCACGACCTCCCGCATGGGCCCACCCAGAAAGCCTCGCCGGTTGAGGGTGAAGCCGAGCACGGCGGCGTCGGCGGTGCCGTAGACCACGTCCTTGACCTCGGCGACGTCTTCTCCCTCGTCGATGGTGACCAGCGGACGACCGATGAGGTCGGAGGCACGCAGCAGCAGTTGGCGCGGGCTCACGTCCGCCTGCCGGTGCCTCGTCGCTCCCGGGCTCGTGGCCGGGTCTCGACAGAGATCACGCCGCCGGCCCGCCGCCGGCGCTGGATCAGCACGGTGCCCAGTACCAGCACGGCGAGGACGACGACCACGGCGACGATGACGGCGACCTCCATGCCCGCTCCTTCCTGATTGGCTGCCGGCAACGTACCCCGGCCGGGGCCAGCTCGATTACTGCTCGTCCAGTTGCTGGCGGAGGAGACGAAGCTCGGTCTCCGCTCGCACCGCCCGCTCCGTGGTCTCGGTCAACCGCAGGATCAGCTCAGCCAGCGAACGCTGGTGCACCTCGAGCGGCACCAGCACGCCGAGATCCGAGTGCGGCGGTTGGGACCCCGTCAGCCCGTGCTGCTCGTCCGCCTGGTGACGGTCGGCGGGCAGGAACACCTCGACCCGCCGGGCGTTGCCCGGCGCCCGTCGCTCGGCGATGGTGCCGGCCTCGCGCCAGCGGCGGATGGCGTCCACGGTGACGCCCGCTTCCCGGGCGGCGTCCTGCTGGCTCAGCCATGCCCCGTCTTCGTCGCTGAGCTCGGCGGCCGCCTCGGTGCGCCGGCGCACCTCTTCCGGGTCGAGCGGTGGGATGGGGGGCGGTCCGTCACCGCCGTCTGCCGGTTGCCGCCGTCGGGCCACCAGGGGTGCCCGCCGCCGCTCACCGGTGGGGGCCCCGGTCTTCGTCGCTCTCGCCACCGCTTGCACCTCCCACCCGGAGCTCCTGTCGACCCTTCTTGTAGCAGACACCGCCGCCGGTGTCCCCTTGACGCGGAGCGGCCGTGCTCGTTGAGGGCTCCGGCTCGCAGCAAGGACGGGAAGCCCGTCAGCGCCCCGGCGGCACCGACCCCCGCGCGTCCAGCGGAACGTAGCTGCGCTCGCCCGGGCCCACGTACATCTGCCGGGGGCGGGCGATGCGCTGCTCGGCGTCGCCCAGCAGCTCCACCCAGTGAGCCAGCCACCCAGCGGTGCGGGGGATGGCGAAGAGCACGGTGAACATCTCCAGGGGAAACCCCATGGCCTGGTAGATGAGACCGGAGTAGAAGTCGACGTTCGGGTAGAGCCGGCGCTCGATGAAGTAGTCGTCCGACAGGGCGACGTCCTCCAGGGCCAGGGCGACGTCGAGGAGCCGGTTGGAGCCGACCACGGCGAACACCTCGTCGGCGGTGCGCTTGATGATGCGGGCACGGGGGTCGTAGTTCTTGTACACGCGGTGACCGAAGCCCATGAGCCGCACCTCCCCTCGCTTCACCTTCTCGATATAGCCGGGGACGGCGTCGACCGAGCCGATGTGCTCCAGCATGTGGATGACCGCCTCGTTGGCGCCGCCGTGACGGGGCCCGTAGAGGGCCGCCGCGGCGCCGGCGGTCGCCGAGTAGGGATCGGCATGGGCGGAGCCGATCGTGCGCATGGCCGTGGTCGAGCAGTTCTGCTCGTGATCGGCGTGGAGGATGAACAGCACGTCGAGGGCGCGGGACAGGATCGGATCGGCGTCGTAGCGGGGCTCGGCCACCTTCCACATCATCGACAGGAAGTTGGTGGTGTAGTCGAGGCTGTTGTCGGGATAGACGAAGGGCATGCCGACGCTGTAGCGGTGAGCGAACGCCGCCAGCGTGGGCATCTTGGCGAGCAGCCGCACGATCTGCTTCATGCGCACGTCGTCGTCGAAGATCTGCTTGGCGTCCGGGTAGAACGTCGACAGCGCCGCCACGGTCGACACCAGGATGCCCATGGGATGGGCGTCGTAGTGAAACTGCTGCATGAACAGCTTGACGTTCTCGTGGACGTAGGTGTGCACGGTCACCCCGTGGCGCCACGCCTCGTACTGCTCGAGGGTCGCCAGCTCGCCGTGGAGGAGCAGATAGGCCACCTCCAGGTAGGTGGAGCGCTCGGCCAGCTCCTCCACCGGATAGCCGCGGTAACGGAGGATCCCGCGTTCGCCGTCGATGTAGGTGATGCTGCTGGCGCACGAGGCGGTGGAGAGGAAGGCGGGGTCGTAGACCCGCAGCGCCGGGTCGACCTGTCGTAGGGCGGCCGCAGGGATGGTGCCGTCGGGGCCGACGGGCGTGGTGACCGACGTTCCTGTCTCGTCGTCGGTGATGGTGACGGTCCGTTCGGTCGTGCCTGTCTGCTCGGTCTGGCTCACGTCGCTGGAGCACCTCCTCGGTCGTGGCTCCACTACCCATGATCGGTGCCGGCCAGTGACGCAAGGCCGTGCTCGGCTACAGGGGCAGGTTGTCGTGTGCCCGGTCGGGGAGCTGCTCGCGCTTCGAACGGAGCATCTCCAGGGCGGCGGCCACCGCCGAACGGGTGTCGGCCGGGTCGATGACGGCGTCGACGTAGCCTCGCTCGGCCGCTCTCCAGGGGTTCAGCAGGGACTCGGCGTACTCAGCCTCCTTGGCCGCCCGCACCTCGGGGTCTTCCTTGCGGTGCAGGACCTCGGCGGCCTGACGGGCGCCCATCACCGCCAGCTCGGCACGGGGCCAGGCCAGGCAGACGTCGTTGCCCATGGTCTTGGAGTCCATGACGATGTAGGCGCCCCCGTAGGCCTTGCGCAGCACCACGCACACTCGGGGCACCGTCGCCCTTGCGTAGGCGCCGACCAACTGGGCGCCGTGGCGAATCATGCCCCGCCACTCGCGGTCCTTGCCCGGGAAGAAACCGGAGGTGTCGACCAGGGTGATCAACGGGACGTTGAAGGCATCGCACAGGCTGACGAAGCGGGCCCCCTTCTGGCTGGCGGGGATGTCGATGCTGCCGGCCAGGGCCAGAGGCTGGTTGGCGACGATGCCGACGGGGCGACCCCCCACGGTGGCGAACGCCGTGACCAGGTTGGGGGCCCATCCCCCTGACAGCTCGAGGAGCTCATCCTCGTCGACGACTGCCCGGGCGACGTCGCGCACGTCGTAGCTCCCGGTCGAGCTGTCGGGCAGGACGGTGCCGGCCTCCGGGGTCGGGCGGTCGACGGGGTCGCTGGTGGGCCAGTGGGGAGGTTCGGCGTCGCAGTGGTCCGGCAGGTGGCCGAGCACGGCGAGGAGCAGGTCGAGGGCAGCGTCCTCGTCGTCCACCACGGCGGCGGCCACACCCGAGAGGCGGTCGTGGGTGGATGCACCGCCCAGGGCCTCGGGCGTCACCTCCTCACCGGTGAAGGACTGCACCGCCGCCGGGCCGACGACGTAGGCCGAGGCGTCGGCCGTCATGATCACCACGTCGGACATGCCGAGCAGCAGGGCCGGTCCGCTCACGGTGGGCCCGGTGACCGCCACCAGGATGGGGACCACCCCGCTGCAGCGGGCGAAGGCTCGGGCCGCCGACCCCCAGCCGTGGAGGGCGGCGACCCCGTCGTTGACGTCGGCGCCGCTGGAGGCCACCACGCCGATCAGTGGCAGGCGGGCGTCGAGGGCCACGTCGGCGGCAGCGGCCAAAATGGCACCTGCCTCGGCGTCGAGCGCCCCCCGCCGCCTGGCCGGGTCGATCCGCACGAGGACCACTCGCCGTCCGCCCAGCTCCCGCACGGTCGCCGAGACCGTCCCCGGTACGCCGGCCCACAGCGAGGTCGCCGTGCTCATTCGCTGGTCCTCGGAGAGGGGCGGACCCCGGGTTGGCTGGGTGCCTGGTCGGCGACGACCTCGACCATCGCCTCCTGGAGGGCGCGGACCGGGGCCGAGGGCAGGCCCCGTCGTCGCCGGGCCAGGCCCACCCGGCGTCCGGTGACCCCGGCCAGCCGGACGCGGCGCCATGCCGCGTTCGGCGCCGCCGGCACGGCGGTGGCAGGCAGGATGGCGGCGCCGAAGCCCTCGAAGGCGAGGGAGGCGATGAGGCGGAGCCCGTCGAGCTCGGTCTGCGCCTGCAACGTGACGCCGGCCACCTCTGCCGCCCGGTCGAGCTCCACACGGATGGAGGTGCCGGGCGGAGGCAGCAGGAGCTCATGGGCAGCAACTTCTTCGAGGGTGGCCTTCGTGCGGGAGGCGAGGTGGTGCCGGGCCGGCGCCACCAGCACCAGGTCCTCCTCGAACAGGTCGTCGACGGTGATCTGCGGGTCGCTCACGGGCAGGTTCACCACGGCGAGGTCGAGGGCCCCGGCCAGGAGCTGCGGAAGCAACGACGTGGTGTTCCCCTCCAGGATGGAGATCTGTACCTGGGGGTACCGGGCGGCGACGGCCGCCAGGAGCGGCGGGAGCATCCACCGGCCGGTCGTGCCGATGATGCCCATGCGAACGTGCCCCGCCACCTCGTCGTGCAGCGACGCCACGTCGGCGACGAGGGCGTCGACCTCGGCCTGGACCCGGCGGGCCCGGGCGACAGCGACATCGCCCTCGGCGGTGAGCTGGCCGGCGGAGCGGTCGACCAGGGCCACGCCGAGCTCACGCTCCAGCCGGGCAACGTGGGTCGACACATTGGACTGGACCGTGTGGAGCCGTGTGGCGGCGGCGGAGAACGTGCCGGCGTCGGCCACGGCCACCAGGGCGGCGAGCTGGCGGAGGTCCATCGCTGGAGATGATGGCACATATCGAAAATAACTGCTGCAAAGATCAGCACGCGGCGCGTACGCTGAACGAGCAGCAGCAGCAGCAGCAGCGCTAGGAGGCCGGCCCTACCCCCCCGGGCCGGCCTTCCTCGCGCCCGATCCCGGCGCACGACACGCTGCGGCGGCCGGCCGGCGCCGGCGGATCATCGCCGGGGCGACGCTGCGCAGTCCGCCAGGCGGAGCAGCACAGGCTCGCTTCGCTCGCCGAACGGCTCGGTGTCGCCTCCGGCGACGCTCACTCCCGCTCCGTCCGGCCAAGCCGGCAGAGCCGGCGACCGGACGGGCCGGCGGATCATCGCCGGGGCGACGCTGCGCAGTCCGCCAGGCGGAGCAGCAGACGGCGCTCGTGCGGCTCCGTGCCAACGGGCGCCGGCGGATTATCGCCGGCGCAGACAATTACGCGCTGGAGGCCACCCGGCTGGCTCCGCCCTGCTCGATGCGCCGCACCCGGTCGATGGGCAGGACGTGCCAGAAGTGGTCCAGGGCGGTGTCCCAGTCCTTGAGCAGGTCGGCCGCCCGCACCGACCCGGTGAGCTCGTGGTGACGCTCCACCAGCCAGCGCAGCTCCTCGAGCGACTCGGCGTCGGGACGCTCCGCCTCCACCAGGGCGCTGTTGAGCCGGGCGATGAGCTGAGTGCTCGGGTCCCACACGAAGGCCTGGCCTCCGGTCATGCCGGCGCCGAGGTTGTAGCCGACCGGTCCCAGCACCACGATCGTGCCCCCGGTCATGTACTCGCAGCAGTGATCACCGGTGCCTTCGACCACCGCGGT
>JAHWKL010000025.1 GCA_019347915.1 Actinomycetota bacterium
GCTCGTCGAGACGATCGTCGTCGATGCCGAAGTGGTGGGCGACCTCGTGGACCACGGTGACACGCACCTCCTCGATCACCTCCGCCTCACTCTCGCACCGATGGCAGATGGCCCGACGGTAGACGGTGATGCGGTCGGGCATGACCAGGCCGCCGTAGGCTTCGCGGGCGGTGAGGGGGACACCCTCGTACAGGCCGAGCAGACCGTTGGCGGTACCGTCGCGAACCTGGACCACGACGTTGTCCATGAGCCGCCCCAGCTCCTCGGGCAGCTCGTCCAGGGCGTCGGCCACCAGCTCCTCGAACCGGTCGGGCGCCACCTCCACCACGGTGTGGACCCTAGGGCGCCCATCCCACCCGCTGTCTCACCCCCACCCTAGGGTGCAGGTGTGGATGCCCCCGCCGTGCTCGCCGGCCTCACCGAGCGCCAGGTCGAGGCCGTCACCACCCCGGGCGCCCCGTTGTGCATCCTCGCCGGCGCCGGGTCGGGCAAGACACGCGTCCTGACCAGGCGCATCGCCTACCGGGTGCTGACCGGCACCGCCGATCCCCGCCACGTCCTGGCCCTCACCTTCACCCGCAAGGCGGCCGGCGAGCTCGTGCGCCGGCTCGAGGCCCTGGGGGTGCGCGACCACGTCACCGCCGGCACCTTCCACGCCCTCGCCTACGCCCAGCTGCGCCAGCGCTGGGCCGACACGGGGCGCCGTCCGCCGGCCCTGCTCGACCGCAAGGCCGGCCTGCTCATCCGCCTGCTCGGCCGCGGCGCAGGCTCGGCCCGGGTCCAGCCCGCCGACCTGGCCGGCGAGATCGAATGGGCCAAGGCCCGCCTCATCGACCCCGGCCGGTACGAAACCGAGGCCGCCGCCGCCGAGCGGCGTCCCCCCGTCCCGCTGCCCACCATGGCCGCTCTCTACGAGCGTTACGAGGAAGAGAAGCGCCGCCGTGGCCTGGTCGACTTCGACGACCTGCTCCTCGGCTGCGCCTCCGCCCTGGCCGACGACCCGGAGTTCGCCGCTTCCCAACGGTGGCGGTTCCGCCACCTCTTCGTCGACGAGTTCCAGGACGTCAACCTGGCCCAGGCTCGCCTGCTGCGTGGGTGGCGGGGTGACAGCGACGACCTGTGCGTGGTCGGAGACCCGCGGCAGGCCATCTACTCGTGGAACGGCGCCGAACCCTCGCAGCTGAGCGACTTCGCCAAGCGAGAACCGGGCGCCACCGTCATCTCACTCGACGACAACTTCCGGTCGACCCCGCAGATCCTGGCGGTGGCATCGGCGATCATCTCCCTCGGCCCCGACCGCCACCAACCGCTCCGTCCCCGCCGTCCCGACGGCCCGCTGCCCACCGTGCGCGCCTACGCCCGCGACGTCGACGAGGCCCGGGCCACGGCGCGGGCAGTGCGCGATGGGCACCGCCCCGGCACGCCGTGGTCGAACACCGCCGTGCTGTGCCGCACCAACGCCCAGCTCGTGCTGTTCGAGGAGGCGTTCCGGGCGGCGGGCATCCCCTACCGCGTCCGGGGTGGCGGTGCCTTCCTGGAGCGCCCCGAGGTGAAGGCCGCCCTGGCCGAGCTGCGGCGCTCCCCGGCGCCCCTTGCCACCGGTCTGGGCGACCTCCAGGTCGTCGCCGACGACGACCAAGCCGGTCCTGCCGACGGCTCGCCGGCCGGCGAGCGCCAAGCTGTGCTCGAGGAGCTGGCCCGGCTGGGCGCCGATTACCTGGCCCACGAACCCGACGGTGACGCCAGCGGGTTCCTGGCGTGGTTGGGCGCCGCCCTGCGTTCCGAGGCGCCCCGAGCGGCGTCCGACGCCGTCGAGCTGGCGACCTTCCACGGCGCCAAGGGCCTGGAATGGCCGGTGGTGTTCGTGGCCGGCCTCGAGCGGGGCCTCGTGCCCATCTCCCACGCCGGCACCGACGAGGCCCGGGCCGAGGAGCAACGGCTGTTGTACGTGGCCGTGACCCGGGCCGAGGACCAGCTGCACTGCTCGTGGGCCCGGGAGCGGACCTTCGGCGCCCGGTCCTCGCGCCGCCAGCCGTCGCCCTGGCTCGACGACATCTCCGCAGCCCGGGCCGCGCTCGCCGGCGGCTCGCCGCCACCCGGGAGCCCCGGCTGGCAGGATCGGCTCGCCGCCGAGCGGGCCCGGCTCCACCGCAGCGAGGCACAACGGGCCCGGGCCAGCCGGTCGGAGCGAGCCGGCGCCGACGCCGATCCCGAGCTCCTTGCCGCCCTCAAGCGCTGGCGCTCCGAGGCAGCCCGTGCCGGCGGCGTGCCCGCCTTCGTGGTGTTCCACGACAGCACGCTGGCGGCGGTGGCCGAAGCCAAGCCCCGCACCAGCGCCTCGCTGGTGCGGCTACCGGGACTGGGCCCGGTGAAGGCGGAGCGCTACGGCGCCGCCTTGCTGGCCCTGGTGTCCGAGCATGCCGACGCCGGTTCTTCCACCGGCTCCAACTAGCGAACGGCAGGGCCGGGCCCGATTCCCACCACACCGGCTGGAGTTCTCCTTGACAGCAGCGGGCGTCGGCGCGACGAAGGAGGCATGACCCAGTACCTCTGGCCCGGCGACCCCGGTTGGCCGACGCCCGAGGCCGACACCACCCCCGGCGTCGAGGTCTCCGACCCCAGCGGCGAGATCGACCTCGACGCCGTCTGCCTCCACGCCGCCGGGGCCCACCTCCTCGACGACCTCTCGCCCCTCGAGCGCACCGTGCTCTGCGCTCGGTTCGGGCTCGACGGCGCCCCGGTGCGCAGCATCAAGGAGCTCCATGTCGACTTGGGGCTCACCCGTCACCAGGTCCGTGAGGCGCTGGAGACGGGGCTGTGCAAGCTGCGGGCCCGACTCGCCGCCTGAGGGCCCGACGCAGAACTACTTGCGCGTCCGCAGGCCCTTCCACCTGCGAGGTTCCTCACTAGATCGGCCAAGTAGTTCTGCGCCGGGCCCTGAGGCCGGTCGGCGTCAGAGGGAGACGCCGAACCCGGCGGCCATGCGGGCCGCCTCGGTGCGGCTGAGGCGGGTGCACCAGCCGCCGGGAGCATGGTCGTCGGGGAGCTGAGAGACGTCGCTGACCGCCTCGGCGGGCGCCGGCGTCCACCGCAGGACCTTGAGGATCTCGGCGTCGCTGGGCTCTCCGGTAGGATGACGGAGCAGGTGCCCCGCCCACCGGTAGTACAGGTAGTCCTGGTCGCCGGCGGTCGACGCCGCGTCGGCGGTCATGCCGGCCCTCCCGCGTCGGTCACCTCGATGCCGGCGTGGCGCAGGGCGGCCTCGACCTCGGTCCGCTGCGCCGGCGTGAACCGGCGGTCGCCCTCCGGGGGAGCAGGCAGCGGCACCTCCAGCATCTCCGCCGTCGTCACCAGCGCCTGGTCGTAGGCGTCCAGGTCGGCGATGCATTCCGCCTCGCTGCTGGGCCACGTCACCCCGGCGGCGGCCGCTGCCAGTGCCCGCTCGGGATCGACCCGAGACCGCAGCCCCCGTAGCACCGCCGCCAGCCCCTCGATCCCCACGGCCACAGCCTACGGCTCACAGCACGGCGCCGGCCCACCATTCCCGGCGCCGGCGAGCGGTCATCGTAGGATGGCCGGGTGAGGGAGGGAGCGAGCCCGCGAGCCACCCGCCGGACCGGCGAGGAGCGCGTTCTGACGCTGCCCAACGCCATCACCACCGCCCGCCTGGCAGCCATCCCAGTGTTCGTATGGCTCCTTTTCGGCAGGGACGACCGAGCGGCGGCCGCCGTCCTGCTGGCGGTGCTGGGCTCCACCGACTGGGTCGACGGCTTCGTGGCCCGTCGCTACGGCCAGGTCACCGAGCTGGGCAAGGTGCTCGACCCGATCGCCGACCGACTGCTCCTCGGTGTCGCCGTGGTCAGCATCCTGATCGACGGGTCGGTGCCGCTGATCGTCGCCGTGCTGGCGCTGGTGCGGGAATCGGTGGTCGCCATCGCCGCACTGGTTTTGGCGGCCATGGGCGTGCGGCGCATCGACGTCAGCCTGTTGGGCAAGGCCAGTACCTTCTGCCTCATGGCCTCGTTCCCGCTGTTCCTGGCGTCGGCGTCCACGCTGTCGTGGGCCGACGTCGCTCGGGTGCTGGCCTGGATCGTGGTGGTGCCCGGCCTGGTGCTCTCCTACGTCTCCGCCGCGGCGTACGTTCCCGAGGTGAAGCAGGCTCTGGCCGCCCGCCGGGTAGGTTCGGCTCAGTGAAAGCGGTGATCATGGCGGGGGGCGAGGGCACCCGACTGCGCCCCCTCACCTCCAACCAGCCCAAGCCCATGATCCCGCTGGTGAACCGGCCGATGATGGAGCACATCGTGATGCTGCTCCAGCGGCACGGGTTCGACGACATCGTCGTGACCGTGGCCTTCCTGGCCAACAACATCCGCTCCTACTTCGGCGACGGCTCCGAGTTCGGCGTGCGCATGGTCTACGCCACCGAGGAGAGCCCGTTGGGGACCGCCGGTTCCGTGCGCAACGCCATGGACGAGCTCGACGAGCGCTTCCTCGTGATCTCCGGCGACGTGCTCACCGACATCGACCTGAGCCAAGTGGTCGACTTCCACGACCGGAGGGGGGCGCTCGCCACCATCGGCCTCACCGCCGTGGAGAACCCGTTGGAGTTCGGCATCGTCATCACCGCCGAGGACGGGTCGATCGAACGGTTCCTCGAGAAGCCCACGTGGGGCCAGGTCTTCAGCGACACGGTGAACAACGGCATCTTCGTCCTGGAACCCGAGATCTTCGATTACATCCCCGCCGGCCGTCCCGTGGACTTCTCGGGCGAGGTGTTCCCGGCCCTGCTCGAGCAACGACGGCCGATGTACGGGTACGTCTGCGAGGGGTACTGGGAGGACGTCGGCACCCTGGAGGCCTACACCAAGGCCCACAAGGACGTGCTCGACAGCAAGGTCGTCGTCGATGTGCCCGGCTTCCGTCTCCAGGAGGGGATCTGGCTGGGCGAAGGGGCGGAAGTCGATCCGCGAGCCGAGATGGTGGGTCCCGCCGTCGTGGGTGACCACGCCCGGGTCGAGGCCGGCGCCCGCCTGGGCGAGTACACCGTGCTGGGGTCCAACGTGATGGTGCGGGCCGACGCCGACCTCGAGCGTTCGGTGGTCCACGACAACGCCTACGTGGGCAAGGGCGTGACCGCCCGCGACACGGTCGTCGGCCGCTCCACGGACCTGCGCGCCGGCGTCCGGTGCGAAGAGGGAGTGGTCCTGGGCGACGAGTGCTTCGTCGGCGAGCAGGCTGTCCTCACCGCCGGTGTGAAGATCTACCCGTTCAAGACCGTCGAGGCCGGTGCGGTCGTCAACTCCTCGCTGGTGTGGGAGAGCCGGGGCTCCCGCAGCCTCTTCGGGCGCCATGGCGTGGCCGGGCTGGCCAACGTCGACATCACGCCGGAGCTGGCGACCCGAGTGGCCATGGCCTACGCCACCACCCTCAAGAAGGGCGCCGCGGTCACCACGTCCCGCGACTCCAGCCGAGCGGCACGGATGCTGAAGCGGGCGGTGATGGCCGGGCTCAACAGCACCGGGGTCAACGTCGACGACCTGGAGGTCGCCCCCGTGCCTGTCACCCGCTTCCAGGTGCGATCCCAGCGGTCGCGGGGCGGCATCACCGTGCGCCTGCTGCCGGGCGACGCCCAGTCCGTCGTCCTGCGCTTCTTCGACGATACCGGCACCGACATCTCCCCCGAGCTTTCCCGCAAGGTCGAGCGCCTGTACTACCGGGAGGATTTCCGGCGGGTCTTCCCCGGCGACATCGGCGACATCGACTTCCCTCCGCGCTCCAGTGAGTTCTACGCGGCAGCCCTCATGGCGGCCGTCAACGTGTCCGCCATTCGGGGTCACGGCTTCAAGGTCGTGGTCGACTACGCCTTCGGCACCACCGCCTTCGTCATGCCCAACGTGCTGGCCAAGCTGGGGGCCGAGGTGTTGGCCGTGAACCCCTACGCCTCCACCCCGGGGGCCGCCGCTTTCGATCGCGACGCCTCGGCGGCCACCGTGAGCGGGCTCGTGCGGTCGTCCGGGTCGCAGCTCGGTGTGGTGGTCGACCCGGACGGCGAGCACGTCACCTTCATCGACGACGAAGGCCACGTCCTCACCGAGATCGAGGCCGTGCTGGCCATGGTGCAGCTGGTGGCCTCGACCTCCGAGCCGGGATGCCGGATCGCCCTCCCGGTGACGGTCACCTCCCGGGCCGAGGAGCTCGCCGGCGGGCTGGGCGCCGAGGTGGTGTGGACCAAGGTGGCGACCTCGGCGCTGATGCACGCCGCCTTGGCCGACGACGTGGCCTTGGCCGCCAGCCTCGACGGCGGTTTCATCTTCCCGTCCTTCCTTCCTGCCTTCGACGGCGTGGCCGCCTTCGCCAGGATGCTGGAGCTCCTCGCCCGCACCGGCACCCGGCTCTCCAAGGTGCGGGCCACGCTGCCGGCAACGCACCTCGCCCACCAGGTGGTGGCGACGCCGTGGGAGCACAAGGGCGCAGTGATGCGCACGCTGGTCGAACAGGCCGTCGGCGAGGTCGTCCTGATCGACGGCGTCAAGGTGCTCTACGACGACGGCTGGGCCCTGGCTCTGCCTGACCCCGACGACCCTTCGACCCATGTGTGGGCGGAGGCAGAGAGCGACGAGGCCGCTCGGGCCCGGGCCCAGGACTACGCCCAGCGGGTGCGGTCGATGCTGCCGAGCCCCTCCGGCGCCGAGCGGACGCCTGGCATCCGGTAACGTCCGCACAGTGAACACCCCCGACGACCTGCGGTACTCGTCCGACCACGAATGGGTCCGGGTGGAGGGCGGCACCGTGCGCATGGGGATCACCGACTACGCCCAGGATGCGTTGGGCGACGTGGTGTTCGTCCAGCTCCCGTCGGCGGGCGCCGCCGTGACCGCCGGCTCGTCGATCAGCGAGGTGGAGTCGACCAAGTCCGTGTCGGAGATCTACGCCCCGGTCACGGGCACCGTGGTCGAGGTGAACGACGACCTGGCCGACCAGCCCCAGCACCTCAACGAGGATCCCTACGGCGACGGATGGATCTGTGTGATCGAGCTCGCCGATCCCGGCGAGGTCGACCGGCTGCTCGACGCCGAGGGGTACGGCAAGCTCGTCGCCGACTGACAACGACCGGGGAATGCCATGCGCCAGCGAGGAGCCCAGGTGGACGAGGTCTTTTGTAACCAGTGCGGGCACGCCAACCCCCAGAACGCCAACTTCTGCTCCTCCTGCGGGGCGGCTCTCGAGGTGCGCGGCCAGGACCACACCATCACCTTGGCGCCGGTCGACCCGCACAGCAGCCCGTCCTCCGAGGAGGTTGCGGTGGGGGTCGACGAGCTGCCGGTGGACGCCGGGATGCTCGTCGTCAAGCGAGGGCCAGGCGCCGGCTCGAAGTTCGTCCTCGACCAGCCCGTCACCTCCGCCGGCCGCCACCCGCAGAGCGACATCTTCCTCGACGACGTCACCGTGTCCCGTAGGCACGCAGAGGTGCGACGGCGCCCCGAGGGCTACGTGCTCTGCGACGTCGGCTCCCTGAACGGCACCTACCTGAACCGCGAGCGCATCGAGGACGAGGCGACGATCAGCAACGGCGACGAGGTGCAGATCGGTCGGTTCAAGCTGGTCTTCCTGGCCGCGACCGGCGGCTCCTCCCCGAGCGAGTGAGCTCATGACCGACCCTGACCCCAAGTCCATCGGCGAGATACTCGAGTCGCTGAAAGAGGAGTTCCCCGACGTCACCATCTCCAAGATCCGGTTCCTGGAGAGCCAGGGCCTGCTCGACCCCGAGCGCACCGCCTCCGGCTACCGCAAGTTCTACCCGAACGACATCGAGCGGCTCCGGTGGATCCTGCGCCAGCAGCGGGAGAACTTCCTGCCCCTGAAGGTGATCAAGGACCGCCTCGAAGCCGAAGGCGATCACGTCATCGGGTCCTCCGAGGGCGCCGGAACTGCGGCCGCCGATGCCCAGTCCACACCCGGGGTCGAAGCGCCCGTCGCCGAGGCGCGACCCACGCCCGCGGCCCAGAACCCGGCCACGTCGCCCCCGACCAACGGGGAGGTCTCCGGTGCCGGCGGGCCCGGCGGTTCGCCGCCTCCCGACCTGACATCGGCCACCTTCACTCGGGAGGAGCTGGCCCGAGCCAGCGGCCTCACTCCCGCCGACATCTCCCAGCTGGAGCGGTACGAGCTCCTGTCCGCCAGCGTGGTCGGCCGTCAAGTGCACTACGACGGCCACGACCTGGTCGTGGCCAGGCTCGCTGCCGCCTTCGCCCGGCACGGAGTGGAGCCCCGCCACCTGCGGCTGTACAAGAACTCGGCAGAGCGCGAGGCCGGGTTCTACGAGCAGGTGGCGCTGCCGCTGCTCAAGCAGCGCAACCCGGCTGCCCGCCGGCGGGCGCTCGACACGGTCGACGAGCTGAGCCGCCTCGGGGAGAACCTCAGGACGGCCCTCCTGCGCCGGGCGCTGGAGGACTTCGGCCGCCAACCGGAGAAACCGGCCCGACGGACACAGCATTAGCGGGTGACGCGGACCTCCCGGCGACGACTTCGCCGAGCTCTACGGGAGCTGCCGGCCATGGCCGGACCCGCCCGTGTCGGCCCCTCCAGCAGGCGGTAGGGTGCCTCCGTGGTCCAGATGGAGCTGCTGGGGGTGCGCCTGGAGCTGCCGGCCAACGCTCCGGTGGTGCTGCTCCGGGAGAGCAAGGGGAGCCGGCGGGTGCTGCCGATCTACATCGGGCCGGAGGAGGCCAAGGCCATCGCTCTGGCGCTGGACCGGGTCACCACACCGCGGCCCATGACCCACGACCTCATGCGCGATCTGCTCGGCGCCCTCGGGGCGTCGGTGCAGCGGATCGTGCTCACCGAGCTGCGAGACAGCACGTTCTTCGCCGAGATCGAGATGGTCCTGGGCGGGCGCGTGCACCGGGTGTCCAGCCGTCCCTCCGACGCCATCGCCCTCGCCGTTCGGGTCGACGCCTCGATCTTCGCCACCGACGAGGTGCTCGACGACGCCGCTGCGCCGGCGAGCGAGGAGCCCGAGGAGCAGGACCAGATCGTCGACGAGTTCCGCCAGTTCATCGAGAACGTCAGCCCCGAGGACTTCGGCCCCGGCAGTTGACGCCAGCGGGTCGACGCTCACCCGGCGACGCCGGAGGCACTTGACCGGTAGGGGACACGGGCGCGAGGATCACATGGTCGTAATTCCCGTTCCGTCGGAGACGGAGGAGGAGAGGGCCGCCGATGGCGGAAGAGGGGTACCGAGGGCCACAGGTCTGCAACATCGTCGGCATCACCTACCGCCAGCTCGACTACTGGGCCCGCACCCATCTGATCCGCCCGTCCATCGCCGACGCTCGCGGGAGTGGGTCGCAGCGCCGCTACTCCTACACCGACCTGCTCGAGCTCAAGGTGATCAAGAACCTGCTCGACGCCGGCGTGTCGCTCCGCTCGGCTCGCAAGGCCATCGCCTACCTCCGCGAGCAGGGTGGTGACATCGCCACCGCCAACCTGGTGCTCAACGGCAGCCAGTCGATCATGGTGAGGACCGGTGAAGAGATCGTCGACCTGCTCAGGCAGGGTCAGGGCGTGCTCAACATCGTTCCCCTGGCGGGAGTCAAGGACGAGGTCGACGCCGCCATCCTGAGTCTGCGGCCGCCGGAGGCACCGGCGCCGGCCCACCCCGAAGAGGGCCCTGCCTCGGCGGCTCAGTAGGCGAGGAGTGCCCGCCTCACCGTCTCCATCGAGGGTGCGCCACCGGCGGGACCAGCGCTCGCTGCTCGACACGTACGACGTCACCGAGGGCGAGATGCCGGCTCTTCGGCCGCCGGTAACCTCCGCCGGGTGAGCCTGTCGACCTCCCCGCTCGACGCCCGTCACCGGAGCCTCCAGGCGAAGATGGCGGCCTTCGGAGGCTGGACCATGCCTCTGGCCTATCCCCAGGGCACGCTCGCCGAGCACCGGGCGTGCCGGTCCGGGGTCGCTCTGTTCGACGTCAGCCATCTCGGCACGGTGCGGGTGACGGGGACGGGCGCGCTGGCAGTCCTGCAGGGCGCCCTCACCAACGACCTCCGTCGCATCGGCCCGGGTCGGGCGCAGTACACCCATCTCCTCGATCCCGCCGACGGGTCGGTCCTCGACGACCTGCTGGTGTGGTGGGTGGCGCCAGAGCGCTTCGACGTCATGCCCAACGCTTCCAACACCGCACGGGTGCGCCAGGCTCTGGGGGGCACCGACGTCACCGCCGAGCGGGCGGTGCTCGCCGTCCAGGGGCCACAGGCCCGACCCTGCCTGGCGTCGGTCTTCCCCGAGGCCAGCGCCGTCGGCCGGTTCGCCGTACGGGAGGTCGACTGGCAGGGGACGACGTGTGTGGTGGCCGGCACTGGTTACACCGGCGAGGACGGCGTGGAGATCGCCGTGCCGACAGCGCCGGCCCCCGCTCTTTGGGACGCGCTCGTCGGGGCCGGCGCCGTCCCCGCCGGGCTGGGTGCGCGCGACACCCTCCGCCTCGAGGCGGGGCTCCCGCTCCACGGCCACGAGCTCGGGCCGGGCATCACGCCGCTGCAGGCGGGCCTGGGCTGGGTGGTGGGCTGGGACAAGCCCGACTTCCGTGGTCGGGCCGCACTCGAGGCGGAGCGGGCCCAAGGCCCCCGACGAATCCTCCGGGGCGTCGAGCTCGATGAGCGCCGGCCGCCGCGGGCGGGATCGGCCGTGCTCAGCGACGGCACGGTGGTCGGCACGGTCACCAGCGGGAACTTCTCGCCGACGCTCGAGCGCGGCATCGCCTTGTGCTTCGTACCTCCCGAGCTGGACCTCGGTGCATCGGTCGAGATCGAGATCCGCGGCACCCGGCTCCCGGGCCGGGTGGTGCAGCTCCCGTTCGTGTCCAGGCGTCGCGCGGTCGAGGCCGGTCGCTGACGTGCCGTCCTACGTGCCGCACACCGACGCCGAGATCGAGGCCATGCTCGCCTTCCTGGGCCTGTCGTCGCTCGACGAGCTCTTCTCGGTGGTCCCCGAGGCCTTGCGGTTGGCCGCGCCCTTGGCGCTGCCCGATGGCATGAGCGAGCCTGACGTGCTCGCCGAGATGGAGCGCCTGGCTGGCGCCAACGTGCCCTGCACCGGCCGCGGGGTGGCGCCGGGAGCGGGGCTGGTGTGCTTCGCCGGCGCCGGCGCCTACGACCACGAGCTGCCCGAGGCGGTGCGGGCCATGGCGTCGCGCTCCGAGTACGTCACCGCCTACACCCCGTACCAGCCAGAGGTGGCCCAGGGCGTTCTGCAGGCTCTGTTCGAGTACCAGACCATGGTCGCCCGGCTGGCTGGTCTCGAGGTGTCCAACGCCTCGCTCTACGACGGTGCCAGCGCCTGTGTCGAGGCCGCCAATCTGGCGGCGGCGGTCACCGGCCGCCGCGGCATCCGGGTGAGCCGGGGGGTCCACCCCCACTGGCGCCACGTGCTGCGAACCTTCGCTGCCGGAAACGGGTCCGAGCTCACCGAGGTGGCGCTGGTCGACGGACAGACCTCGTGGGACGACGCCGGCGGCGGTGCTCCCGCCGCCCTCGTGGTGCAGTACCCCAACTTCCTCGGGTGCCTGGAGGACCTGGCCGCCGCCCGCCGGGCGGCCGACGCCGGCGGTGCGCTCCTGGTCGTGGCCTTCGACCCCGTGGCCGCCGGCCTGCTGGTGACCCCCGGCGCCCGGGGTGCCGACGTGGTGGTGGGGGAGGGGCAGCCCTTCGGCACGCCCCTTTCGTTCGGCGGCCCGTACCTGGGGCTGTTCGCCTGCCGCCTGGAGCACGTCCGGCGGCTGCCGGGCCGGCTGGTGGGAGAGACCGTCGACGTCGAGGGACGCACCGCCTACGTCTCCACGCTGCGCACGCGCGAGCAGGACATCCGCCGGGAGCGGGCGTCGTCGAACGTCTGCACCAACCAGACCCTGATCGCCGTTGCCTGCGCCGTGCAGTTGGCGTGGCTCGGCACCTCGGGCCTGCGGGAGCTGGCCCTGCGCTGCGGGCGCGCCACCCGCTACACCCGGGAGTCGCTGCTGGCCCTCGAAGGGGTGGAGCCACTGGTGGGCGCCCCGACGCTCCGGGAGTTCGCCGTTCGCCTTCCTGCCGACCCCGCCGTGGTGGTCGACCGCATGGTCGACGAGGGCTTTCTCGCCGGGGTGGCGCTGGGTGGCGCCGGCGCCGGCGCCGAGTACGGCGAGGGCTTGCTGGTGGCGGCCACCGAGCGGCGGACGCGGGCCGAGATCGACGCCTACGTCGCCGCCATGGACAAGGTGCTGCGGTGAACGCCCCGGCCTCACCGCCGTCGCCGCCGGCTCCGGGCGGGCTGGCTGCCAGCGCCCCCTTGGTCGGTCGCCGCTCCGAGCCCACCGTTTTCGAGCTGTCCTCGCCCCGCAGGCGGGGGTGGTCGTTCCGCTCCACCGACCTGCCCGAGTGGGATGCCGCCGAACTGCTCCCCGCCGGGCATCTGGCCGACGAGCCGGTGCCCTTGCCGGAGTTGTCCGAGCGGGACCTCGTCGCCCACCACACCCGCCTCACCCACCGCCAGTACTCCGTCGATCTCGGCGCCTACCCGCTCGGGTCGTGCACCATGAAGTACAACCCCAAGCTCGCCGACGCCGCAGCCGCCCTGCCGGGACTGGCCGCCGTCCACCCCATGGCGCCGGCGCGGGTGACCCAGGGCTGGCTGGAGGTGCTCGTCGAGCTGGGCCTGGCGCTGGCAGAGGTCACCGGCATGGACGCCGTGACCCTGCAGCCGCCGGCCGGTGCCGCCGGCGAGCTCACCGGGCTGCTGGTCATGCGGGCCCACCACGCCGCCGAGCGGCCCGACCGGCCCCCCACCAAGGTGGTGATCCCCGACTCTGCGCACGGGACCAATCCGGCGTCGGTGACGCTGGCCGGATACTCGGTGGTGACCGTTGCCAGCGATGACCGCGGCTGCGTCGACGTCGCCGCCCTCCGAGCGGTGCTCGACGACGACGTGGCCGGCATCATGCTGACCAACCCCAACACGCTGGGTTTGTTCGAGGAGGACATCGCCGAGATCGCCGGCGCGGTGCACGACGTGGGGGGGCTGCTGTACTACGACGGCGCCAACCTCAACGCCATCCTCGGCGTGACCCGCCCGGGGGACATGGGCTTCGACATCGTGCACCTCAACCTGCACAAGACCTTCGCCGTCCCTCACGGCGGCGGCGGGCCCGGCGCCGGGCCGGTCGCCGTCACCGAGCGCCTGGGCCCCTACCTGCCGGGGCCCGTCCCCGTCCGGGACGGCGGCGGGAGCTACCGCTGGACGACACCGCCGAAGTCGATCGGTCGGGTCCACGGCTGGCACGGCAACGCCCTGGCCCTGGCCCGGGCCTACGCCTACGTGCTGGCGTCCGGAGGCGACGGCCTCCGACGGGTGGCGGAGGCAGCGGTGCTGAACGCCAACTGGCTGCGGCAGCGGCTGCGGGACCACTACGACGTGCCCTTCGACCGACCGTGCATGCACGAGTTCGTGGTATCCGCCGCCGGCCTCAGGCGCCGGCACGGGGTCAAGGCGCTCGACGTTGCCAAGCGTCTCCTCGACGAGGGGTTCCACGCCCCCACCGTTGCCTTCCCGCTCATCGTCGAGGAAGCGCTGATGATCGAGCCGACCGAGACCGAGAGCCCCCAGACCCTGGCGGCGCTGGGGGAGGCCCTCGTCCGCATCGCCGACGAGGCTCCGGGCCAAGACCCGGGGGCCCCGCGCAACACCCCTGTCGGGCGGGTGGACGAGGTCCGGGCCGCCCGCCGGCTGATCCCGACCTACGACGCCCGCCGTCCGGACTGACCCCCACCCGGCCGACCATCCCCGGATGGCGCCGGCATCGTCGCTACCATCACCCTCAGTGAGCCTGTCGCTCGACGACCTTCGCCACCCCGAGTTGCGGAGCCGCATGCTCGGCTACGACCGTGACGAGGTCGATCGCCTCCTCGCCATGGTGGTGGTGGCGGTCGAGCGCCTCGAGCGACGCCGGCAGCGCGATGTCTCCGCGCTGGAGGAGCTCTCCAAGGAGGTGGCCCTGATGCAGGGGCGGGCGGAGGAGGCCGAGCGCCGGGTGGCCGAGCTGTCGACCGAGCTGGAGGAGGCACGCTTGGCGGAGTCAGCGGCGACCGAGCGGGCCCGCGAGTGGGAGCTGCGTGCCACCGAAGCGGCCGAGCGGACGGAACGGGCCGAACGGGCGCTGGCCACCGGGCGGGCGGCGGCAGGACCTGATGACGAGGAGCTTCACCTCCGGCTACCCGTCGCCCAGAGGGCGGCCCGGGCCGTGCTGCGCCAGGCACGGGCTCAGGCAGCGGACATCGTGCGCCAAGCCGAGGAACGGGCGGCGGTGGGTGGCTGTGCCGGCAGCGAAGACGCTGACGGCGTGGCAGACCCCTCCGGTCCCACGAGTCAGGACAGCAGCTCGACCCTGGCCGAAAGAGAGAGTGGTCGGCGGCCGTCAGGGGCGGGCGAGCACCAAGTGCTCTGAGGCCCGCCCGAGGACGCGCACCTCCACGTCGCCGTAACCGGCCTCGGCCAGCCACCGCCGGTAGTCGCCCTCGTCATGGGTGTCACCCCCACGGGCCGCCACCAGCATGTTGACGGCGAAGATGGCAGCCACGGGATGGGAGCCCCGCAGCAACGTGCGCAGGGCGAGCACCCCGCCGGGGGAGAGGAGGGGCCGGACCCGCCGGAACAGGTCGAGGTTGCGCTCCCCGTCGTAGGTGTGGGACACCCCCGAGCACAGGACGAGGTCGAAAGGGCCCTCGGGAAGAACCTGGAAGAAGTCACCGGCGAACAGCTCGACTCCGGTCCCCTCGAGTCCACGGCGACGGGCAGCCTCGACCACCCCCGGGCGGTCCTGCATGAGCGCGTGCACGCCTCGCCGGGCCAACTCGAGGGCGTACTCGCCGTGACCTCCGCCCAGGTCGAGGGCCCGCCGGGCGTTCGGGACCAAGGACAAGCACGCGTCGATGGTGCCCGGCGCCGCCTCTCGGGCGAGCACGGTGAGCGACGCCAGCATCCGCTCCACGCGCCCGGAATCGGGAGGGCGCTCGTCCGGCGGGACGCCGCGCAGTCGGTCGTCGACGTGAGCGCTCCAGGTCCGCAGGATGCGGGCGTGGTGACGCAGGACGGCGGTGGCCTCGGGACCGGGCGCATCGGCACCGGTGCGGTAGCCACCATGACCGTCGGGCTGGACCACCTCCCACGCCGCCAGAGCGTCGAGCACCACCCGCACTGCGTGCTCGTCGAGGTCGAGGCGAGCGGACAGCGCAGGCGCCGTGGAGGGAAGGCCGTCGAGGAGACCAGCCTCGACGGCGGCGTCGTAGAGCAGCACCAGGCGCCAGTCGTGCACCGACCCGGGCGGGGCGAGGAACGACAGCCGGTCCCACCCGGGCGCGGTCACCGCTCGACGGTGGGACCGAGGATGGCGATGCGCTCTATCACGGCTCCCTTCTGGCGGAGACGTCGTCGAGGTCGACCACCGCAGACGGGCTGGCGGCGCCTTGCTGGAAGCTCGGGGCCGCCTCGATCAGCCGGCGCCCGGTCTCGCTCGTCGGTGTCGTCGACACCAGGTGCGACGGTCCCTCCTCCACCACCCGGCCTGCGCCCAGGATCACGATCCGGTCGGTCACCTTGCGCACCACCGCCATGTCGTGGGACACGAAGATCAGGCCGAGGCCCATCTCCGCCTGCCGCTCCCGCAGCACCACGAGCATCCGAGCCTGCTCCGAGGCGTCGAGCATGCTGGTGGGCTCGTCGGCGACCAGCAGCTTGGGTCGCACCACCAGCGCCCGGGCCAGGGCGATGCGTTGGAGCTGGCCGCCGGACAGCTCGTGGGTACGGGCCTCGAGGAAGGCCCCGGATGACGGCAAACCGACGCTCACAAGCGCATCCACCATGGCACGGTCGCGTTGCGGGCGGTCTTCCTCCTTGGCCAGGTCGAGCGGCTCCCGAACCAACTCGGCCACGGTGAGCCGGGGCGACAGCGCGTCCCACGGGTCCTGCATGACGAGTTGGATCCGGCGGCGGCGTTGCCTGGCCTCGCCCCGCCACGACGTGGGCAAGGGCGCGTCCTCCAGCACCACCTCGCCGCCGTCGGGCGCCAGGTGCCCGGTGAGGATGCGGGCCAGCGTGGACTTGCCGCTGCCCGAAGGCCCGATGAGCCCGACCGCCTCGCCCTCGCGCACCTCGAAGGAGACCTCGGACAGCGCCCGAACCTCCCGCCGGCCGTTCCTGAAGGTCTTGGTGACGTCGCGGGCGGAAAGGAGCATCTTCAGGCCACCGAAGTGGCAGGCGACCTCGCGCCCACGCGATACCCGCAGGTCGGGGTGGTCCTGCCAGCACACCTCCTCGGCCTGGGTGCAGCGAGGGTGGAACGGGCACCCTGGAGGCACCGATCGGGGGTCGGGGGGCTGACCTCTGATGGGACGCAGGTCCTTGGTCGTGGTCATGACCGGATAGGCGTTGATCAACGCCCAGCTGTAGGGGTGGGCGGGCTCGGTGATGACGGCGGCGGTGTCGCCCACCTCCATGGCCTCGCCGGCGTAGAGCACCAGGGTGCGCTCGGCCAGGCGGGTGGCGTCGGGCAGGTCGTGGGAGATGGTCACCAGGCCGAACCCCCGCTCGGCCCCGAGCTTGGCGATGCGCGAGATCACGTCGTCGCGAATGGCCGGGTCCAGGCCCGCCGTCGGCTCGTCGAGCACGACGAGCTCGGGCTCGAGCGTCAGCACCATGGCCAGGAGGGCCCGCCGGCGCTCGCCGCCCGACAGTTGGTGCGGATAGCGGTCGAGCAGGGCGGGGTCGAGGTGGACCTCCGCGGCCAGCTCCTCGGCCCGGCGGCGGGCGTCACCGGCCCGCATCCCCAGCCGCTCACGCAGTGGCTCGGCGACCTGGGTGCCGACCGTCGCCACCGGGTTGAACGGCGCGCCCTGCAGGGCCAGGGCGACCGTCGACCACCTCAGCCGGCGGATGTCCTCAGGGTCGGCGCCCATCAGCTCGTGCCCCGTGACTCGCACGCTGCCCCTGGCCTCGGGCGGTTGGATCAAGCCGGCCAGGCACAGGGCCAGCGTCGACTTGCCCGAGCCGCTCTCGCCCACCACGGCGAGCGATTGGCCTCGGTCGAGGGCGAAGCTGACACCCCGCAGGGCCTCGACCTCGCCGCCGAAGCACACGGCCAGGTCCTCGACCTCGAGCAGTGGCGTCACGAGATCACTCCGTCCTTTCGCCGAGGGGCAGACCGTTCATCTTGACCGCTGGGCGGGCGCCGTCCAATAGCTGTACACGACAGCTACCGCGGGCCCGCGGTGCGGACAGAAGTGTGGCAGGTGCGAGGCCCGGGCGGCGACGGATGGCCGGGAGAACCGGAGCTCCAGCGGTACGCTGGCAGCAATGGTCGAGACCCACGGGGAGACGTCGCCGGGTCCGCCCTCCGCTCCCGAACGGACACCACGCCACCGTGCCCGCCCACCGGCCTCGTGGGCCCGGCCCGCGCTCTTGGCAATCGTCGTCCTCGTGCTGATCGTCGGCCTCGGCCGCGTGAGCGGCCTGCTGCCTTCCCTGGGCAACCCCTTCTCCACGCAGTCGGTCGACCGGAGCCAGCCCGCCCTGCTCGAGGCCATCAAGGATCTCAGCGAGTACCGGGCGGCCACCGGCCAGTTCCAAGCCGTGCTCGATGTCGAGGAGGACACTCGGTTCGTGCCCTCCTTCGTCAAGGGCGAGCGCACGGTGTTCCTCGCCGGCGGCACCGTCGACGCCTCGGTCGACTTCACCAGGATCGCCCGCGGCGAGATCCAGGTGTCCGACGACGGAGAGTCGGTGACCATCCGCTTGCCGCCGGCCCGCCTGTCGCCGCCCAGGATCGACCCCGAGCGGAGCTACGTGGTCAGCCGCAACCGCGGCCTGCTCGACCGGGCCGGCTCCGTCTTCGCCGACAACCCGACCGGCGAACGAGAGCTGTACCTGCTCGCCGAGGAGAAGCTGGCCACCGCCGCCCGCGAGTCCGACCTCGTCGAGCGGGCGCAGCACAACACCCGCGCCATGCTCGAGAGCATGCTCGGGTCCCTGGGCTTCGACGAGGTCGAGGTCGTCTTCGAGCGCAACTCGGCCATCTGAGCGGGCGAGCGCCGCGACCGGCGGTGCCGGTGCCACAAAGGAGAGGCTTTTCCCTTCACGGGGAAAGGTGAGGCGAGTCCGAGACGCCGCCGGGGAAGGTTGAGGTGCCATGAAGAAGATGGGTGGGCGAGCAGAGGACGCCCTCATGGCAAAGCTGGTCGGGAAGGGGTCGAGGAAGGGCTCGACACCGCTCGGCAGGGTCGGGGACGTCATCCAACGTCCGCCGGTGTGGGGCGGCGTGGCCGGCGTGCTGGCCCTGACGGGGCCGAGAGGCCGGCGGGCGGGGCTGCGGGGCATCGTCTGCTACGGGGCAGCCGCCCTGGCGCACCTCCCCATCAAGGCGGCCGTCGGCCGGCGCCACCCCACGGGCGCGTGGGCACACACGCTGGGACCGTTCACGTCCTCCTTCCCCTCCGGTCACGCCGCCAGCGACCTGGCCTTCGCCCTGGGGGTGGCGCAGGAGATCCCCGTGCTGTTGCTTCCGCTGTCGGCCGCCACCACGGCCGTGCACTGGTCGCTGGTCCGCAAGCGAAGCCACTACGTCACCGACGTCGTGGCGGGAGGGGTCCTCGGCATCGTCGTCGCCCTGGCGGCCTGGAAGCTGTGGCCGCCGGGGGGACCCGAGGGCCAAGCCGACACGGGCTCGGCCGACGCCGGCTGACCACCCTGGAGGCGATCCGGGAACCGGGAAAAGAAATCGCTCAAGGTTCCCTCGCCTGCTGCCGATGACGAACCATGCAGGCAGCCACTTTGGTCGGGGAGAGGGAGGGCCGAGTGTCGGACGATGTGACCTGCCCGTTTCGCGTCGTCACGGTCGATCTCGGCGGTTCCGTCGAGCTCTCGCTCGAGGGGGAGCTCGACATCGCCACGGTCGCCGAGCTGTGGTCGTCGGTGGCACCGATGCTCGAGGACTCCCGCAGGCAGGGCCCACTGTCCCTGATCCTCGACATGACCGGGCTGGAGTTCCTCGACGCGGCAGGGTTGGGCGTGGTTGTCCGGCTGGCCAACAAGATCCGTGGCCGAGGCGGGGACGTCGTGGTCCGCCCGCCCGTCCGGCCGCTGGTGCGCAGGGTGCTGGAGTTCGCCGACGTCGCCACCCGGTGCCATCAGGTCCCCGCCGCCAACTGAGCGCTGACGCCGTCGCCGGACGCCCTCGTCCAGCGGCGGGGCGGATAGCGTCGCTGCGGTGACCCCGGCGCCAGCCCTTCCCAGGTCCTGACCGCATGTGCGGCCGTCTGGTCTCGGCGCAGCCCCCGGCGGTGATCGCCGCCCAGTTCGACGTCGACGAGGTGGTGGTCGACACGCTGCCGCCTCGGTACAACGTGGCTCCCACGGCCGTCGTGCCGGCCGTGGCCACCACCCGCTCCGGTCGCCGGCTCGGGGTGATGAGCTGGGGCTTGGTCCCGCCGTGGGCCGACGACCCGTTGAGGGGGCCGCGGCCGGCGAACGCCCGGGCCGAGACCATCGCCGAAAAGCCACTGTTCGCCGAAGCGCTGGTCCGGCGCCGCAGCGTGGTGCCCGCTGACGGCTTCTACGAGTGGCGGACCTCACCCGACGGCACCAAGCAGCCGTTCTACATCTCGATGACCGACGGCTCCCTGCTGGCGCTGGCTGCCGTGTGGCAGCGCTGGGAGGGTCCCGGGTCTCCGGCTCTCGTGAGCTGCGCCATCGTGACGACCGCAGCCAACGAGACGGTCCGACCCTTGCACAACCGCATGCCGGCCGTGCTGGTGGGGCATGCGCTGGGCCAGTGGCTGGACCCCTCCCTGGGCGACCGCCGGTCGCTGCAGTCACTGCTGCGCCCCCTCCCTGCCGGTGCGCTCACGATCGCCCCCGCCAGTCGACTGGTCAACAGCACGGCCAACGACGGCCCCCAGCTCCTCTCTGCGTGAGGTGCCCGCACGGGGTTCGTGGTGGACCATCCCCCGCTCGGCCCGGCCGGGCGATCAGACTGTGGCACTAAGCCAAACTGTGGCGATCAGCCACTCAACGGGAGGAAGGGCTCCAGCATGAACCGACGAGAGCTAGTGAAGGTGGTGGCGGCGCACGGGGACCTCGACCCCAAGCAGGTGGACGCCACCGTCCGCAGCCTCACCGAGGTCATCACCGCGGTGGTGGCCAAGGGAGAGCCGGTGACCATCAGCGGGTTCGCCAAGTTCGCCAAGGTCCAGCGGGCGGCGCGCACCGGCCGCAACCCGGCCACGGGTGAGCCGATCAGGATCAAGGCGTCGAAGAAGGCGCGCATCACCCCGCTCAAGGCGTTCAAGGAAGCGGTCATGATCCCCAAGGAGGCGCCCAAGCTCGCCCGGGGCGTGTGGTCGCCGACGGCGTCGTCGGCGGGTAACAAGGCAGCTGCGACGACCAAGGCCGCCGGCACCAAGCGCAGCGCAACCAAGGCCCCGGCGAAGAAGCGAGCAGCAAAGAAGGCCTGACGGCGGGCACGACGGTCCACTGGGAGGTGGGCCGCGTCCCGCGCTGCGAGGGCGCAACCGGCTGCACAGGTTGGGCCACGGGGGTCGGCCACGCGGAGTTCGACGCAGGCTTCGCACATCTCCGTTCCGAGTTCCTGGCGCACGTGGAGCGGGAGGAGCAAGGGGGCTGTCGTGGACCAGATCAGTTTCACCGCCGGTATCACCTTTCAGGACGATCGGGTGGTGAGCGCGGACGTCACCGCGATCGACGGCGCGGGCATCACCTACACCGCCGAGGAGGGGCCTCGCCAGGTCGCCTGGTCGGAGGTGAAGGCGATGATGCTCGCTACCACGGACCACATGCTGGAGAGCGCCGGCTCGTTGTTCTCGATGGCCGAGCGGCTCGAGGCGGGCGGCGACGAAGGAGCCAACGCAGCATCCGAGATGCGGCAGTTCGGCGTCCAACTGCTCCAACAGGTGGCTCCCCGGATGTGTCCGCTCGGTGGTGGCTGCGCCCTACGCCCGGGCTCGGCCAGCCAGGCCTGACTCCTGCCGCCGGCCTATCCCTGGCCGAGGACAGCACGACGCTCAGGGAGAGGCGCCGGCGGCGCCCGCCCGCTCTCGACGAGCGGCCACGATGCCGGCCACCGCGGCACCGAGCAGGTTGGCGATCAGGTCCCGGCCGGTGTTCCGGTAGCCGCCTACGTTCGTCTCGGGCAGCACGAGGGTGGCGATGAACTCGGCGACCTCGTTGAGCGCACCGATGCCCATCCCTGCCAACCACACGGCCACCGCCACGACTGCCACCCGATGCTCGTGGATGGGCACGAGCCAGGAGCGGCTGGCTTCCCACCAGGCGAGGCCGGCAGTGCCGAAGCCGACGAGGTGGACGACGTTGTCGAAGTGGATACCGCCGGGAAGCACGGCGTTGTAGAGCGTGCGATCCCGGTCCAGGCCGATGGTTCCGCCCGCCAGGTGGCCGACGGCCCACAGGGTCAGCCCGGCAAGGACCAGCCGGCTGAAGCCGTGCTCCGGCTCGATGGCAGCGACGAGCAGGGCGCCGCCCACGATGATGACCCCGTACGGCAGCGCCAGCGGGGACTCGGTGGCGACACCGTAGACAACGAAGCCGGCCACGACGATCGCCATCGACGAGGCGAGCTTTAGGTGTCGGGCGAACCCGGCCCGAACCCCATGCGAAGACGAGGCCGTCACGGCGGCCATCATGCCGTGAGCGTCCGTCCACGCCGACCGGGTACTCGACAGCGCCGGTCCGTAAGCAACGGGGGTTGACAACGACGGATTTGTCAACCAAAGTTGCGCAGTGACCTCGTTTCCGGACGTCCACCCTGATCCGTCGGCTGGCGATCCCGTGGAGCTCATCGGCCCGGCTGACGATGCGAAAACCGCTCCTGACCCTGGCGACGGGCTGCGTACGGCAGTCGCGCTGCGTCAGCTGGCTGACCGCATGGAGGCGGACAACGTCGAGCGGGCGCTGGCCGCGGGCTGGTCCTGGGCCCGGATCGCGGAGGCTCTCAACGTCTCCCGCCAGGCGGTTCACAAGAAGCACTTCAGTCGCCTGGAGCGGTCTGGAGCCATCGTGCGCAAGAGGAGGAGCCGTGCTTGACAAGCTGCGGCGGGTGTCCGCCGCCCCCCGTGACGTCATGGTCGTGCTGAGGCGGGCCGAGGAGGAGGCTCGATTGCTGGGGGCGCCCACCTGCGAGGCGGAGCACATTCTGCTGGGGCTCATGGACGAACCGACAGTGTCGGCGTCCGGCGTCCTGTCCTCGCTCGGCCTGTCTCGAGAACGGATCATCGAAGCACTCGAACGCGAACTGGTGAGTGCCCTGGCTCGGGCCAATATCCACGTGGCCGAATTGCCCGGCCCCCGGTCCCTGGGAAAGAGCCCCCGTGTCCGCTGGGGGGAGTCGGCGCAACGGCTGGTCGAGCGCAGCATCCGCGAGAGCGCCGACGATCCCAGCCTTCGGATGCTCCTCGCCATCGTCCACGCTGAGGGCGGCGTGATCCCACGTCTTCTGCCGGAGCTGCGAGTCAGCGTGGGCGAGGTCGAGATGGCAGTGGCCGAAGCAACGTGATCCCAACGCCTCGACCGGTGTGGGCCAACGGCGGGGGAGCGACGTCGGTACGATCCAAGCCTCCACTCTGGCCCGATCGTCCTGCCCATGGCCGACGGCGCAGCAGCGAGCACCTGTACCTCCACGGCGCGGCGGCCAACGCCATGCTGCGTCACGCCATCGGCACGGACGTGTGCGCCACAGTGACGATCCTCGATGGCCTCGTCGTCGCCCGATCGCCGTTCCACAACTCCATGAACTATCGCTCGGTCGTCGTCCGAGGGGTTGCCACCGAGGTGGAGGGCAGCGATGCCAAGCGGGCAGCGTTGCGGTTGGTCAGCAACCAGGTGGTGCAGACGTGGAAGACCGGGCGGCCGCCGACGAAAGTCGAGATTCGACGCACCCTGGTGCTGCGGGTCCCATTGGTCGAGATGTCAGGAAAGGTCCGCACCGGCGGCCCATCTGGTGACGAACCGGCGGACATGGAGGGACCGCACTGGGCCGGACACGTTCACCTCGAGTACGGCTGGGGCGCGCCAGTGAGGGCCGAGGATCTCAGTCCAGGAATCGAGCCCCCCCCCGGCGCTGACTGAGCTCCAAGGCCGTCGACTCGAGTGAGCAGTCCTCCCGGGCAGAACATTCGCGTCGGCACCCTCAACGTCCGCAACACCGCAGACCGGTGGCGAGAACGGCGCGAGCTGCTCGTGGCACAGCTTGCGGAGCTCCGCCCCGACGTCATCGGCCTGCAGGAGCTCCGGCGTTGGCCGAGCCAGATCAGGTGGATCACGAGACGTCTCAACCAGTCGCTCCCGCTGGAGTCGCCCTACGGGTACCACGCCACCGGGAAGGTCGGGCCGTGGGGGCTCTGGGAGGGGATCGCTGTTCTCACCCGCCTGCCGATGGTGGAACGAGGGTCTCTGGACCTGGAGGGCGAGCACCGGGTGGCGAACTGGGTGCGAGTACGACTTCCCGGCAGCGCCGTGCTCGAGGTCCACAACGCCCACCTGTCGTCTCGAGACGAGAAGATGCGCGACAAGCAAGCCCGGCTGATCATCGATCACCTGGCAACGAGAGGGGAGATCCCGACGCTCCTGGTGGGCGACCTGAACGCGGGACCAGTGTCGTCGACTCTTCGCTTGCTGGGCGAGCGGCTCCGCTCCGCGTACGCGCTCTTCCACGGTGAGGAGCCGAAGAAGACCTGGCCGACGGCGCTTCGTCCAGTCGTCGCCAACGGGAGCGTCATAGACTACGTCCTCGTCGACGATCACCTCGAGGTGGTCGATGCGTGGTTGACATTCGACAGGCCCGCCTCGACTGACCCGACCCTGTTTCCCTCCGACCATTTCGGCATCGCCGCCACGATCAGGCTCCGTCCCCGCTGACGCCTCGCGGTCGCTCCCACTTCGTTCGAGGAGTGTCGTGCCGCGGTCGAAATGACAGCACTCATGCGCAGCGCCATGTCAGCGGCCGTGCGCAGCCAACTGTCAGCAAGCAAGAACGGGCAGCTGCTCAGCTGGCCTTGGTTGCCGCCCACGCCTTCAAGGCACGGAGGGCGGCCTCCAACTCGTCGGCTGGTTCGGCAAGGGCGTAGCTGACTGAGATCGGTGGGCCGGCGTCGACGTGGCGCACGATGATGCCCGCTGCTTCCAACTCCCGGAGCCGCTCGGTCAGCATCCTCCGGGAAACGCCAGGGATGTCCGCCGCCAGCTGGGCGCACCGCTGAGGGCCGTCGAGGAGGCGAACCAGGACCTGGGGCGACCAGCGACGGTCGAGAAGTTCCAGCGGGTCACCTTGGCGTAGTCGAATCATTTGGACGTCGCGTCCCAGGAGTGGTTCTCCTAGCCGGCGACAAGGCCTTGTTCTCATCGAGCAATGGCGCGTGTCGAGTAGTCTGA
>JAHWKL010000026.1 GCA_019347915.1 Actinomycetota bacterium
CGGAGATGCCCGCCGGCGGAGAGCACCCGGGCATGGCGGAGCAGCGTACGCTGCTGGAGGGGGTGCAACATGACGAGATACTGCAGGACTCCCAGCGTGTCTTCGTCGGCGGGAAGTCCCAAGCTGACCATCGACGCCAGGTGAGCGGACAGGTACAGCCGGCCTTCGTGCTCTCCCCAGAAGCATGGGAGGAAGCTCAGGCCGTCCGTGGACAGATCCACTGAGCCGTCGCCTGCGACCGCCACCCGGATGTGCGCAGCCTCCGCCCCGGCAGCCACGCCATCGGTGGTGCTCCCCCTCGCGACCGCGAGACCGAGCTCGGTAGTCGCGATATGAAGGCGGACCTCATCGGGGGCGTCCCGCAACTCCGCGTAGTCGCCACCAATGGGCGAGGTCTCGACGAGGGCGATTGCCACATGCGGAGTTTGGGTGAACTGGTGCGACACCGCTCCGGGCACGGCGGCGGCGGCGTGTCGGACCAGCGCTGCCCGTCGCCCTTGCTCCAGGGCGTGGTCGCTCCCGCCGATCAGTAGCAACTCGTGCGACATCTAGTGCACCCCGCGGGTTGGCGACCCACTGCGGCCCGCTACGCAACAGAAGCTGCCGATGCGCGATGTCGCGGTGCTTGCGTGCTGGAGCGAGCCCGACGTACCTGCCGTCACCTGTTGCGGGACTCCTTCACCTCGAAGGGCGTCAGCGTAGCTCTGCAGTGATGCCCGAAGCTGCCGGGCGATTGGCGGCAGCCTTCCTGCAGATGGGCAATGAAAGGCCGTAACCCTGGACGAGCGCCTGCACACCCGCCGGGGATCGCTCACCTGCACAACGGGTCGGGCGCTAGCCTGCGACAACGAGATCTGGCGACCGCCAGCGATCATCCGGCTTGCGGCGAACGCGATTCACGAGGAGATCACAGAAGTGGCCTCGCAACGACCACTGCACGTGTGTCTGTTCGGGGCGCCGGGCGACACGCCCAATTTCGGTGTCTCGGCCCTCATGTACGCCACGATCTCGGGCATCGCCCAGCGACGCCCTGAAGCGAGCGTCACCGTGTTCGACAATGGGTGGGGCGTTCGGCCGGCCTCCACCTCTGTCGGGGAGCGCCCGTTCTCCTACCAGTTGTGCGGAGCGCGCCTCTCTCGTCGCTACCACCGACCGGAGAGCCTCTGGAACATGCGTGTCTCCGGCTGGTTGCGCGGGTTGGGAAACGCCGGCGTACGCCTGGTGCGAGACGCTGATGCGGTACTCGACGTCAGCGGGGGCGACAGCTTCAGCGACCTCTACGGACAGAAGCGGTTCCGTTCGATGGTCCTCCCCAAGCTCATCGCTCTCGAGCAAAGGACGCCGCTGATCTTGCTTCCACAGACGTATGGGCCATTTTCTGACGCCACGGCACGACGGGCGGCTGCGAGCGTGGTCAGGCGAGCGTCCATGGCCTGGGCGCGCGATGCCGACAGCTTCCAGGCGTTGCGGGAGCTTCTGGGCGAGGCCTTCGACGCAACTCGACACTTCCTGGGTGTCGACATGGCGTTCGGACTCGAGCCGGTGGAGCCCCCCACACCGATTTCCGACTGGGTTCGCGCCTGGTTCTCGGAGGATGCTGACGCACCCATCGCCGGTCTGAACGTGAGTGGATTGTTGTACAACGATGCCACGGCGGCGCACCGCTATGGGCTTCGTGCCGACTACCGGACCGCAGTGTCGGGGCTGCTTCGTCAACTGTTGCAGGAGAGTGACGCCCGGGTGCTACTCATCCCACATGTTGCCGGAGGCGCGTCGAAGGAGTCGGACGTAAACGCATGCGCCCATCTTCTGGGGTCGCTCTCTCCTGGGGACCGTGAGCGGGTCACGATCGGTCCCGAGCCACATGGCCCCCGTGAGGCCAAGTGGCTCATCGCACAACTGGACTGGTTCTGCGGGACTCGGATGCACGCGACGATCGCAGCCCTCTCGTCCGGCGTGCCCGCCGCCGCCATCGCCTACAGCGTCAAGACTCGGGGGGTCTTCGCAACGTGCGGGCAACAGGAGCAGGTAGCCGACGCCCGCCACTTGGAGCCGGACGGTGTCGTTGCTGTCCTGTGGAAGGGGTGGTGTGATCGTGAGGCGATCAGAGCGGACCTTGCCGCTCAGCTCCCCAGAACGGTGGAGCGGGCCCAGAGGCAGATGGATGCCATCGTCGGAGCCTGTGTCAGGCCGTCGGAACCTGCCAACGGCAGTCTCGAGACCAAGGGCACGTAGCATCGCTGCTCCCGGCTCTGCCACGGCGAGCGTGTGAGCGATGCGAACCAGAGCCATCGTGGGGCAGCTGCTGCTCGAGAGCATCGGGGCCGGAGAACGGCGCCACCGGCGCAGGCGGCGCGACGTACTCCGTCAGCGATGGGATCTGAGCGGCTTGGCGGAGATGGCGCAGTTCCACGGCATCTCCTCGGCTGTCTACCTTCACATGAAGGACCGAGAATACCGAGATGTGTCGGCCGTCCACGAGCTCCGGGCGTCGTACCACGCAGCCGTGCAGCGACACCTCTTCACCTTGAGGGACATTCCGTTCCTCACTGAGGCCCTGGCCACACTGCCCGCACCCTGGTTGGTCATCAAGGGGCCGGTCCTGTCGGAGGTCGTCTACCGGCGCCCCGATCTTCGGGCCTACACCGACCTCGACCTCGTCGTGCCGGGCCCTTTTCTCGGCGAGGCGCTGAGTCTTCTGGAGGGCGCAGGCTGTCGCGTCATCGACGACGACTGGCGGCTGATGAGGGAGATGATGCGAGGAGAGCTGCAGGTGCTCCTTCCCTCAGGCACCCTCGTCGACCTCCACTGGCACCTCCTCAGTCACGGGAGACTCCGGCGCAGCTTTGACATCTCGATGGAAGGGCTCTTCGCTCGCAGACGGTCGGTGGTGCTGGGGAAGAACCAGGTCGAAACACTCGGCCCCGTCGACACCCTCATCCATCTCGCCGCGCATGGCTGCTTCGCAGGGGGAAACCGGCTCCTGTGGATGAAGGACATCGAACAGTGTGTTGTGCACGAGACGTTCAGCTGGGATGCGGTCATCGATCGTGCGCACGAGTGGTCGGTGGGGCTTGTCGTGGGCAGTCTCTTGGCCCGGGTCAGCCGATTGTTCCCCGTCGACGTGCCCAAGGAGGTGCTCGACGAACTCGCTCCGGACACATCATGGCGCTTGCTCGTGGCGGCCTTGGACCGAATGGCGCCGATCGAGCGTGCCACCGGGAGGAGATCTCCATCTCGAATGGTAGCTCGGGCCACCAGGCGTGATGCTCGCTCCAGCTTCCTGGAGCTGAGCCGTCGGGCCACTGCCTGGGTGAAGGAAGGTGTTCCGACGGGATTGCCGATCGGCCCGTCTGACAGGCTCCGCCCGGCCGCCGGCCCTACGTCATCATCGGAGAAGGGGCGGACAGAGGAGCGCATCGCCTTCCTCGACGCTGTCGCTCGAGATGCGGTCGCGTGACGTGACATGAGTCATGGCGCGCGGTCGATGACGAGGATCCCCTGACGCTCGAGACGGGTCACGATCTCCTCGACCTCGTGGCGGATGTGGACGTCGTCAACCTGGTAGGCGAGGGAGAGCAGCGTGACGATCTCGGCCAGGGAGTGCTCGCCAGTGCACAGCCGCCACACGTCACTGGCGGTGCCGTTGAGCACGAGAACCTCGTCGATCGTCGGGTGGTAGACGCTGACGTTGCCGTCGATGTCCAATTCTCCGACGCCCGGCACGGGCGGGCCGACCCTGTGGAAGCTCATCACCTGTCGATTGGGAGAGGATCACGGGCGGCCGGCTGGATGGAAACCGTCAGCTCGCTCCGAGAAGACCCATCGGCCACTCCGGCACGCGTGGTGTCGTCACGATTCCACGTGCCCACGTCACCTCGAGAGAGCTTCCACCACGCCCGGGCCTTGGCCAACAGGGTGACGAAGACGTACACGGGCACATCTCGCGCCAGCTTCGGATCGGACATGACGACGCGGATCCAGGCGGTGGCGTCGCCGTTGGCCGAGGCGCCGGTTGGCCATTGGCTACGGAGCTGGAGATTGCCGGCGAACGAGCGCGTCTTGCGCTCGAGAAGGCCGCGAAGCGACCGCGGCGCACGCACCACTGAGGTGCAGGAGTCGACCGAGATTCGAGCGTCGGCATCGAAGGCCAGATGCATGAAGAGATCGTCGGCGATCACGTCCGGGAATGCCCCGAATCGGGCACGTCCCTCTTCACTCACGCCGTAGACGCCGCGCCCCACGAGACCGTCGCCCACCCTCGGGAGCTTTGCCCAGATCCGGTGGTACGAGCGCACGGGCCACGTCGAGGCGGAGACGTCCATCTTCAAGCGGGGAGATGCAGCCAGTGCGGCCGTGGTCCGCAGGGCTTCGGCAAGGGTCCTGAGGTCGTCGGTGTGGAGCTCGATGTCCGCATCGATGTAGAAGCGGGGGAAACCCACGGCTGCCTCGTCGCCGAGGTTCAAGGCGTTGGCTTTGGACGGCACCGGGGTCTCGACCACGCGGACCGCGGGGGCGAAGGTGGCGGCGACGCCCGCCGTGCCGTCGGTGCAGCCGTTGCAGACCACCACCACGTCGAGCTCACCGGGGTGGGCGTCGTCGAGCAGGGCCGTCAACGTCCGGCCGATGACCGAAGCTTCGTTGGAGGCGGGGATGATGACGCTGATCACCGGTTCACCGTCCTCACGATGGGAGTGTGGTGGGACAACGCGCGTCGTCGGTGGGAAGAGCCTGCGACCTCTGGGGTGGATGGTAGGAGGTGCCGGCCGTGCGCTTGTACAGCCCCTTGACGAAGACCCGCTTGACGGTTCCGTAGATGGACTGTGCCTTCTGCCCGGGAGTGAGATGGTGCCACCAGACGGCGAAGGTGGGGATGTTGCGGAAGCGAGGAGCTGCCACGCCCATCATGCGGCAGGTGAGGACGCGTCCCCAGACCGCACCCCGAGCGCGTAGGAGGTTCATCTGGGACGCGGGGAGGAGCTCCGGGCCGACCCGCTCGGCGATGAGGTCGCCGCGCGCCAGGGCCGCCCGCACCACGTCCCGCCCTCGTTCCGTCCGGACGAGGATCAGCGATCGACCCGGGTCGCCGGGCGTGATCGGCCGGTACCACGGGTCGCCGACCGCCACGTCGGCGAACTCGCCCGTGTGGTCGGCGCAGACGTGGCAGCGCCATTGCCGGTGCTTCTGGAGGATCTGGTTCCAGGACTCGTCGTAGGTCAGCTGGCGGGTCTGGCGCTGGCCACCGATGGTCACCTTCACCTCTGCCATCCCCGGCCAGCCGTTGCCGCGATAGCGGACGTGGTCGACCTCGGCCAAGTTGTCGACACCCATCTTCCGGATCATCTCCAGGGTTCCCTGCGTGGAAGGCGTTCCGGCGCAGAAGAAGGCGATGGTGAGGCCGAGGTTCCGGTCGAGCGCTGGACGGAGTCTCCGGGCCTTGGCCACGGCGGCCACGTCACAGGGCTTGCCGATGAACACGCAGGCGCCGGGAGCGTCCTCGACGGTCTGCAGGCCATCGCAGGGACTGGCGGGCGCGTACCTCGACCCGGTAGCGGAGAGAAGCTCTTCCCTCGAACGGCTGAGGACGGTCTGGTTCAGGTACGGGGTCTCGGAGCGAGCGGCCACATGAAGCACGCCGTGCATCCCCTGGGCCTGCAGGCAGTGGAGCGCCAACGCTGTCGCTGCCCCACCGCTTGATCCTGCGTACCGCACGGAGGCGTCGGCCGCGTACCCCTCCCAGACCTCCAGAACGGGGCCCCAGCCGTCCACGAGGTCGGGGATCCACTCCTGCCCCTTCCGATCGAACTCATGGGTCAGCTCGATCCCCGGGCAGACCCGGAGCGCCTCGTCCCCCCGTGCCGGATCCGCACCGGCCTCCGACACGACTGGCCGGCGTCCCTGGTCCATGACGTCCACCATCCGGATCGTCTCCGGATCGATGTACGCGCAGGCCCCGCAGCCGCAGCAGAGCTGCTTCTCCGCCACGTCCTTGATGCTCTTGATCCTCGGTCCCATCCGATTCTTCCGACGGCTTGGAGGCGGCGTGGCCGACGCTCGCCCGGCGTGGTTCGTGCCCACACGACTATCCCAGAGTCTGGAGGAGCGCGTCGGCTCGCACACCGGTCTGCTCGTTCCTTTCAGCAAGACTTCAGTGGCCGACCGGGGAGCGAGCGGATCTCGGCCACAGCGTCTTGTAGGCCCAGGCGGGGGGGAGTCGGTCCCCCACCGTTTCAGCGATTCTTCAGCCTCGAGCGCTGGACCTTTTTCCCTTTTCGCCCTAGGTTTCGTCTCCAGAAAACCCTCATCCGAGGTGAGTCTCAGGCCTTGCCATAACGACGGGAGAATCACTGATGGAGATCGAGAGCAATGGGGCGACCGGGCGGCCCGAGTCGACGTCACGTCGGGACGCCCTCAAGCGAGGAGCGGTCATCGGTGGCCTCGTCTGGGTCGCCCCCGCCGTCCAACTGATCGGCATCAACCCCGCACACGCCCAGACCGCCAGCCCTCCCGCCGGCGGTAGTGGCGGCGGCGGCGGTGCTGGTGGCGGCGGCGGCGTCGGCGGCGGCGGTGCTGGCGGTGGCGGCGGTAGCGGCGGCGGTGGCGGCGTCGGTGGCGGCGGTAGTGGCGGCGGTAGTGGCGGCGGCGGTTCCCCCTGAGCGGCCACGGCTTCGATGCCGAAGGTGAGCTGGTGGCGGTGACGGCCTGTGGTCAGAGCGGCTGTGGGCCGGCCGCCGGCTCGGGTGCGAGCGCCACCTTCTTCGTTTGCCCCTAATCTGATCAGCACGTGCCCAGAACACCAGACGGGACGGGACGGGACCATGGACCCCGACAGCCAAGCTACTGAAGGTGACAGCCTGGGGGGCATGTCCCGGCGGCGAGCGCTCAAGCGGGGCGCCGTTGCCGGGGGGGCCGTGGCCGGGGGGGCCCTCCTTTGGGTCGCTCCCGCCATGCAGACCATCGCCATCGACCCGTCTCAGGCCCAAAGAGCAAGTGGCCAAGCCGAGCGAGCACCAGATCAGGGCCACGGCGGCTCTGGGTGACGGGGCCGCTGACGGTCGCAGCCAGCAACTCCTGTTTCGGTTCCGGTTGAAGTGACAGTGATGGTGTGACGCACCCAGCGGGCGAGGCCGGTGGCGTCAACTGGCCACCGACTCGCCCGACGCTTTGCTCTGCGCTGCTCTCTGGCGCAGGAAGGCAGGCGCCGGGTTCACAGGTAGGCAGGGCCTCGTCGGTCCGCACGATCAGCGAAGATGAGCCCGCCTCACGTGAGCCACCGAGGGCGCACCGAGCAGGGCCATGGCCGCTTCCACCTCGGCGTGCAGCAGGGCCAAGGCGTGGGCCAGTCCCTCTCGGCCTCCTGTCGCCAGGGCGAACAGCCACGGCCTGCCGACGAACACCGCCCGGGCGCCGAGCGCCAGGGCCACCATGACGTCGGTTCCGCGGCGCACCCCTCCGTCGAGGTACACCTCGGCCCGACCGGCCACGGCGTCGACCACCTCGGTGAGCACGTCGACGGTTGCGGGGGTGCGGTCGAGTTGGCGGCCGCCGTGGTTGGACACCCACACGCCGGCGACACCGTGGTCGCAGGCGGCGGCGGCGTCCTCGCCGGTGAGCACGCCCTTGAGCACCAGCGGCAGGTCGGTGAGACCGCGCAGCCAGTCGAGCTCCTCCCAGGTGAGCAGGGAGCCGTGCAGGCCGGCGGTGATGGCCGCCATGTCGTGCTCGTCGGCGTAGGGGGCGAAGTTCCCGTAGCCGAGGGCGCTGGGCCAGCGAAAGCCCGCCCGGATCTCCCGCTCCCGGCGCCCGAACACGGGACGGTCGGCGGTGACCACCAGGGCTCGGTGCCCGGTGGCTGCCGCCCGGGCCACCAGGTCGGCGGTGATGGCCCGGTCGTGGTGGGTGTAGAGCTGGAACCACCGCGGCCCGTCCAGCCCGGCCAGATCTTCCATGGAGCGGCTGGAGAGCGTGGAGGTGGTGAACAGCACGCCGGCCCGCGCCGCTTCACCGGCGGTGGCCACCTCGCCATCGGGGTGGGCCAGGCCGTTGAGGGCGGCGGGAGCGACGCCGACGGGCGTGGCCACCGGCGTGCCCAGCAACGTGGTCGAGGCGTCGACCTCGGAGACGTCGACCATGACGCGGGGCCGCAGGCGGTGGCGGGACCACGCCGCCTCGTTCTCGCGCAGTGTCACCTCGTCGTTGGCGCCGCCGGCGTAGTAGGCGAAGGTGGCGGCATCGAGCGACTGCTCGGCCAGCGCTTCGAGATCGGCCAGGTTGAGCACCGTGTTCATGCCGGGTTCTTGGCTCCGGGCTCGGGCAGTAGCGGCGAGTGCGCGGAGTGCGCCTTCGCGGCCTGGACCGTGCTGGCGTTGGGGACCGGCATGCCCGACATTCTCGACGATCGCGGGACCGGAGGTGGCAGCGGCACCCCGAGCTGACCCAGGGCCGGCGGACAAGATGTGCCCCTGGGTGAATCGAGGCCGACGTACTGCGCTCATCGCCCGCCAGGCAGGGAACGCGATTTGGCCTTCTGGGTTCAACAGCTCGACGGGCGACTCCACGGTCCGCCAGTAGGGTGCCAGCGGCGACATCCTGGTCTCTACGTGACAGCCATTCCATCGCGGGCCTCTCCATCGAGCTCGGGCGACCGTTTTCGAACAGGCACCCGTTGTACTCTTGGCTGCGGCGTTCATCCGTCGACGCGCTATCGGCCCGGCTGCGGTTGGGGAGACGAATGCTTCACCAACGGTTCAGAGGATGCGCGGCGAGGGCAGACTGCCCGAGCGCGCTGCCCATCTTGCCTGGGGCTCGGCGATGCCGGTGATGGGGATCCGGGAGTACCTGGCCGTCCTGCGCCGCCAGCGTTGGGTCGTGATCGGCGCAGTCGCGATCGTGGTCGCTTCGGCGGCGGTGTTCTTGCTGATACAGACCCCGCAGTACCAGGCGACGGCGACGGTGCTGTTGCGGCCCGGTGATCCGTCAGAGCGCTTCTTCACGGGCAACACGCCCGAACCTCCGCTCAACGTCGAGGGCGAAGCGGCGTTCGCCACCAGCTTCCCTGTGGTTGCCGAGGCGGCGGAGTCCCTGCCCGGCGTCGACCCGGTGGAGATGCTCGAGCACCTCTCGGTCACCGTCGACGAGGAATCAGCCATCGTGCGCATCTCTGCCACCCGGCCCGACCCGGCGCAAGCCCGCGACACGGCGACGGCCGTTGCCCGAGCCTTCGTCGACGGCCGACGCTCGGCGGAAACGGCCAACCTCGGCCGGCTGTTGGAAGAGTTCGAGGCCCAGCTGCAGGAGCTCCAGGGCGAGATCGCCGAGCTTGACGCCCAGATTGGCGACGGCGGCGTCACCACCCCGCCGGACGCGCTCAACCCGTCGGCCGTCGGCCCCCCTGGGTCGCCGCGAGCCGCCCGTCATGCCGCTCTCGTTCGCTACCAGGAGATCTTCGAACGCCAACAGTTGCTCCTCATCGAGCGGGGCGTGCGCAGAGGAGGGGCGCAGTTGGTCTCGCCGGCCCTCCTGCCCTCCGAGCCCGTCGGTCCCAGCCTGCCCCAAGCTGCGGCAGTCGCCGGCTTCGCCGGGTTGCTCGTCGGACTGGGCCTGGCGCTGTTGCGTGACCACCTCGACGACCGGCTGCGCACGGGCGACGACGCCGCGGCCCAAGCCGGGCTCCCGGTGCTGGCCGAGCTCCCCAAGGTTCGCCGCCGCCGCAGGGCTTCGGGAGTGGAGTCGGTCGTCTACCCGAACGGGGCACTGGCCGAGGCCGTACGGGGCCTGCGCACCACGTTGCAATGCCTGGACCCGGACAACCCTGTGCGTAGATTGGTGGTCACAAGTCCGGGCCGCTCCGAAGGCAAGAGCTTCGTCGCCCTCAACCTGGCCACGGTCTACGCCCAGGCCGGTTACCGCACCGTCGTCGTGTCGGCCGACCTGCGCAGGCCCACGCTGGAGGCCGTCCTGGAGCACCCCCCCGGCGGGCTGGGCCTGACCTCGGTCGTCCAGGCCCCCGATCTTCACGCAGCCGAGCTCGCCTCCGATCCGGCAGCCGACCAGCGCGCCCAACGGCGGCGTGAACCCGCCGAGCGGCGACCGTCCGTCGAGGAGGCGCTGGTGCCGACCTCCGTGGCGAAGCTGTGGCTCCTGCCGAGTGGCCCCCTGCCCCCCAACCCCGCGGAGCTGCTGGGCTCCACCGCCATGGACCAGGTCCTCGACCGGCTGGCCGGGATGGTGGACATGGTCGTCGTCGACACCCCGCCGGTGCTGGCCGTCACCGACGCCGCCATCCTGGCCACCGGAGCCGACGGCGTGGTCCTCGTTGTCGCTCCGGGCCAGACTGCCAGCCGTGCCGTCCGGCGGGCGACGGCGGCTCTTTCCGCCGTCAACGCCCGGCTGTTGGGCATCGTGGTCAACAAGGTGGTCAGGATGTCGTCGGGCAACGACGCCTATTACGCCGAGGGTGCGCAGACGGTCGGGCTCAGCGTGGATGCCGGTGTGGGGGACGGGAACGGGAACAGCCCGAGCGGGCACGCCCCGCGTCTGCGGAAGTAGGACCACCAGTGCCGGAGCGACGCCTCAACCTGCCGGTCAGGCCCGCCGCTGACCCGGTAGGGGGGAGAAGCCTCCTCGCCGTTGTGCAGAGGGGGGTCGCCCGGCTGGCCCTGTTGGCCGTGCTGGCGGTCGCCCTGGTGCAGCTGGGCAAGCTCGCCCTCGACCAGCCGGCGCTGGCCCTGGCCGTGGCCGGCATGGTGGTGGTGGCCGTGCTAGCGGCCACCGATCCGTTGGCCGTTGCCTTGCTCGCCCTGCTGGGCGTGTGGGTCATCGCCCGGACCGGCGCCGGGGGCATCGACCTGAGCGGGAGCGACGCCCTTCTCGTGCTGGGCTCGGTCGTGGCCTTCCCTTTGGTGCCGTGGGCGAACCCCGCTCTGCGCCGCGTCCTCGGTGCCGTTGTCGCCTTCCAGGCGTTGCTCTTCTTGACCGTTCTGGCCTCCCCCACACCGGCTTCGCTGTTCGAGTGGGGTCATCGGTTGTTCCTGACCGGGGGCAGTGTCGTGGTGGGAGCCGCCCTCGGTGGGCGGGGCCGTACCCGGGGCGCCCTGGGTGCGTTCGTCCTGGTGAGCTCGGTGATGGGCGCGCTGACCGCGGGCCTGTGGGCCGCCGCCGGCTTCGCGCCCACGGCGGCGGTTCTGGGATTCCACAAGAACTTCATCGGCAGCATGATGCTGGTGAGCCTGGTCGTGAGCCACCTGGCGCCGGCGTCGACTGGGCTCTCCCGGTCTCAACTGGCCGTGGCCAAGAGCCTCTGTGTCGCTGGCCTTCTCGCCTCGCAGTCCCGGGGTGCCATCGTGGCCCTGCTGGTGGCCTTGGTCGTGGCCACCCTCGGATCGCGTGACGTCCGCCGCCGATCAGCACCGCTGTTCGTGATGCTCGTCCCCTTGGCGCTGTTCGCCTTCTTCTCCATCCGCTCCCAGATCGAGCAGTCGGCGAACACCCACAGCAGCATCACTGAGCGCGCGCGGTACCGCGACCAGGGCCTGGATGCGTGGCGGGATTCACCGATCCTCGGCCAGGGCATGCGCTTCTTCGAGCAGGGCGAGCACTCTCTCGCCTCCGATCCTCACAACGTGGTGGTCTCCAGCCTGAGCGAGACCGGTGTCGTGGGCCTGGCTGCCCTGCTCGGCCTGCTGGCTGTCACCGCCCGGGTCCTGTGGCGGGTTCGTACCGGCTTGGCCCTGGCCGCCCTCGCTGTCGTGGTCGCTCGTTTCACCCATGGGCTGTTTGATATCTACTGGGTAGCGGGGACCCAGGCCCTGCCGTGGATGATCGTGGGCATGGCAGTGGCCGATGCCGGAGCGACCGAGGAGGGACGCGCCGCGGGCCGCCCATCGCTGGCGGGCGCCCACCGGTGATCGACCTCCGGCCGATCCTGGTCTTCCCCGGCTGCCACGTCCGCGGCGGAGTGGAGCGGGTGGTGTGGGAGACCATGCGCCACCTGGCCCCCCACCACCCCGTGACCGTCGTCGCCTCCCAGGTGGAGGCGGGCGGTGTCGACAACGTGACGGTACGGCGGGTACCGGCGCCACCGCCTGCTGGGCCGCTGACGCCCTTGTTGTGGAAGAGGGCGGCGGCCCCGCACGTGCCCTCGGGGGCCGGCAGCGTCGTGGTGAGCTACGGGTCCAACTGCCCCGTGGGGGACGTCGTCGTGGTGCAGAGCGTGCATCGGGCGTGGCTGGAGCTCGGACGCCCCGTCCGCTACGGGCCAGTCGAGGTGCCGAACCTCATGCGGTACGCCCTTCCCCGGCACCAGGTCATCCTGGCGCTGGAGGCGGCCTACTTCCGCAGCCGTGGCTACCGCCGTGTGGTGGCCGTCTCCGAGAACGTGGCTGCCGACCTGCGGCGGCTCTACGACGTGCCGAGCGAACGCATCGTGGTCATCCCCAACGGCTATGCGCCCGAGCAGTGCTCGCCCGAGCGTTCGGCGAAGTTGCGCGACCAGTCCCGCTCGGAGATCGGGCTTGGAGCCGGCGACGTGGCCATCCTCCTGGTGGCCAACGAGTGGCACCGTAAGGGGCTTCGGGTGCTCCTCGACGCCGTGGCCTCCATCTCCGGTGAGCCCTTGCACGTCGTACTGGTGGGCCGGATGCCCCCCGACGCCCACGCCGGCCAGATCGCCCGTCTGGGGCTCACCGCGAGGGTCCACTATTGCGGGGCGACCGACGACGTGGCCCGCTACTACGCCGCCGCCGATTTGTTCGTTATGCCGACGCAGTACGAGGCGTTCGGGTCGGTGGTCGTCGAAGCCCTGGCCAGCGGACTCCCGGTGATCACCACCGCCCGGGCCGGCGCCGCCGTCGCCGTGCAGCCGGGCATCAACGGTCTTCTCCAAGACGAACCACTCGACGCCGTCGAGCTGGCCGGGCTGCTGCGGCGGGCGCTCGAGCCGGGCACCCTCTACCGGTGGCGGCAAGCCGCTGCGGAATCGGTGTCGGGCTACGAGTGGTCGGCGATCGTGGCCCAGATGCGGGACGTGTTGGTGGAGGTGGCGGGGACGCCGAACTCTGTGGCGGCGAGGTCCCGGTGCCGCACTGGCCGTAGGGCTTGGCGCCCGTCTCGGTGACCCAGCCCCCCGGGAGTCCCCGACTGGCCCACCTGTCTCGCCGGCGGGTGAGCACCGACCGTGGCGGCCGCACGGCCACCACTCATCCCGTCGTTGTGCGGGTGTACCACAGCGCCGTCGTCGCTGCCTGGCGGGCGAGGGACCGCTGGCTGCGCCGGGCGGGTGCCGACGTCACCCTGGTGAGCTCCCGCCGCTGGAACGAGGGCGGGCGGGTCGTTGCCCTCGACCCCGGCGACGACGATTTCATCGTGGCTGCCCGCACCTGGGGGTCCCATCCCAACCTCTTTGTGTACGACCCTCGTCCGATCTGGCGAGCGATGCGGCGCCGCGCCCCTGACATCGTCGACGTCCACGAGGAGCCGTGCAGCCTGGCCGCCACCGAGCTACGGGTCCTCCGCCGGTTGCTGTGCCCCTCGGTTCCGCTGGTGCTGTACTCGGCGCAGAACATCCCCAAGCGCTACCCGTGGCCCATCCGCACCCTCGAACGGGCAAACCTGCGGGCGGCCAATGGCGTGTACACCTGCAACGAGGGCGCGGTCACAATCGTGCGCCGGAAGGGCTTCACGGGAGCGGCCAAGGTCCTCCCCCTGGGCGTCGACGTGGAGCGCTTCGCTCCCTTGCCCGAACGTCCGGTGGGCGGGGGCGGCCTGCGGCTGGGCTTCGTCGGGCGCCTCGAGCTCTTCAAGGGCGTCCACGTGATCCTGGAAGCGATGCGTCAGGAGCCCGGGTGGCACCTCGAGGTGGTGGGTGACGGCCCCCTCCGTAGCTCCCTGGCCTCGGACGTGCGGCGGGCGGGCATGCAGGCCAGGGTGAGCTTCCGGGGCTTCGTGGCCCATGACGACCTGCCGAAGCTGTACCGGTCGTTCGACGTGCTCGTGGTTCCGTCACTGCCCACACCGCACTGGGAGGAGCAGTTCTGCCGGGCGGCGGTGGAGGCCATGGCATCGGGCGTGCCCGTCGTGGCCAGCGCCAGCGGCGCTCTGCCCGAGGTCGTGGGCAGGGGTGGGGTCCTGTTCCCACCCGGTGACGCCCCCGCCTTGCGTGTGGCCCTCCAGCGACTCGACGAGGACCCGGACCGGCGCGCCACTCTTGGTCGCCAGGCTCGAGAATGGTCGACACGGTTCAGCTGGGAGGCCGTTGCCCGCGGGCACCGAGCCCTGTACGACGCCGTCCTGTCGTGACACCGAACGACCGTGGCTCGGTCACCGTGGTCGTCGTGGCCTACGGCCATCCCCAGGAGCTGGCCCGGTGCCTGCAACCGGTCAGCGGGGAGTACCCGGTGATCGTGGTGGACAACGCCGGCGAGGCGGCGTGCAGGCGGGTGGTGGAGGCGTCGGGTGCCACGTACGTGGCTTCGGGCCGCAACCTCGGATTTGCCGCAGGCGTGAACAAGGCGCTCGGCCAGGTCCCTGCCGGCCACCACGTCCTGCTGCTCAACCCCGATGCCGTCATCGAGGCGGCCGACGTGGACCACATGGCGGAGGTGATGGGGAAGCCGGGGAACGAACTGCTCGCGGCGGTGGCGCCCCGCCAGCACGGCAAGGCAGGGGTGGAGCAGCGGGTCCTGTGGCCTTTTCCATCCCCCTCAGGGGCGTGGCTGGAAGCGCTCGGCCTTGGCTGGCTGTCGCGGAGGTCGAGCTTTCTCGTCGGCTCCATCCTGCTGCTGCGCAACGACGCCCTCACCGACGTGGGCCTGTTCGACGAGCGCTTCTTTCTGTACGCCGAGGAGGCGGACTGGCAGCGGCGGGCCCATCGGCGGGGCTGGACGGTGCAGGTCTGCAACGACGTCCGCGCTTACCACGCCGGCGCCGGGACCAGCACCGATCCCTGGCTGCGGGAGCGGCTGTTCCACTCATCGGTCGAGGAGCTGCTGCGCAAGTGGTACGGCAGCGCCGGATGGACCTCGGCCCGTGTTGCAGCCGTGGTCGGCGCCCTTATCCGCGCCGCGGTGCGTCGGGGCGACGACCGGCGCCAGGCCTGGGACAGAGCCTGCCTCTACCTCCGGGGGCCCCGCCGGGCGGCCCGGGGTCTCGAGACGTCGTGAGTGGAGGGCGCGGGCAGCTTCGTGTGGCCCACGTGGTGCGCTCGGACAGCTTCGCCGGCGTGGAGCGTTACATCACCTACGTGGCGCCGGGTCTCGCCCGCCACGGGATCGACGTGGTCGTCATCGGCGGTGACGACGAGCCGATGAGCGAGGCCTTGGGCCCCGCCGGGATACGCCACCACCCGGCGGCCACCACCCTTGAGACGGCCCGCCGGATACTTCAGTGCCGGCCCCTCGACCTCCTCCACACCCACATGGTCGCCGCCGAGCTGGCGGCCATGGTCACCCAGCCGGTGACCCGCACGCCGTTCATCACCACTCGTCACTTCGCTGCCCGCCGCGGGAGCTCGCCCGCGGGCCGGTTGGTCGCGGCGCCGATCGCCCGTGCCGTTCGCCGTGAGATCGCCGTCAGCCGCTTCGTGGCCGATGCCATCGGGCGACCTTCGGTGCTCCTCCCGAGCGGCGTGCCCTGCCGTTCCCTGGGCACGGAGCGCGGACGGGTCGTGGTGATGGCCCAGCGCCTCGAGGCCGAGAAGGGCGTGGCCGTGGGCATCCAGGCCTGGGCGGCGTCGGGGCTGGCGGCGTCCGGCTGGAGCCTGGTGGTAGTCGGTGACGGCACGCTGGCGGGGGAGCTGCGGGCCCTGGCCCAACGCCTCGGCGTGAGGGGCTCGGTGGAGTTCGTGGGGCGGCGAGCCAGCTTGGACGAGCTGTTCTCCGCGGCAGGCATCTTCCTTGCCCCGACACCGGCCGAGGCGTTCGGGCTGAGTGTCGTGGAAGCCATGGCCGCCGGTCTTCCCGTGGTGGCGTCGGCGGGAGGGGCGCACCTCGAGACGGTGGGAGCCTGCTCGACGGCATGGCTCTTCCCACCGGGGGACGCAGCGGCGTGCGCCGACCGGCTGCGCCGATTGGCGGCAGACGGCTCGGAACGCACCAGGTACGGCGCCGGCCTCCAGGCCGTCCAGCGCCGGCACTTCTCCCTCGGCGACCATGTCGAGGGTCTGGCGTCGCTGTACCGGGAGCTTTTGGCTGTCCGGTGAGCGTCCGCCCGCTCCGGCGACACCCACCCCGTCGTCTGAAGGCTCCGAGCCCGTCCCTTTGTCGGGGCGCGACCTTGGTGCCGAGATCGTCTGCCTCTACGGACTGGGCACCGCCGCGGCTTCGGGGTGGTGTGATGCAGATGGGCGAGCCCGGGTCGATCCAGTTGGACTCGGACCGGTCAGGCGCCGGTCCGCCGCCGGTCGCGCTCGATCACACTCCGGTAGACGTCCACGACGTGTCCGGCGATGAGAGCCGGGGCGAATTCGGCCGCCCGTTCGGCGGCGGCTCGGCCGAGGCGGCCCCGCAGCGCCGGGTCCTCGCCCAGCCGCACCAGGGCGGCCGTCAGGGCGTCGCGGTCGCCCATCGGGTACAAGAGGCCGTCGACCTCCGGTGTTAGCACCTCTGCCGGGCCTCCGGCGCCAGCGGCCACGACCGCCAGACCCGCCGCCATGGCCTCCACGACCACGAGGCCGAAGGGCTCGGGGATGACCGAGGCGTGCACGAGCACGTGGAGACGGGCCATCTCTCCGGCCACGTCCTTGCGGAAGCCCCGGAACTCGACCCGACCGGCCAGGCCCAGGTCTCCGACCAGGGCCCGCAGGTCGGCGTCGAAGTCGTCCTCGCCGAACAGCGGCGCACCCACGACGACGGCCTGCTCGGTCCCGGAGGGGAAGGCGGCGGCGAAGGCCCGGAGGAACAGGTCCTGGCCCTTCCATGGCGCGATCCGGCCGACGATGCCCACGCAAAGCGGCTCGGGGGGCGTCCGGCGTGTGGCACCCGGGGGGACGGGGTCGTAGACGACCGTCACCGGGACACGGCGCCGGTTCGGGTCTCCCGACACGGTCGCGGCGGTTGCGGCGGAGTTGGCGATGATGGCGTGCGGTAGGCAGCGGGACAACAGCCGGATGCCGGCCACTGCCGGGCGCGGGAGGTAGTCGTCGGCCACCCGGTCGCGCAGGTGCCAGACGACGGGCACGCCCGCCAGGCGCCCGGCCATGCCGCCGTACACGGCCGCCTTCAGCGAGTTGGTGTGGACCAGGTCGGCGTCGACGGATTGGAGGTGCCGCGCCAACCCAATCCCGTACCGAACCGTGGCCAGTACCGCCCCCGCCGTCCCCCACCCGCCGCCCACGTCGCCCTTCTTGAGGCCCCGTGTCCCCTCCTTCATGGGCAATACGGTGACCTTGGCACCGGCGGCGGCCAGATCGGTGGTCAGCGGCCCTTCTTCGGCCAGCACGACGTGCGACTCCACCTGGTCGAGGGCGCCGACCAGGCGCAGTAACGCCAGTTGGGCGCCGGAGAGCCTGGCGCAGTGGTCCACGTAGGCAACCCGCAACGGGCGGCCGTAATCGGCGCTGGCGTGCGCCGGCTCCGCCCGTAGCGGCCGTCGCCCACCGCCGGCCGCGCCCTGGAGGACGGCGTCGAACTGTTCGGCCTGTTGTGACCAGGTGGGTGGCGCCCGCCTCGCCTGTCCCCGTTCCCCTCGTTCGAGGGCGGCCCGCACCGCAACGGGGAAGAGATCTCGCTCCGCCACGTCCACGTCGCCCGCCAACTCACGAAAGCCGGCTACTGGAGTGGCGACCGTGGGCCGGTCGACAGCCAGGCACTCGTAGGCCTTGATCGGGTCGAGGGAGTCGGTGAACGGGCTCACCACGTGGGGAACCACGATCACACCCGCATGCTGCAGGTACGCCGGCACGTCGCTGTAGGGGCGTGGCCCGAGCAGATGGATGTTGGGGCGGGCGGAGAGCATGGCGACGGAGGACGCCGTCAGGGCGTTGGGGCCGAGCAGGCACAGCTGCAACCACGGCAGTTCGGCGGCCAGCTCCAGGCACAGGCCCACGTCGAGCCGGTCTTCATGGAGCGTGCCGGCATAGACCGCCGTGGGCTCCGCCGGGAGGTCGGGGGGGCGGGGTCGCGGTGTACGGAAGTGTTCGGCATCCACGCCGTTCCCAATCACGACCAGCCCTGCGGTGGCCCGGCGGCTGGCGGCCAGAGCCGGTGAGCACACCACCACCGCAGCGGCCTCGTCCAGCAGGCGCCGATCGCGGGCGCGCAGCCGGGCCCGCTGGCGGGGGGTGAGCGACGCGAGCAGCCAGTCGTCGGTGATGTCGTAGACCGCCGGCCACGGCACGGAGTCCAGGAGCGTGGCGTAGGTCGCGTCGTTGATCCACGCCACGGGGTTGTTGAAGCCCAGTCGCGCCGCCGCCCGCTGGATCGTGCGCACCAGCAGCCGGTCAGCGAGAGGACCTGCGACTCGCGGCACGACCTTCAGCGGCCTGAGTCGCCAGAGACGGTCGTAACCCGGCACCCGGTGCAGACCGCGTCCGGAAAGATGCCCCCGGCGGGAGGGACCATGGAGCACGTCGACGGCGGGCTCGACGAACAGCACCCGCAGGGCGGGATCCCGGGCCAGTAGCTCGCGCACGAGGAACTGGTTCCTCCGCCACACCTGGTCCCACGCTTCCAGGGAGCACACGACCACGTCCCTCCTGCCCGTGTGCCCCGCCGCCGGTGCCTTCGCAGCCGGGGGCTCGATCCCGGCCACGTCACCGGGCGAGGATCCCTTCCCCGCCGGCTCAGCCCCCGAAGGCGACTCACGATTCGGCGGGACCTTCACCCCCCGAGTCTGACGCGCCGGGCCCCGCAACGCCGACCGGACAGCCACCGGGCCACGAAAGCGGTGCGGCTGGAGTATGCGCCCGGTCTTGTGGCATCCGCAGGTGGCCGTGACCGCAGCCGCCCAGTGCCCGGTCTGCCGGTCGGTGTCCACTGGCCACGTCTTCGATGTGATCACCTCGGCGCATTCAGCGCCCACGAGTGTGCAGCCTGCAGGCTGGTCACCATGTGGCACGTGCTCGAGCACATGACCACGACGGCCGCCGGCCTTGCCCGGTGTCCGAGAGCTGCGGGCGCCGGGCGGCCTTCTCCTCATCGAGCTACCCAACTGGAACAGCGTGGGACGCACGGTCAAGGAGGCGGACTGGTCCCAGATGAAGTCACCGGAGCACATCAACTTCTTCACCTCCCGATCGCTCGGGGCGGCGGTGCGGCAAGCGGGGTTCCGGCCCGTCAGGAGCAGCACCGACTACCCCTCCATGGTGGACAGGGCGCGTGTCCGGCGGCCGAGCCGGCCACTCCATGCGCTGGCGGCGGTGGCGTCGGCGCAGCATCCGCCCTCGGCCGGGGCGGTTACCTCAGGCTGCTGGCCCGACGGTCCTGAGACCGGCCGGGCGCGTTGCGAGCCAGCCCGATGCGGAAGCCCTGCGCGCTGCCATGATTCGGCGGCGATGATCCGGCCGAGGCGTCACAGCCCCGATACCCAGGCGCGCACGGCGAGGCGGAAGGCCCCCGCCTGGAACGGCTCGGTGGTTCGACGCAGCTCTTCGGGCTCCCACTCCCGCTCGTGCACCTCACGTAGCACCGCCGCCCAGCGGTGCTGGTCCGTCCCTTCGACCAGTCGGCCGGTCGCCCCGTCGATCACTGTCTCCAGGGCGCCGCCTTCGGCCACACTGACGACCGGGCGTCCTGCGTAGTTGGCCTCGAGGGTCGAGTAGCCGAAGTCCTGGCGACCCGGGACGAGCACGACCGAGTGATCGGCGAACAGCGGAGCGAGCTCGCTGTCGTCGAGCCGGCCGAGGAACTGCACGTCGCTGCCACCCTGTGACCGTAGGCGCGCCTCCTCGGGGCCTTCGCCCACCACGGTCAGCGGGATGCCGGCGAGGGCGCAGGCCCGCACGGCGAGGTCGATGCGCTTGTAGGGGAGGAGCCGCGAGACCACCAGGGCCCGGGGTCGGGATGGGGGCGGCGCCAGGTGCGGCGGAAGGTGATCGATCCACAGCGGTGGATGCACCACACGGGCATTGCACCCGTAGACATCACGTAGCCGGTTGGCGGTGTTCGCAGAGTTGGCAGCGTAGGACCAATGGCGCTTCGCTGCCCGCTGGTCGCCGGCGCGCAGGTAGCTCAACACCGGACCGGCCAGGCGCGCCTGCCACGAGGGAAGGTCGTAGGCCGCAGTGTCGTAGAGGAACCGCGGCGGCGTGTGCCAAAAGACGAACGCTCGCTCGTGCACGACATGGTGGGCGAACGCCGAGGTGGACACGACCAGAGCGTCGAACTTGGAGAGCTCCAGCGACCGGAAGGCACCGGGATAGCGCAGGACCGCGGACCGGAACCGGTCCGGGTTGATGCGACCCTGGAGGCGGGATGTGCGGATGTCGGTGGCGGTGAACTCGGGATAGGTCCGGTCGGGCGCGTAGAACGAGGTGTAGATGGGGGCATCGGGGAACATCCGCGCCAGCTCCAGCACCACTCGCTCGGCTCCGCCCGCCTGGGAGAGGAAGTCGTGCACGATGGCAAGCTTCGGCCCCTTCGCGGGAGCGTGGCGCCGTGTCCGCCGGTGCGGTCGGTCCCATGTCCCCGAGTCGTTCTCGTTCGCCGCCGGGCGCGGGGCCGGATCGAGCAACGAAGGTCGCCAGGCGTTGTCGGACATGACGTGCCACTCCTGGTTCGGGTGAGTGAGCTCTCCCGGGCCGATTCCGCTGGATGACGAGTACGAGGCGCCCGGCCGTTCTGAGGAGATCTGGTCGAGCCTGCTGGCTAGACGTTGATCGCTCATGGGCGCCGCTTGCGGACTCGGCGCCCGAGTACGAGCGTACTCGTCGTCGAGCCCGTGGTGAAGGGCGGCTCGCCGGCATCTGCACGGGATGCCGGCGGCGGCGTCGCCCGGGTCCATGTCGTAGAGGCCGCGGCGCCGTCGCTCGCACCCGCCCGTAGTCCCGCCCACGGCGACTCGCCAGGAGGGGCCGCAGCACATCGAGTGCTGGCTCGTGCAAACAGCGGTCAAGTTCGTTCCCCGGGGCCCCGACACTACAGGTGGCACACCGCCAGCAATGCCAGATTCTCGCTCATTGGACGGTCGAACAGGCAAACCCGTCGCGAGGCGGGGACGCAAAGCCACGGGGTCCCCGCGACCCGGCCGGGTTACCGAAACCGATCGGTCCTTTGAACCGTAAGGAGCTCAGGACCGATGCGCCTCCATCACCGACACCTCTGGTCGACCGTCTGCAGCAGCGTTGTGCTGTCGCTGCTCCTGTCGTTGCTGCTGTCCAGTGGAGGAGCGGCTTCGGCGTCGGTGGCCATGCCGTCAGCCCATCCCGCCGTTCCGTTGTGCGGTGTCGCCGACATGAGCGCGATCACGGCGCCCGAGCAGGCCCCGCCGGCCGATGCGGTCCACGTGGGCCCCGGAGGCTTCGCCGTGTCGTACCTGACCGTGGCCAACGGCGAGATGTACGCCCTCGACCATGGAGCGGCGACCGTCCGTCGCTTCACTCTCGACGGGGCCCCCCTCGGGTCCTTCACCGCCCCCTTCCAGTTGTCGGCCCGCAGCATGGCCGTTGACTCCGAGGGGAACGTGTACCTGGCCCAGCTCCCGGCGACGCTCGTCAAGTTCAGTTCCGGCGGCCAGATCCTGTGGTCGCGTGCCGAGGTGGTGGCCCAGCTGATCGACGGGCTCTTCGCCACGGGCACCGGTTCCAGCTTCCGGGTCGGCGTGGTCGGTCGGGGCGAGGCCGGCTCCGCCCTGTTCGACGCCGCCGGGACGGCTGCCGGTCGCAGCGAGATCACCGGCACCTCCTTCTCGGCTGGCCCTGACGGCGGGGTGGTGGCCACCGACGCCCGGTACGTGCGCCGCTACGACGCAACCGGCCAGCTGCTGGCCACCTTCGGTGACCCCCGGGTCGGCCCCGACTCGTCGCCAACCGGAGGTCCGTTCTACTTCTTCCTGCAGGGTGGCGCGGTCACCCTGCCCGACGGCACCACCTACGTGGCCGACGCCACCCGGGGGATCGAGGCGGCCAGCTCGGAAGGGTTCTTCCGGGGGATGGTTCCCGACGAGGCGCTGGGCTTCCTCACCGAGCGCTCGGCGCTGGCGGTGGCCGGCGACCGCCTCTACTTCGCCGCCGGCGGACTCTTCCACGCCAACCAGCACATCTCGTGGATCTCTCTCGCCGATCTCGCCGCTCTCGTCGACCGCCCCAAGGCACCGCATCACGTGCTTGGCTACGGGGCGGGGTTGGCCACCAACGCCACCGGCAACTACTTCGCCGCCGGCCGGGCCCCCACGGTGACAGCCAGCTTCGACCCCTGGTGGGTCCGCTACGCCCCCGGCCTGCGGTTGTCCTACACCGTGCGAGACCGCGCCCAGGTCCTGGCGGCAGTGGTGCCGGCGGCCACGGAGGTGACCTTGCCCACCACCGCGAGCGGGCTCGCCGGCATCCCCCTCACCCTGCCGCTTGCCCGTCCCGGCTACTACGAGATCGACGCCCGGCTCGTCGCCGCCGACGGCTCGGTGGTGGGAGCGACCTGTGTCACCTACACCGTGGGTGCCCCCGGGCACCGCCTCGACTTCTCCACCCTGCCTCCCGGTCCCGACTTTGGCGGGCCCACGCCGGCCCGAGGCGTCGCCCTGGCCGATGTGCTGGGTACCGGCAACTTCCGGGCGCCGGTCGATTGGGCCAAGCTCCTGCCCGACCCCGCCGGGCCCATGCGTTTCGAGGACTACGACGGCCCGTTCGCCGACGCCGCCCGGGAGGCAGCGGCTCGAGGGGTGGCCTTCCACGTGCAGGTCGGGACCGGCACCCCGCTGGACAAGGCCCTGGTGCACAACGGCACCTGGGGCGCCCGGGTGCAAGAGCTGGTGAACCACTTCAAGGGAACGGTGCACGCGTGGGAGGCCTGGAACGAGCCCAACATCACCTTCGGGACACCCGAAGCCTACGTGGACCAGGTCCTGCGGCCCTTCACCCAGGCGGTGAGAGCGGCCGACAGCCGGGACCTGGGGGTGATCGAGGGGCGGGGTTCGGGTCCGCTGGCCCTGACCATTTTCGAGGCGAGCGCCCCGCTCCTGGAGGGCGCTCACATCGTCACGGCCGGGAGTGATTTCTTCCCACCCGGCCTGCCGGTCGGTCAGGTGGTGGAGACCGCTCGGCCGGAAGCCGGATTCGTGCTGCGGTCGACCGTCGATCCGGCCGTTCAGTTCAATCGCCTCGACTATGTCCGGGTCATCCAATGGAGCAGCGAGTTGGTCGAGAATGTCGATGGTGACGAGGACACCACCCAGGAAACCTCCACCACCACTCCGTGACCTCTCGATCGGTCTCCATCGCCCTGCTGCTGGTGGTGGTGGCGGTCATCTTCCAGACCACCTTGTTCGTCCGGATCCGCCCGTTCGGGGTGATGCCGGACCTGGTGTTGCTGGTGGTGGTGGGGCTGGTGGCGTACTACTTCGCCGTGGCCGCCCAGGCCTCGCTGGTGGTACTCCTCCTCACCTCGTACGGCATCATCGCCCAGCTCGCCCCTCCCGTGGTGGCGGCGCTCTACTGGCGACGCGCGACCACGGCCGGTGCCCTCACCGGCCTGGTGGCCGGCAGCCTCACCGAGACCGGCCTGATCGGATACGTGGCAGCCTTCCCGATCCCGGAGGTCCTGCGGGGGATCAACGCCTTCACCCTCGGGGTGAGGGAGGTCAACCCCGAAGCCCAGGTCCAGGTGGTGTGGACCTCCACCTGGTTCGATCCGGCCATCGAGCGGCAGGCCGCCGACTCGGTCCTCGACGCCGGGGCCGACGTGGTGAGCATGCATCAGGACTCTCCGGCCACCGGCGAGGCGGCCGAGGAGGCCGCCGCCTCGGTGCAGCGACGGGGGGTCGACGCCGTGGTCGTCGACGCCGAGGACGGTGCCCACCGCATGGGCCTGGCCCGACGGCTGGCCGAGTCGATGGGCGCGCGGTACCTGCCCCTCGCCGACCTGTCCGCCGGTGCCCTGGAGGGTGCCCTCCGACCGCTGTTGGAGTGAGCCCCGGACCAGGGCCGTTCGCCACCGCCGCCGCCGCCGTCGTGGCTCCTGACGCGACCGCGGCTGCGGCCGCCGCCGGCCACCACCGCCGCCTGGCCAAGCCCCGGGGATCCCTCGGGCGGGTAGAGGACATCG
>JAHWKL010000027.1 GCA_019347915.1 Actinomycetota bacterium
GGTGAGGGGAGTCACCTTGCCCCGGCTCAACATGGCGCCGCCTTCGCCGCCTCAGCGGCCCCCGTGACGGCCGCTCCGGGGAACGGCACCGCAGGGTGCCAGTGTCTGGATCGGTTTTGGTTGTGGTTGGTGGTGGTGTTGTCGGTGGTGGTGAGTTGGTCGTGGACGTGGTTGATGGTGGTGGTGGGTTGGTCGTTGACGTGGTTGGGAGTTGGTGTTGGTGGTCTTGGGCTGGTGGTGAGTTGGTCGGAGTGGAGTTGAGCTGATCGGTCGTGACCCGGTGATTCGTTGGTGGTGAGGGGCTGGCCCACATCGGCGGCGGCGACGGTGACGGACACAACGAGCACAGCGGAGGTCACTGGTGCTCCATGGCTTCGGTGCCCAGCTCGAACAGGGCTTCTTGGCCAGGCTGGGGACGGCGGGGCCCAGGCCCGGTCCGGTCCCGCCGAGCGGACCGCTTCACCTCGGCGCGGGGACGGGCGTCTACGTCGGCGTCGGTGTCGCCGAGAACCGGACACGGAGACGTGGGACCCGGTGAGGGGGCGACCACGGTGACGCCGGCGTCAGGGTCGAGGCGCAGCTCGTAGAGCGAGCGGACGAAGTGGCCGCCGGCGCCGCGGCGGCAGTGACGAACCACGAGTCCGGCGTCGACCAGGCGGCTCAGGGCACGCGCCGCGGTGTCCTTGCTGATGCCGAGGTCGCCGGCGATGCGCCGCACGTTGGTGGCGGCCACGAGATTCCCGTGGGCGTCGGCCTCGGCGTCGAGGGCCAGCTCGCACAGCACCGCCCACGCCGTGGTGCCCACCGCCCGGCACACCACCCGGCCGGCCGCAGTGAGCATGACCCCGCTACGAGCGCCTGCTCGCTGGCCCACGGCTCGGGCGTCACTCTCCAGCGGCACGGCCCGGCTCGACGTGGAGGAGCCGGAGCAGTCCCGCCCGGGGCACGCGCCGGCTGCGCCCGAGGGGCACCACGGGCAGGCCTTCCCGGCCTTCGGTGGCCAGGTACTTGCGAGCCAGGGCGTAGGCCGCACCTCGCCCGATGCGCAGCACCTTGGCCGCCTCTTCGATGGTGAGCACCTCGGGAAGCTCGTCCAGCGAGGACGTCGGGCCGACCAAGCGGAGCTCTCTGCGGGCCACCATGCCCGCAAATTACGTCGCTGTCATCCCCTCGTCAACGGCTATATTTGGACGTTGTGGACTCATTGACACTCAGCGGCACTGGACGGCACAGGACGGACGACTGATGCCGAAGAAATTCAAGCGACCCCCCGATCCCGAGGTCGGCGAGGTCCCCTCCTACCTGGGACTGACCCCCAACCAGGTGGTGGCCTACAACTTGACCCGGGCCCGGGAGGACAAGGGCTGGACCCAGGACCAGGCCGCCGACGCGCTGGCGCCCTATCTGGGCAAGCGCTGGTCCAAGGCCAGCATCTCCCAGGCCGAGCGCTCCATCGCCGGGCGCTTCATCCGCAAGTTCGACGCCGACGAGATCATGGCCTTCGCCCGGGCCTTCGAGGTGCCCATCGCCTGGTTCTTCATGCCTCCCCCGCCGTGGTCGGACCACCCCGGGGTGCCGGTGAAGCTGGCCACCCCCGATGCCGAGGAATTCGGTCAGGCGCTGGGCCTGCTGGTGGATCTGGTCTTCGGTGAGCCGTACCAGCAGGCGTTGCTGTCCATGCGCCTGCAGGCCTTCCTGGAACAGATCGGCCCCATCGAGCTCACCGAGGCCCAGCAGCGGATCGTCTCGGCGGTCAACCTCCGGGTGGAGGCGCTGGTGGCGCACTCCTTCCAGGGCCTGAGTCAGTGGCAGACGGCGCTGCGGTCCATCGCCAACCAGCTCGAGGACCTGGAGCGGCGGGCGAGGCGAAGCCAATCTGGCAAGGACGGGCTGACCCAGGAGCTCGTGGCCGAGCTTGAGCCCGACGGTGGGGACGCTGATGACGCTGGCAGGTAGCCACAACACCTCGACCGCGGCCGCCCCGCAACCGATTGTCGACATGGGCTTGGGCGAGGATCGCGGCGAGTGCCCGCTCCTACGAATGGACGCCGTCGCAGCAGCTCGGACAGTCCGCACGGCGCTGCTACGTCCCAGCCGTTCTACGCTGTAGAGGTGCGCAAGCCGCTGACAGTGAACGTCGACGAGCACGTGCTCGAAGCGCTCGAGCGCGCCGCGGCCAACGACGGGGTCCAGCAAGACGAGCTCGTCCACGAAGCGTTGCGCCGATACCTCGGCCTTCGTGGCCTGGCCGTGCTCGATGACATCGCCCGCAAGCAAGCTGAGCGGGGCGTGCAGCTCGACGAGGGCGAGGCGATGGCACTAGCGGTCAGCGAGGTCCGGGCCGCCCGCGCCGAGCGGCGGCGGGCTCGCGGCGCCTGACCGCTCGACCTTGCGAGCCGTCCTCGACGTCAATGTCATCGTCTCGGCGTTGATCAACCCGCAGGGACCGCCCGGCAGTGTCGTGACCGCCGCCCTGCAGCGGAGGTTCGTCCTCGTCGTCTGCCCGGTGCTCCTTGCCGAAGCCCGAGACGTCGTCCACCGGCGCAGCCTCCGACGGTTCTTCGATGTCGAGGACGCAGACGACCTCCTCACCGCAGTCGCCGGCGTCGCGGACGAAGCACCCGACCCTGTCGATCCGCCCTCGGTCGGACGCGATGCCGACGACGACTACCTCGTCGCGCTCGCCCGCGGCGCAGCGGCGCAGCTCGTCACTGGAGACGCTGACCTGCTCGCCCTCGATCTCGACGATCTGGTGATCTGTACGCCGCGGGCATTCCTCGAAGAGGTCCAGCCCCGCTGAGCGCGCATCCGTGAGAACCAAGTCGAGAACATCCCCGCAAAGGCCGCTCTACAGGGTCTCCTAACGCGGAGACCGCACTTCCTCAGCAGAAGACCCCGTTCACGCCTCCATCGGGTTCGGCTGGCCCCAGATGCGTTCGCCGATCACCACGCGCTGGCGCCCAGTCTGGGCAGCGCTGGTCCAAGGCCAGCATCTCCAAGGCCGAGCGCTCCATGGCGGTCAATCCCAGGGTGGAGGCGCTGGTGGCGCATTCCTTCCAGGGCCTGAGCCGGTGGCAGACGGCGCTGCGGTCCATCGCCAACCAGCTGGAGGACTTGGAGCGGCGCGCCAAGCGGGGGCACGCTGGCGAGGATGGATTAGCCGAGGACCTCGCCCGAGAACCCGCGCCCGACGACAACGAAAGCAAAGGTCAGGCCGGCGGCGGCTGACGCCCTCATGGGCAGATGCTCACGGCACCGGCCTCCCCTGCCGAACCAGGTGAAGGTTGGCCTCGACCGTCCTTCCCACGTCGCGGAGATGAACAACACCGTCCTCGTCGACGTCGACCACCTCGGCCACAGCGACAGCCGTGCCCCGGCCAGCGATGACGAACGCGCCAGCGACGATCTTGCTCGGATCGACTGCCTCGTCGACGAACGTCCACGGCAGACCGGTGTCGTCCATCGTGTTCCAGTCGACATCGATGTCGATCGGTACCGCCATCACTCCGCCTCCTCTCGTCGGAAGTGACGATTCAGTTGCTGCTCATTTTCGCATGATGTGGTCGGCGAAAGGTGGGCCGCAGCTCGAGCCCGGCCCTCCTGATGGCGCCCGCTGACGTGACAGTGAGCTGCTTGTGGCGACGCAGGACGGTTCGGGCGAGCAGATCGAGGTCATTGTCTGTCGGCGCTGCCAGCACCGACACGCCGCGCTCGCCGAACCGGCGGAAGGTGCGCTCGGCATCGGCCCGAAGAGAGGACCTCTCGAGCGTCCCGCCCCGGATGACGACAAGGCTGTCGTCGGCCAAGCGCTCTCGCCGAGTCCTGAGTGGGCTCACGACCCGGGCGGCGCGAACACCTCGTCCAGACGATCACCGGCTCGGCGGTGCTGCTCGCTGACAGTGTGGGTGTAGGTGTTGAGCGTGATTCCGATGTCGGAGTGGCCCAGCCGCTCCTGCATCACCTTGTCGTCGCCCACCACCAGGCGCCCCACCGACTGAGCGGTGTGGCGCATGCCCTTGGGGGTGATCCGAGGAACTCCAGCCTGATCGACCAGGCGGTCCATGAGGCGACGGAAGTTGTTGGGATCGATCCAGCCGCCGAGCGCCGTGGTGAACACCAGGCCGGAGCCCTGCCATGCGAGGCCGACGAAGGCGGCTTCCGCCCCCTGCCGTTCCCGGTGCTTGGCCAGCACCGCAGCGGTGGCCGCCCCGAAGGTGACCAGTCGCTCGCTGTGCTCGGTCTTGAGCTCCTTGAGCACCGGGCGGCCTCGCTCGAGGGCGAGCTGTTGCACCACCCGGAGGTGGTGTCTCTCGAGGTCGACGTCGTCCCAGCGCAGCGCCAGGACCTCGCCTCGGCGCAGCCCGGTGACCAGGCACAGGTGGAACGCTGCGTACAGGCGGTGATCGGCCACCGCCTGCAGGAAGCTGCTGGCCTCCTCCAGCGTCCAGCCCAGCTTCGTGCGCGATCGCTCCGGCCGGGGTGGCTGGGTGAGCCGGACGGGGTTGCGGGCGAGCCGGCCGCGCTCCACCGCCTCCTCCAGGGCCATCGAGAGCACCTTTCGGACAAGGCGGGCCGAGGTCGGCCCCAGCCGGCGCTTCCCGTCGCCGTCGACCGCGCTCAGCGTGCCCACCCACTCGTCGAGCATCTCGGGCGTCAGGTCGCACAGCCGCACGGCACCGATCAGGGGAGCCACGTGGCGGCGGAGCGCCCAGGCGTACTGGTCGAAGGTGCTGGCCGCCACCCGGCCGTCCTTGGACCGCAGCCACACCTCCAGGTACTCACCCAGCGTCTCGGTCTCGGTGCCGGCCCGCCCCTCGGCCAGCGCCCGCTGCTGGGCCACAGCCGCCCGCTTGGTGGTGTGGGTCCCGAGCTGGCGCACCCGGCGGCGCCCGGTGGCGGGGTCGTAGCCGCTCTGGCGGACCACCCACTTGCCCCGCTGCCGGTGGACCTCCGGCTCCCTCACCTGGACCCACTGCACCGCCCAGATGGTACGAGATCTGCATACATCTTGCATACATGCCGGAAAAGCAGAAGAGCCGGTGCTTCCTCGCACTGGCTCTGACCTGCACTTTCGCTGTCGGGCTGGGGAGATTTGAACTCCCGACCTCTTGACCCCCAGTCAAGCGCGCTAACCAAGCTGCGCCACAGCCCGTGGGCGTCACCCTAGCGTCCCCGGTCCGAAACTGAGCCTGCTAGAGGTTGCCCACGAGCCATTGGACGCCCTGCACGGCCCGCCAGCCGAGATAGACGACCACGGCCACGACCAGCAGCTTGAAGTGCCAGGGCGTCGACAGGTCCTCGCCGACGCCGGGCTCGGGGAGCTCGTCACCGCAGCTGGGGCAGGCCCGGTCGGCGGCCACGGCGTCGACCGTCCAGAACCGGCTGCAACCGTCACACCAGGGCACCTGGCCAGGCTACGACTCGGGCCCGCCGGCAGGCCGTTGTCGGCCGCCCGGTGGATCAGACGCGGCGGATGGCGAGGATGGCGATGTCGTCGGTCACCGGCGAGGTGGCGAAGTCGGCAGCCGCCTCGACCAGGGCCTTGCACAACACGTCAGGGTCGACCGACGGATCCCGCCGAATGAGGGCGGCGATGCGCTCCTCGCCGAAGAGCTGCTCACCGTTACGGGCCTCGGCCAGGCCGTCGGTGTACATCACCACCAGGTCGCCCCCTTCGAGCGGGATCTCCCGGCTGGTGTAGGTGGAGTTCCGCTCGAGCGAGATCAGCGGACCGGTGGCCTTGAGCGAGCGGACGTCGTCGTCACGGCAGAAGAAGCTGGAGGGGTGACCGGCGGAGGCGTAGCGCAAGGTGCCTGCTTCGGTGTCGAACACCACCACGCACATGGAGATGAACTCCTCGCCGCGGTCCATCCCCGAGATCTGGGTGTTGAGCTCCTCGAGCGCTTGGGCGGGGTCACGGTACTGGCGAAGGAAGACCCGGAGCAGGTGCTTTGCCTGGAACGCGCTGATGGAGGGCTCGATGCCGTGCCCGGCGACGTCGCCGATCACCGCCGCCACCCGGTTGGGGGCGGCCCGGAACACGTCGTAGAAGTCCCCGGCCATCATCCCCGTACCCGCCTGGTAGACCGTGCCGAGGTCGAAGCCGGCGAACTCGGGTACCTCCTCGGGGGCCAGCCGGGCTGCCCACCGCTTGGGGGCGAGCGCCTCTTGGACCAGCACCTCCTGCGCTCGCTGCTCGAGCTGGCTGCGGCTCTCGGTGAGCCGGGCGTGGCTCACGAGCTGATGGGCGTAGCGCAGCGACATGACCACGGGGATCAGCAACACCACGCTGAAGGCGTCGGCCCAGCCCGAGCTGGAGATGGCCGCCACCGCCGCCACCAGGGCCACGGCGGCGTAGAGCAGGGTGGCATGAGCGTCCTTGAGCAGGGACGCCCTGGCCAGCTGAGCTGCCTCCGAGTGGCTCCCCGAGCTGTGCTCGATCCGCCGCGACACCCGCAGAAGGCGACGAGCCGAGCGCCCCCACACGGAGGCAGCCAGCACGGCGGCGACGGCGACGATCCCGAGGATCGGGCGCTCGATCATGACTGCGACGAGCGTATACCGACGGGGTCCCGGTGCGGTCCCGGAAGCCGCACGCGCTCGGTCAGCGCTGGCGAACCCGGAGCTTGACCGGCGTGTTGCCCAGCGCGAAGTGTTCCCGCAGCCGGCGCTCCAGGTAGCGCAGGTAGGTGGGCGGGAGCCGGCGATTGGCGAAAAGAGTGAAGGTTGGCGGCTCTGTGGCTCCCTGGGTGGCGTAGAGGACCCTGCCCACCGGCGAGGGGTGGGCGACCTGGGCGGCCTGGAGGACCTGGTTGAGCTCTCGGGTGGGGACCCGCCGGCGGTAGGCGTCGCCCGCCTCGGCCAGGGCCGGGAGCAGCTTCTGGATGCTCTTGCCGGTGAGGGCGCTGCCCTTGATGACCGGGGACGTAGCCATGAAGTGGAGCCGGTCGGCTACCTGGGCGATCACGTCGGCCCGCTGTTCGGCGTCCAGAAGCTCCCATTTGTTGAGAAGGATCACCGTTGGGCACCCAGCGGCGTCGATGCGCTCGGCCAGGCGCTGGTCCTGGTGGGTCACGCCCTCAGAGGCGTCGATGACCAACACGGCCAGGTCGGCGGCGTCGACGCTTCGCAGCGCCCGCACCATCGAGTAGTACTCGGGGCCCGTGTCGATGCGGGACCGCCGGCGCATGCCCGCGGTGTCGACGAAGCGGATGACCCCCTCGTCGGTCTCCACCTCGGTGTCGATGCTGTCGCGCGTGGTCCCGGGAAGGTCGTGGACCACGGAGCGCTCGTCGCCGATCACCCGGTTGAACAGCGTGGACTTGCCCACGTTGGGACGGCCCACGATGGCCACGGCCGGGACCTTGGCGTCGACCGGGGGGGAAGGGCGTCCGTCGTCGTCGGCGACCGGCACCGGGGGCGGAAGGAGGCGGACCGCCTCGTCGAGCATGTCGCCGGTCGACCGCCCGTGCAAAGCGCTGACTGGCCACGGGTCGCCGAGCCCCAGCTTGACGAACTCCCAGACGTCGGGTTCCCGGGTCTCCCCATCGACCTTGTTGGCCACGACCAGCACCGGCACCGGGCCGCCCCGCAGCATCGACGCCACCTTCTGGTCCTCGGGGGTGAGCCCCACGGTGACGTCGACCACGAACAGCACGACGTCGGCCTGGGCCCACGCCCGCTCGGCTTGGCGGCTGACGGAGGCGTCGAGGGCGTCACCGGTGGCCGACCAACCACCGGTGTCGACCACCATGAAACGCCGCCCGATCCACTCCGCCTCCACCGCCTTGCGGTCGCGGGTGACGCCCGGCTGCTCCTCGACGATCGCCTCGCGGCGACCGACGATGCGGTTCAGCAACGTCGACTTCCCGACGTTGGGGCGGCCCACGATGGCGACCGTGGGCAGCCGGTCCGCCTCGGTGGCGTCGCCGGTCACGACGCCACCGCGCCGGCGCCCACCGTGCGCCGGTCGAGGCACAGCGCGCGGCGCAGGGCGATGCCGTCGGTGGGCACGATCTCCACGGGGCGGGGCAGGTCGGCGGGAGCGGTGCCGTCGAGGAACCGCCCCTGTGACAGGCAGACGTCGGGCAGCAGGTAGCGGTGCCCCTCGGGCTCAGCGGAGAGCACCCGGGCCAGGTCGTTGCCCACCAGCAACCCCGTCACCCCGATGTTGCCGCCGAAGAAGCGGTTGTCGACGGGGATGACCCGCACCTCCGGACGATCGAACCCATCGACCAACGGCCCGAGGACCTGGGCGCCGTAGGTGCCGGTCAGGATGCCCACGGGTGTGTCCGGCCGGCTTCCCAGCCGCACCGGCACCGGAACCGGCGCGGGCGCCGGCACGGGCTCACGCCTCGCCCGGTAGCCCTCGGCCGGGGCCCCGTCGACCCAGGCGAAGAAGCCGGCCTGGGGCCCGGTGGGGGTCTCGGCGTGGCCGAGCAGCTCGGCTTCGAAGGTCCGGGCCATGCCGATGCCGTCCTCGTGCATGGCGAAGCCCTCGTACGCCTCGGCCGGAGGGAACGGGCGGCGGGCGACGAGGTAGTACTCGTCGGCGGCGAAGGCGAGCCGTCGGCCCAGCAGGCGCAGGAACACGTCCTGCCACTCCTCGACCACATCGACCACGGCCGCAGCCTCCCCGGCGGTGTGGGGGCGCAGGTTGGCCTCGTCCGACCACCGGCTCAGCCCCAGCGGCACCACGCACAGCGACGCCAGCTCCGGGTACTCGTCGAGCACGCCGATGAGGGTGTCGTCGAGGACGGCGCCGTCGTTGACCCCGGGACACACCACCACCTGGCCGTGGACCTCGATCCCGTGGTCGAGGAGGGCTCGCAGCCACCGCAGGCTGGTCGCCCCCCGCCGGTTGCGCAGCATGCGGGCCCGCACCTCGGGGTCGGTGGCGTGGATGCTGACGTTGAGCGGGCTCAGCCCCTCGGTCACCACTCGCTCGAGGTCGGCCTCGGTGAAGCGGGTCAGGGTGGTGAAGTTGCCGTAGAGGAAGCTCAGCCGGTAGTCGTCGTCCTTCAGGTACAGGCTCTTGCGCAGCCCCGGTGGCAGCTGGTGGATGAAGCAGAACTCGCAGTGGTTGTCGCAGGTCCGGACCTGGTCGAACAGCGCCGAGTGCACCTCGGCGCCCAGTGGCTCGCCCGCGGCCTTGGCCACCTCCACGCTGCGGTCGAGGCCACCGCGGCGGACCTCCAGCTCGAGGTCGGCCTCGTCGGCCAGCATCTGCCACTCGATGACGTCACGGGGGACGCGCCCGGCCAGGGTGACGATCTCGTCACCGGGCCGGAGGCCGGCGCGTTCGGCAGGAGAGGCGGGCGCGACCGCGACCACCCGGGGAAGGGCCATGCCGCCGAGGATACGGGGTGGGCGACCGGAGGCCCCGATACGGTGGGCCCGTGGACGTCGACAAGGTCCTGCTCGCCGCGCCCCGGGGCTTCTGCGCCGGCGTGGAGATGGCCATCAAGGCCCTGTCGTGGATGGTCCGGGCCTTCGAGCCGCCCGTGTACTGCTACCACGAGATCGTGCACAACCGGCTCGTGGTCGACCGCTTCCGGGCGCTGGGCGTGGTTTTCGTCGACGACGTCTCCGAGGTGCCTCCCGGTGCGCCGCTCATGCTGTCGGCGCACGGGTCGGCGCCCGAGGTGGTGGAGGCCGCCAGCCGCCACGGCGGCTACGTGGTGGACGCGGTGTGCCCACTGGTCACCAAGGTCCACCACGAGGTGAAGGTTCGTGCCGGCAAGGGCTACTCCATCATCTACGTGGGCCACGAGGGGCACGACGAGGCGGTCGGCACCATGGCGGTGGCGCCCGAGTCCATCCACCTGGTCGAGTCGGAGGACGACGTCGCCCATCTTCCCGACACCGGCCAGCCCGTCGCCCTCCTTGCCCAGACGACCCTCAGCCAGCGCGATTGGGCCGGCGTGCTGGAGGCCAGTCGACAGCGCTTCCCCGACCTGTGGATGCCCGGCCGCAGCGACCTGTGCTTCGCCACCACCAACCGTCAGTCGGCCCTGGTGCAGATCGCCGAGCGCTGCGACGCCGTGGTGGTGATCGGATCGGCCAACTCCTCCAACACCGTGGCCCTGGAGAAGATGGCGAGGGCGGCCGGCGCCCGCCGGGTCCACCGGGTGAACGGGCCCGAGGAGCTGCCCGAGGACCTCGCCGGCACCGTGGGGGTGACCGCCGGCGCCTCCGCCCCCGAGGAGCTGGTGCGGTCGGTGATCGAGCGCCTCGCTCCCCGCCACGGCGTCGAGGAGGTGGCCGCCACGACGGAGGACGAGTACTTTCCGCCGCCCCGCGAGTTGCGGGAGCTCCTGACCGCCATCGACGTGGTGGCCTCGCTGACCTTGGGCGCGTCCCGCACGGCCCCCGCCGCTCCGGATCGCGACGTGGCCGCCAGCGAGGTCCTGGCCGCGCTCGGGACCTGACGGGGGTCAGGCGCCGGCGCGGACCTGGGCCTTGTCGAAGACGGCCTGCAGCTCGGTGTGCAGCCGCTCGGTGAGGGCCTTGATGGCCCGCCGGGAGGTGCTCCGGCCCTCCTCGGTGACCTCGGGCAGCAGCGGAGGGCCTACCACCGCCCGCACCCGCACCGGGCGCAGCAGCCTCGTACCCCGGGGCATGGCCCGCTCCGAGCCGCCGATGCCGACGGGGATGATGGGCACGCCGGTGCGCAGGGCGAGGGAGGCGGCGCCGTCGTAGAGGTCCTCGACGAGGGGGCCGCTCCGGCGGGTCCCCTCCGGGAACACGACCAGCGGCTCACCCCGGCGCAGGGCCTCGACGCACTTGCGCATGGCGTCGCGGTCGACGGTGTCGCGCCGGACGGGGAAGGCGCCGAGGGAGTCCCAGAGCCACGCCGACCACCCGTACTTCCACATCTCCAGCTTGCCGAGGTACCGCATCGGGCGGTGGACGAGCGTGGACATGAGGGGGGTGTCGATGTTGGAGCGGTGGACCGGGGCCAGGATGAACGCTCCCTCCCGTGGAAGGTGCTCGGCGCCGTCGACGCCGAAGCGCCAGTACACGCGCCCGAAGCCGGCGATGAGGGCCCGGACGATCATGTAGAAGCGGGGGCGGAGCGGCCCCTGGTCTCTCACCGTGCTCATCGCTGAGCGGACAGCCGGGTGACCAGCTCGTCGACGATCTCGTCGACGCTGCGGTCACTGGTGTCGACGGCCACGGCGTCGGAGGCCCGCAGCAGAGGATCGGCCTGGCGCTCGGAGTCGTAGGTGTCCCGTCGGGCCATGTCGGCGGCCACCGCCTCGTAGTCCATGTCGGCCACCTCCTGGTGTCGCCGGGCGGCCCGGATGTCGAGTCGGGCGGTGAGGTAGGCCTTGAGCTGGGCGTCGGGGAACACCACGGTGCCGATGTCACGTCCCTCGATCACCCCGCCACCCCGCTGCCGGGCCCACTCACGCTGCCGGCGGACGAGCTCGGCCCGCACCTCGACGTTGGCGGCCACCGCGCTCACCGCCCGGGTCACCTCCGGTCCCCGGATCTCGATGGTGGCGTCGACGCCGTCGACGGTGACCCGATGCTCCTCGACGGTGATCTCCAGCTCTCGCGCCATGCGGGCGACCGGCTCAGCGTCGGAGGGGTCCATGCCCCGGCGCAGGGCGGCGAAGGCCACCGCCCGGTACATGGCGCCGGTGTCGAGGTAGTCGAGGTCGAGTCGGTGGGCCAGGCGCCGGGCGACCGTGGACTTACCCGATCCGGCCGGCCCGTCGATGGCGACGACGCGCACGGCGTCGGACCTTAGCCGGCAGCCGCCGCCGACCCCGAGGCGAGCTGGCGGAGGCTCGAGAAGAACCCGGGGAAGGTCTTGGCCACGCAGCCGGGGTCGGCGATCTCGATACCGGGCACCCGCAGGCCGAGCAGGGCGAAGCTCATGGCCATGCGATGGTCGCCGTAGGTGGCGACGCGCGTGGGTCGGGGGCTTCCGGGGCGCACGAGGAAACCGTCGTCCTCCTCGTCGGCGTCGATCCCGCAGCGGCGCAGCTCGTTGACCACGGCGCCGATGCGGTCGGTCTCCTTGCGCCGGATGAAGCCGATGCCCCGCACCCGCGTCGGTGACGAGGCGAACACGGCCACGACCGCCAGCGTCTGGGCCGTGTCCGAGCAGTCGGACAGGTCGACGTCGACGCCGACCAGGTTCCCGGAGCCGACCACCTCGGTGCCGTCGCCGTGGCGATGCACGGTGGCGCCCATGCGCTCGAGGACGTCGACGAACCGCAGATCCCCCTGCACCGATCGTGGACCCAGCCCCGGCACCCGGACACGGCCCCCGGACAGGGCGGCGGCGGCGAAGAAGTAAGAGGCGGCGCTGGCGTCGGGCTCCACGGGGTGACGGGCGGCGCGGTAGCACCCGGGGGGCACGCGGAACCGCCGCTCGCCGTCACGCTCCACCTCCACGCCGAAGGCGGCCATGGTGGCGGCGGTGAGCTCGACGTAGGGCCGGGAGACAAGCGGGGTGGAGAGCTCGACCTGCAGCCCGCCCGCCATGGCCGGGCCGCTCAGCAGCAGGCCGGACAGGAACTGGCTCGACACGTCCCCGGAGAGGGCGACGGCGCCTCCGAGCCGGCCGTTGCCGACGACGGTCAGCGGCAGGTGACCGGGGCGACCCTCGTCGACGACCTCGGCGCCGAGCCGGCGCAGGGCGTCGACCAGCGGCCCCATGGGGCGGACCCGGAGCGGTTCGGCGCCGTCCAGCCGGTAGCGACCCTGGCCCAGGGCGAGCAGGGGCAGCAGGAACCGGGCGGTGGTGCCCGAGAGCCGGGCGTCGACCTCGGCCGGGCCCGGCGGAACCCGGCCGGCGGTACCCTCCACGGTGACCGTGGAGCTCGCCCGGTCGATGGTCACCACCACGCCGAGGCGGCCCAGCGACTCGGTCATGGCCTCGGTGTCGTCGGCGATCAGCGCCCCCGAGAGCACGCTGCGCCCCTCAGCCAGGGCGGCGGTCACCAGTGCACGGTTGGTGATGCTCTTGGAGCCGGGAACGGTGACGACGGCGTCGGGCGGGGCGGCCAGCGGCTCGATGGCCAAGGTGCTCACGGCAGGCTCCGGGCGGCGGGGTGGTAGCCCCGGCTGGCGAGGGCTGCGCACAGGGCACCGGCCGGCCCGGCCTCCACGACGAGGATGAGCACGCCGGCGTCGCCCTCGGTGGAGTGGGCGATCTCCAGGTCGCAGATGTTGACCCCGAGCTCGGTGGCGAGGGTGGTGATCTCGGCCAGCACGCCCGGCCGGTCGGGCACGGGGACCCTGACCTCGACCAGGTTCCCGTGGCCGGCGGCCCGCACCGGCAGGCTGGTCCGGGCGGTGCGGGCGTGCTCCAGTGCGGCGAGCAGGCCGCGACGGTCTCCCGACGCCACCATCTCGCGCATGGCCGACAGCGCCTGCTCGAGTTGGTCCAGCAGCTCGACGATGGCCTGGCGGTTCTCCACGCAGATGTCGGGCCAGATGCCGGGATGGCCGGCGGCCACCCGGGTCATGTCCCGGAACCCGCCGGCGGCCAGGCGGAGCAGGGCGCGGTGCTCCTGGGCCCGGCCCGCCGCCAGGCCCATGAGAGTGGCGGCGGTCAGGTGGGGCACGTGGGAGACCACGGCGACGAGGACGTCGTGGTGCTCGGGAGTGAGCTCCAGCACCTCGGCGCCGAGCGAGGTGACCACCGAGCGGACCAACGAGTGGGCTCCGGCCTCGGTGCCCTCGACGGGCGTGAGCGCCCACACCGCCCCCGAGAACAGGTCGGCGTCGGCTCCGTCGAGCCCTTCCTGCTCACTGCCGGCCATGGGGTGGCCGCCGACGAAGCGGGGGTGATCGACGGCCTGGACGATGGAGCCCTTCACGCTGCCGACGTCGGTGACCACCCCGCCGCCCTTCAGTGCGGTGGCCGCCTCGGCGGCCACGGCACCCACGGGAGTAGCCACGAAGGTGAGCTCGGCGTCGGGGTCGTCGCCCACCACATCGAGGGCGCCCAGGGCCAGCGCCCGGTGCGCTCGCCGCTGGTCGCAGTCCCGCCCGGTCACGTGCCAACCCTGGCGGCGCAGGGCCATGCCGAGGGAGGCGCCGACCAGGCCCGTCCCCACGACAACGGCCCGGCGGCCCTCAACCGGGAAGGTCATCGCGCAGGTTGCTGGCCCCTTCGAGGTAAACGTGGCGCAGCTGGGACCGACCCCGGTCGGTCTCGAGGTGGGCCAGCACCCGGATGCACCGGGGCGTGCCCCCGATCACGTCGAGCTCCCGGGCGCACAGCATGGGCACGTCGCCCAGACCGATGGTGCGGGCGGCCGCCGCCGGGAACAGCGAGTGCAGGTCGTTGGTGGCGGTGAACATCAGGCTGACCAGGTGGTCGTGATCGACACCGTTGCGGGCGAACATCTCCTCGAGCAGGGCCACCACCCGCTCGCGGATCTGCTCCGCGCAGTCGACATCGACCGTCGTCGCTCCTCTCAGGGCTCGCACGACGGCCATCACCGCCGCCGGTCGAGGAGGAAGGCCACGGCCGCAGATGCTACTGGCGGCCGGCGCCAGCACCGGCAGCCGCTTCCTGCAGGGACCGGACCTCCGAGCGGTCGAGCACCCGCCATCTCCCCGGCGCCAATGAGGGGTCGGTGAGAGGGCCGATGCGGTACCGAACGAGGCGCACCACGGGATGACCCACCGCCTCGCACATGCGCCGCACCTGGCGGTTGCGGCCCTCGTGGAGCACGAGGCGCAGGAGGTTGGGCGGGGTGAGCGACACCCGTGCCGGGCTCGTGGGCCCGTCGTCGAGCTCCACGCCCTCGCGCAGCCGCCGGACCACCGCCGGCGAGGGGTGTCCCGCCACCTCGGCCAGGTAGGCCTTGTCCACGCCGTGGGACGGGTGGGTCAAGCGGAAGGCCAGGTCGCCGTCGTTGGTCATCACCAGGAGGCCCTCGGTGTCGACGTCGAGGCGTCCCACGGGGAACACCCGAGGATCGCTCGGCACCAGCTCCACGACCGTCGGCCGGCGCTGGGGGTCGGAGGCGGTGGTGACCACGCCCCGCGGCTTGTTCAACAGGTAGTACACGAGATCGGGACGCACGGCGGCGGGTACGCCGTCCACTGCCACCTCGTCGTGCAGCGGGTCGACCCGCCGGCCCAGCTGGGCCACCTCCCCGTTGACCGTCACCCGGCCGTCGGCGATCAGCTCCTCGCTGAGCCGACGGCTGCCGAAGCCGGCGCGGGCCAGGACCTTCTGGAGGCGCTCACCGTCACCACCGGCTCCCGCCTCGCCGGCAGCGCTCACGGGCGGGGTCGCTCCGCCGGGGGTGGCACCGGACGGAGGCCCTGCTCGAGAACCTCCACCGTGTCGGAGTCGGGGACGAAGTCACCGAGTGACGGCAGGTCGGCCAGGGAGTCGAGGCCGAGCTTCTCGAGGAAGGTGGCGGTGGTACCGAACAGAGCGGCCTGGCCCGGCCCGGGGTCGCGTGCCACCTCCTCCACGTACCCCCGCAACTGGAGGGTGCGCAGCACGCTGTCGACGTTGACACCCCGCACAGCCGCCACCTGGGCCCGGGACACGGGTTGCTTGTAGGCCACGATGGCCAGGGTCTCCAGGGCGGCCGCCGACAGCCGGGCCGAGCGGCCCTCCAGCACGAAGCGCTCGACGTAGGCGTCGAGGTCGGGCGCCGACTGGAAGCGCCAGCCGCCGGCCACCCGGGCCAGCACGAAACCCCGCTCGTCCCTCCGGTAGTCGTCAGCCAACTGCGTGCACAGCACCTCGACCGCCGCCGGGCCCACCTCCAGCACCTGACCCAGGAGCTGGGCGTCCACAGGCTCCTCGGCGACCAGCAGGATGGCCTCCAGGGCCCGGCGGACCTCGACCCGGTCGTCCACCTCCGCCTCGGGGGTCATCCCTCCCCGGCGCCCACCAGCGCCGGAGCGCCGATACGGGGCCCCACCCAGCGCACGGCGATGTCGCCGAAGCGCTGTGCCTGGGACAGCTCGACCAGCCCCTCCTTGCACAGCTCGAGCAGAGCGAGGAACCGGACCACCACCTCGAGTCGCTCGTCCAGGCCGGCGGTGAGGCGGCGGAAGCTGGTGGTGCCGCTGAGGGGAAGAGAGCGGGAGAGCTCGGCGACGACGTCGTTGACGCTGGCCTTGACCATGGCCAGGTGGCGGACATCGACCCGGGGCGGTGGGCGGGGCGCGGCGGCCCGGAGGAACGCGGCACGCACGTCGCCGGCGCTGACCCCGGCCAGCAGGTCGGGTTGCAGGGAGGCGAAGCGCTCCCCCGGCCCCACTCGCCGCGGCACTGACCGCGCCGCCTCCTGTTCGAGGCGCGCCAGCATCTCGGCGGCATCCTTGAACGTCTTGCACTCGAGCAGCCGGGCGAGAAGCATGTCGCGCTCCTCCCACAGGGCCAGCTCTTCGTCGAGCTCGATGGACTCGGGGCGGGGCAGCAGCCGGCGGGTCTTGAGCTCGACCAGGGTGGCGGCGATGAGCAGGAACTCGGTGGCGACCTCCAGGTCGAGAGCGGCCTCGGCCTCCTGGAGGCGTTGCAGCTCGGCGAGGTAGCTGTCGACGATGGTCGACAGCGACACCTCGTAGAGGTCGAGCTCCTCACGCAGGATGAGGTGCAGCAGGAGGTCGAAGGGTCCCTCGAACACCGCTGTGTGGACGTCGTAGGGCACCCGACCAGGCTAATTGTCGACCCGGCGCCGACCGCGGACCCCCGGCCCCGGCAGGCTGCCGACGCCTGCCACAGAAACTCATGCGAGTGATCCGGTGCCGGAGCCTTACCATCGCCTGCCATGGCCCGCGTGTTCTCCGGCATCAAGCCCAGCGGCGCGGTCACCCTGGGCAACTACGTGGGTGCGCTGCGCAGCTGGGTGGCGGCCCAGGACGAGGACGACTGCGTCTTCTGCGTGGTCGACCTCCACGCCCTGACCGTTCCCCACGACCCGGCCCAGCTGCGGGCGCTGACCCTGGAGCTGGCCACCGTCCTGCTCGCCGTGGGGGTCGATCCCGACCGCTGCACGTTGTTCGTCCAGAGCCACGTGCACGAGCACGCCGAGCTGGCGTGGCTCATGGAGTGCACCGCCAGCGTGGGTGAACTGCGGCGCATGACGCAGTTCAAGGAGAAGGCCGGCGACCAGGAGTTCGTCTCCGGCGGGCTGTTCACCTACCCGGCGCTGATGGCGGCCGACATCCTGCTCTACGACACCGACCGGGTGCCGGTGGGCGACGACCAGCGCCAGCACCTGGAGCTCACCCGGGACCTCGCCGGGCGGTTCAACACCCGCTTCGGGGAGACGTTCGTGGTTCCCGAGGCGGCCATCCTCCGCGTCGGAGCGCGGGTCATGGACCTCCAGGACCCGACCCGCAAGATGTCGAAGAGCGAGGATTCGCCCCAGGGCGTGATCCTGCTCCTGGAGGACCCCTCGAGCATCGAACGCAAGATCCGCCGGGCGGTCACCGATACGGAGACCGAGGTGCGCTACGACCCCGAGGCCAAGCCGGGCGTGTCCAACCTGCTGGCCCTACTGGCTGCCGCCACCGGCAGCGATCCCGCCGAGCTGGCCGGGCGCTACCAGGGGTACGGGGCCCTCAAGGCCGACTGCGCCGAAGCGGTGGTCGAGCTGGTGCGCCCGGTCCAGATGCGCTACGCCGAGCTGGCCGCCGACCCCCGGGCGGTGGCGTCCCTGCTCGGCCACGGTGCCGGCAAGGCCCGGGCAACTGCGGCCGAGACCCTGGCCCGGGCCCGCCGGGCCGTCGGCCTCCTCCCCGGGAGCGCTCAGAGCAGGCGGGCGTAGAGCTGGACGACAGGGCGGAAGATGCTGCCCAGCGCACCGGGCAGGGCCAGCACCACCAGCAGCAGGATGCCCATCGACCACTGGCGAAGGCGCAGCCACGCCGGCCACCAGCGCTCGGGCAGTACCCGCTCCACCATGGCCGACCCGTCGAGCGGCGGGATGGGCAGCAGGTTGAACACGGCCAGGATCACGTTGATGAGCCCGAAGAAGAACACGACCCGTGCCGCCAGCGAGGGGTCGAGCAGGATGCCGCCGCCGGTCCGGAAGACCTCGAAGAAGGTCCGGTACACCAGCACCGCCATCGCCGCCAGCACGATGTTGACCGCCGGACCGACCAGGCTGACGTAGAGCGAGTGCTGGCGAGGGTCACGCAGCCGGTTGGGCTGCACCGGCACGGGCTTGGCGTAGCCGAAGGCGCCGAGCCCCCCGAGGGACAACAGCACCGGCAGGATGACGGTCCCGAACGGGTCGATGTGGGGCAGGGGGTTGAGGGTCAGGCGGCCCGCCTGCTTGGCCGTGTCGTCGCCGTACCAGAGGGCCACCACGCCGTGGGAGACCTCGTGGAGGATGACCGAGGGCACCAACACGGCCACCACCAGCACCACCTGGCCCCAGTCGACGTTCATGGTCGCCCGGCACGGAGGGGCACGAGGAGGCGCTTCAGCGCCGGGAGGCGCAGTCGATGCAGTACCGGGTGGCCGGCATGGCCTCGAGGCGAGGCTCGGCGATCTCGACCCCGCAGTCCTCGCAGCGCCCGTAGGTACCCTCGTCGAACTTTCTCAGCGCCCGGTCGACGTCGACCAGCGTCTCTCCGAGGCGGTTCGCCAGCACCTGGTGCTCGCCCTTCTCGGCCGCCACCTGGCCCGAGTCGGCGAAGTTCTCGTCGAAGGACATGCCTTCGCCCCCCACGCCGAGCTCGGCGAGTTGACGGCGCAGATGCTCGCGCTCGTCTTCGAGCGCGGCACGCATGGCCTGGATCGTCTCGCTGGTCGGCACTCGCTCAGGGTAGCGAACGCCCTGGCGACCCGCGACCGGGCGGCCCGGAGGCGCGCGGGTGGGCCAGCTCGTAGGCCTGGCGCAGCCGTTCGGTGGACACCAGGGTGTAGACCTGCGTGGTCGAGACCGAGGCGTGCCCCAGCAGCTCCTGGACGACGCGGATGTCGGCCCCGTGATCGAGCATGTGGGTGGCGCACGAGTGCCGGAGCACGTGAGGCGTGAGCCGATCGCCGAGCCCGACCCGGTCACCGTGGCCGCGGACGATGCGCCACGCCCCCTGGCGCGAAAGCCGCCCTCCCCTGGCGTTGAGGAACACGGCGGCGGCATCGTCCCGTCGGGCCCACTGCTCGGGCACAAGGGCGCCCCGTCCGGACGGCGCCAGCCACGCCGCCATGGCCTCGCTGGCCATGCCGGCCAGCGGCACGACCCGCTCGCGAGACCCCTTGCCCAGGGCCCGGAGGGCGCCCTGCTCGAGGTCGAGGTCCGACAGCGACAGCCGGACCAGCTCGGAGATCCGCAGGCCGGCGCCGTAGAGGACCTCGAGCATGGCCCGGTCGCGGCGGGCGATCGGGTCATGGCCCACGACCGCGCTGATGAGCGAGGTCACCTGCTCCTCGGTGAGGGCCTTGGGCAGCCCCTGCGGCACCCGGGGCGACTCCACGCCCAGCGCCGGGTCGAGCGACAGGTGTCCCTCCTGAGCCAGGAAGCGATGCAGTGAGCGCACGGCGACCAGCGCCCGGGCGACCGACGACGGGGCCCGTCCCTGGCCGCGGAGGTGGCCGACGTAGCTCTCGACGCTGGCGGAGGTGACGTCGCCCAGCGACATCCCTCGGATGGCCAGCCAGCCGACGTAGGCCCGCAGGTCCCGCCGGTAGGCGCCGAGGGTGTTGGCGGCGCGCCCCTTCTCGGCCACCAGCCAGGACAGGAACTCCTCGGCCTCGATGGGCAGCTCCGGAAGGGGAGCAGGGGCGTCTCCGGCGGTCACGGCTCAGCGCTTTGGCCGTCGGTGCCGGCGTCCCGCCCGAGGGCCCTGGCCACCGCCGGGTTGACCAGCCGGCCGCCGACGGTGTTGAGGCCGTGGCGCAGCGCGGGGTCGCGCTCGAGCGCCTGGGGCACGCCCATGTCGGCCACGGCCAGGACGTAGGCCAGGGTGGCGTTGGTCAGGGCGTAGGTGGAGGTGTGGGGCACCGCCCCGGGGATGTTGCCGACCGCGTAGTGCAGCACCCCGTGGCATTCGTAGACAGGATCACTGTGCGTCGTCTCCCGAATGGTCTCCACGCAGCCGCCCTGGTCGACGGCCACGTCGACGACGACTGCCCCCTTTCGCATGCCGGCCACCATCTCCTCGGTCACCACCGTCGGGGCCCGCCCACCAGGCACGAGCACCGCTCCGACCACCAGGTCGGCCTCGGCCACCGCCCGCTCCACCGCACCCCGGTTCGACCCGATGGTCATGATGCGGCCCTTGTGGATCTGGTCGACCCACCGCAGCCGGTCGATCCGCTTGTCGAGCAGGAGGACTTCGGCCTCCATGCCGGCGGCGATCCAGGCGGCGTTCCATCCGACGTTACCGGCGCCCAGCACCACCACCCGAGCAGGACGGACCCCGGGCGCCCCTCCCAGGAGCACACCCCGTCCCCCGTTCTCGGATTCCAGCCAGTGGGAGCCGATCTGGGGCGCCATGCGTCCCGCCACCTCGCTCATGGGGGCCAGCAGTGGCAGATCTCCGCTGTCGAGCTGCACCGTCTCGTACGCCAGGGCAGTCGTGCCCGCCGCCAGCAGGGCGTCGGCCACCTCGGGGTAACCGGCCAGGTGCAAGAACGTGAACAGCACCAGGTCGGGGCGCAGGCGGGCGTACTCGTCGGGCTGGGGCTCTTTCACCTTCACCACCAGCTCGGCGCCCCAGGCCTCGTCCACGTCGACCAGGACGGCGCCGGCGGCGACGTACTCGTCGTCGTGGAACGACGATCCCTCCCCCGCCCCCCGCTGCACCAGGACCTGGTGCCCGTGGACGGTGAGCTCACGCACGCCCTCGGGAGTCATCGCCACCCGGCGCTCGTTGTCCTTCACCTCGGTGGGTACGCCGACGAGCACGAGACCAACGCTAGAGGCGCCGGGCCGGCACCGCCGGGCGGCCGTCGGCGCCCGGAGGGCCCACGTACCCGCCGCTGAGGGCACTGAGATCGGCGCGATGATGCGCATTCCGCACACCGGCGAGATGGCGCAGTGTGACCATCGCTCCACCGGGGTAGGCGGATGAACGTGCAGCGCGATTCCCGGCCACGAGGTGACAATGCGTCCGGACACGGCTCGCTGGTTGCTGGACCTGCCCTCCACCGCCAGCTCTCGGGACGTCGAGCGTTCGTTCCGGCGTCTGGCCCGCAAGCTGCATCCCGACCAGGGCGGGGACACAGAGTCCTTCCGCCAGCTATTGCTGGCTCGAGCCGTGCTGCGCGGCGGGATTCCCGGAACCGCAGGCCGGCGAACGCCACTGATCATCGTGCACCGCGGCCCGTGGTGGAGGCGACTCCCCTGTGGGCTCCTCCGCTACCTCCAACGCCATCGCAACCCACCGCCGCCGCGGGTGACCTGATGGAGCTGCCCTCTCGAACCGTCCCAAAGGGGGACCTGTGACCATTACTCGTTTCGGGACCCTGGTGGGTCTGGCTATCGGAGCGGTCTGGGCGTTCGCCGGGTTCGGTGACGCCTTGCTCACCGCCGCACTGGCGGCGGTGGGCTTTCTCGTGGCCCTCATCGTCGAGGGCCGCGTCGACGTGACGGAGTTCTTGGGACACCGCCACGACCAGTGACCACGAAACCCAACACCAGGAAAGGCATACACCCATGAGCGACACGAACACTCAGACCCAGAAGCAGCAGCAAGGCTCCTCCGGCAAGTCCCGGGGCAGCTCCGTCGCCAAGCTCGAGACCGAGCAGGGCTCCACCTCCATCGACGACTCCGTGGTGGCCAAGATCGCCGCCATCGCCGCCCGCGAGGTCGACGGTGTTGCCGACCTGGGCGGCAACCTGTCCGGCGCCCTCGGCAACGTGGTCGGACGCATCCGCGGGTCCGAGCACCGGACCACCGGCGTGGGCGTCGAGGTCGGCAGTCGCCAGGCGGCGGTCGACATCAACTGCAAGATGCAGTACCCGGCGTCGATCCACGAGGTCGCCGACAGCATGCGCCAGAACGTGATCGACCGCATCGAGTCGATGACGGGCCTGCAGGTCGTCGAGGTCAACATCGCCGTGAACGACCTGGTGTTCCCCGGGGGCGAGAACGAGGAAGCAGATACTGCACGAGTCCAGTAGCCCTCCCTCATGACTGATCCCATCGTCTCGTCCGCGGTCGTGGCCCGACTCGCCGCCGCCGTAGCCCGTGAGGTCCCCGACGTGCTGGGGTTCCACGGGGGCAGGCTCGGAGAAGTCGCCACCTACGGACAGGAGGGCCCCGTGCGGGGAGTACGCGTCCAGCGCACGCCACCGCGGGTGCGCCTCGACACCATCATGCGGTTCGGCGCCCGCCTGGACGAGGTGGCCGACGAGGTCCGTCGCCGGGTCCGCACGACGCTGGCCGCGCAGGTGCCGGCGTTCGCCGACGCCACCGTGGACGTGCACGTCGTCGACGTGCGGCCATCGGCCGGAGCGGCGGCACAGAGCGCCGAGATCTCGGCGCCCGAGGTTCCACCAGAGCGGTCGTGACCGTCCTCAACCGCCTCCTCGGCCTGGCTCTCGGGCTCGCCCTCTTCGGTGCCGGCCTTCTCGCCGTGGTCGAGGCCGTCCTCGCCTTCCTGGGGCGCCCGCCGTGGCTGGTGCCCTATGACCAGTGGGCATCCGCTCTCGACCAGCTGAGCTGGGACAATCGCAACCTCATGGTTGCAGCAGCCCTGATCGTGCTCGTCGGCATTCTGCTCGTCGTGGTGCAACTGTGGCCAGCCAGGCCTTCGGCGTTGCGTCTCGTCGATCAGAGGCCCAACCGCTTGGCGGCGCTCGATGGCCGCGGCCTGCAGGAGCTGCTGCGCCGCTCGGCGGTGGACGACGGCGACGTGGTGCACGCCGACGTGCGCGTTCGTCGGCGTGCCGCTCGCGTATCGGGGCGCGTCCCTCAGGACGCGCAACCACGAACGGTGCAGTCCCGCACCCGGGAGCGCGTCCAGGCGCGGGTGGACCAGCTGCGTCTGCAACGCCCGTTGAAGGTCAAGGTGGACATGAAGCGCAGCAAGGCCCGCGCCCGGTGAACCGGCGACCCAACCGAATCGTGCTGGCCCTCACCGGGTTGCTGCTCGTGGCCGCCGGGACCGTTGCCTTGCTCGCCGCCACCGGGGTCATCCCGTTGCGACAACCCGGAAACCTCTACGACGAGCTAGTGGCCTCCGTGACGACGTACTCGCGGGAGTGGGCGGCGGGCGGAGTCATCGGCGGACTCCTCGTCGCCGCAGTGGGCGCCTGGCTCGTCCGGCGACAGCTCACCGTGGACGAGGGCGACCGACTCGGAACGGTGACGTTGGACCGCCGCGACCGGGGCCGGACCACGCTGGAGGCGGTGGCGGTGGCGAGGGCAACGGCGGAGGACCTGCGGGCCAGGCGGGGAGTGGTCGACAGTAGCGTGAGGGTGGTCGCCTTCGGCTCGCGGCCCCGCCTGCTCGTGTCACTGGCCGTCAGTGCCGACACCGAGCCCCACGTCGCCCTCGAACGTGCCGAGGAGGTCTACCAGCGACTCCCTCGCCTTCTCGGCACCGAAGCCGTGCACGTGGACACCAGAGTGCGACCAACTGCAGAGCGACCCGACCGGGTCCAGTAACAGCACAGGCTCGCTTCGCTCGCCGCGAAGGGCGACCAACTCGGGAGGCCCTTTCTCAGAAACGAGGGCTTCTGAGACGTCGCCGCAACGGCTCCCATCCCGTCCGACAAACTGCGTGGGGCTGTCTCGGACGAGGCGACAGTTGTAGCGTCTCGAGAATGCGGCGCGTGCCGTTTGCCATCGCCATGTGTGTGGTTATGGCCACTGCCTGCGGCCGGTCGGGCTCCATCAGGTCGGGCCCATCGGAGTCGCCCC
>JAHWKL010000028.1 GCA_019347915.1 Actinomycetota bacterium
TCGACTCCCCGGACGGCCCGGTGCTGGCGACGTTCCCGGATCCTCAGCCTTCCAGCATGACCAGCCGGTTCACCCTCGACGTGCCGATCCCCGAGGACATCTCCACCGGCGAGCACCTGCTGGTCGCCACCCAGGAGCACCACGACCACAACGGGGGGATCCCTGCGCGGGCCGCCATCTACGTGAACGCGGCGGAAGCCTCCCTGCCCACGACGGAAGAGCGGCCGACGTCGGTCGTGGCCAGCTCCGGGCCGGGCGTCGCCAGCCTGGTGCTGATCGGGTTGGGAGCCACCGCCGTCGCCCTGCTGTTGGCGGCAGCAGCGAGTGCCGTCGCCGCCCGTGGGTCGTCGCCCGCCCCGGCCGAGGGCGGCGAGGCGTGATCGCCACAACAGCCACGTCGTCCTACGGCTTTTTCGTCCGCAGTGTTCGTGCCCATGGGAGGGTGCAATGAGGATCGATGTTCGACGTACCCTTTGTGTCGCGGCACTGGTCGGGCTGGTGGCGGCCTCGCCCGGTTCGGCGAGCGCCCAGGGCGCCCAGCCGGCCCCACCGTTCGAGGTCCCCGACTTCGACAAGGCCACGTTCTCCGAACAGGAGGTGGAGGTCGAGCGCTTGACCGCCGGCGTCCACATGACCGAGGACGAGACGGCGCCCACCCGCGGCTTCAGCGGGCCGGCCTCGATGGCGGTCCACCCCGACAACCCCCGCGTCATCGCCGCCGCCACGGCCAACCTGCGGACCCGCCTGTGCCACCTGCTGGTATCGACCGACGCCGGGATGACGTGGAACTTCTCGGAGGAGCGCCCGGCGGCCGAGACCTATCCCGACTGCACCAGCGGCATCGCCGGGGTGCCCCAGGCATCGCTCGCCTGGGGGAGCGACGGCACGCTGTACTACGCGTCGATGGCCTACGGCGAGGGAGAGGGGCCCCGGGACGGTGCGACCAGCATCGCCCTGGCCCGCACGACCGACCTGGGCGAGACGTGGAGCACGACCATCGTCGCCGACGCCCGGGCCGCTTCCGAACCCAAGCCCGAGTACACCGGGGTCACCGGCCTGGCCGTGGACTCCTCCGGGGACGAGGACACGGTCTACGTGGGCTACAGCGAGAGCTGGCGTCGCTCCACGGAACAGGACGACCCGCTGAACAGCAAGCGATCCGTCCTCGTCTCGACCTCCACCGATGGCGGCGAGACGTTCGGAGAGCCGGTCAACCTCAACGAGCAGTCGGACATCACGATGAGCTTCGGCGGCGAGGAGTACCCGCTGCACTTCCAGACCGCCTTCGGTCGGCCCTTCCTGACCGCCCACGACGGCGTGGTGCTGGCCGTGGCCGACGGCGGGCCACCCAACGACAACGAGCCACCGGAAGAGGTCTTCGGCGGCATCTTCGGCGAGGCCCTGCCGATGCTGGTGGGCCGTTCCACCGACCAGGGGCGGACCTGGACGGTCTCCGAGCTGAGCCCCCCCGTCTTCAACGCCATGGGCTCGCACACCGGCATGGGCTGGACCCCCGAGGGCGGCCCCGAGGGGACCTTCGTCTTCGCCTACTCGGCCACGCCGGGCGACACGCCCGCCGCTGGCAAGCCCGACATCGTGATGCAGCGCTCCACCGACGGCGGCGTGACCTGGAGCGAGCCTCTGGCCATCAACGACGACGACCCCAGTGACGACTACACGAGCTTCTACCCGCAGCTGGACGTGGCGCCCAACGGGCGCGTGGACGTCGTGTGGCAGGACAACCGCGAGACCACCGATTACCTGGTCAACGTCCGCTACACGTACTCGACCGATGGTGGCGAGACGTGGGCGCCCAACATGGAGGTCACCGATCAGCCCATCGACTTCAACTTCGGGATCAGCTTCAACTCCGACATCCGCCAGGGCCCGGGGGTGGCGTCGACCAACGAGTACGCAGCCTTCGGCTGGGCCGACCCCCGCTTCGCCGACGAGGAGAGCCAGACCCAGGACAACTTCGGCGTCGTGGCCCAGTTCTCACCGCTGCCGCCGGAGACCAACGTCGCCCTGCGCGTCATCGCCGCCATCCTGGCGGGTTTAATGGTGGCCGGGATTGTGCTGCTGGCCGTCCGCTTCATGCGCAAGGAGAGCTAGGGGGCGGGCTCTGCGAGCGGTCCTTTCCTCCCCGTTTGTGGTTCCCCGGCCCGGGGAACCACCGGGGGACGCAATCGGAAAGGACCGCCGATGGGCAGCGCTCGACCGGGGAACCCGACGACGTCTGAGGGCGGAGCGCAGGCCACGACCGCCGATCCGAGGGGGAGCGATGGCCGCCGGGGCGGGGGCGAGCGGCTGGCCAAGGGGCTGGCCTGGTTCAGCATCGGGCTGGGCGTCCCCCAGGTGCTGGCACCGGGACGGATGAACCGGCTCATCGGCGTGGACGACAGCCGCCAGAACCGGGCCGTCATGCGGGCCATGGGGGTCCGCGAGCTCGCCGGCGCGCCGGGGATCCTCGACCGGCCCCGACCCTCGGGCTTCCTGTTCGCACGGGTGGCGGGGGACGCCCTCGACCTGGCCCTGCTCGGCGCCGCCCTGCGGGCGAAGGGCAGCGCCCGGGCACGGGTGGCGGCGGCAGCGGCGGCCGTGGCCGGCGTCACGGTGCTCGATGTGATCGCCAGCGCCAAGACCAGCCGATCCGCCGATCCGACGACGGGCGAGCGGGCGGTGCGAGCCCACGGGGCCATCACCGTGAACCGTCCGCCCGACGAGGTGTACCGCTTCTGGCGGGACGTCGAGAACCTGCCCCGGTTCATGGCCCACCTGGAGTCCGTCCACGGCCAGGAGGACCTTCGTTCTCACTGGGTGGCCCGGGCCCCGGCGGGTCGCACGGTCGAGTGGGACGCCGAAGTGGTGGAGGACGTCCCGGGCGAGCTGATCGCCTGGCGGTCGCTCGACGGCGCCGAGGTGCCCAACTCCGGCACGGTCCGGCTGGCGCCGGCTCCGCGTGGGGGAGCGACGGAGGTCCGGGTGGACGTGGAGCACCAGCCGCCGCTGGGGGCGGTGGGCGCCGCCGCCGCCCGTCTCTTCGGAGAGGACCCCGTCCAGCAGATCAAGGACGACCTCCGGCGGTTCAAGCAGGTGATCGAGACGGGGGAGGTCGTGCGCTCCGACGGCTCACCCGACGGGACCCGCACCCAGCGCCAGCTCCATCAGCGCCATGCCCAACCGCTTGCCTGACCGCCACGATCGAGACCATCGCCGCCCGCTTCGACGAGAGAGACGAGAGAGACGAGGACATGAGGGCCAATTGTTGGATGGGTGTCCACCGGGTGGAGGTGCGGGACGTGCCCGACCCCAAGATCCTCAACGACGGCGATGCCATCGTGCGCGTCACCTCCACCGCCATTTGCGGCTCCGACCTCCACCTGTTCGATGGCTACATCCCGACGATGGAGAAGGGCGACGTCCTCGGTCACGAGTTCATGGGCGAGGTGGTGGAGGTCGGCAAGGGTGTCACGAGGGTCGAGGTCGGTGACCGAGTCGTGGTCCCGTTCCCCATCGCCTGCGGGAGCTGTCTGGCCTGTCACCGGGAGCTCTACTCGCTGTGCGAGAACTCCAACCCCAACGCCGGCATGGCCGAGAAGGCCTGGGGCTCGTCGGCGGCGGGGATCTTCGGCTACAGCCACATGGCGGGCGGCTACGCCGGCGGCCAGGCCGAGTACGTCCGCGTGCCCTTCGCCGACGTCGGACCGATCGTCATCGAGGATGACTCCCTGTCCGACGAGCAGGTCCTGTTCCTCAGCGACATCTTCCCCACCGGCTACATGGGCGCCGAGCTCTGCGACATCCAACCGGCCGACACCGTGGCCGTCTGGGGTGCCGGTCCCGTGGGCCAGTTCGCGGCGGCCAGCGCCGCTCTGCTCGGCGCCGGGCAGGTCGTGGTCATCGACCGGTTCCCGTACCGACTGCGAACGGCGGCCGAGCACGCCGGCGCCCAGACGCTGAACTACGAGGAGGTCGACGTCCGTGAGGCGCTCCGGGAGCTCACCGCCGGCCGCGGCCCCGACGCCTGCATCGACGCCGTGGGGATGGAAGCCCACCATGGGTCGGGGCCGATTCACGCCTACGACAAGGTGAAGCAAGGCCTGCGAATGGAGACCGAGCGGCCCCACGCCCTGCGCCAGGCCATCACGAGCTGTCGGAACGGCGGCACCGTGTCGATCATGGGGGTCTACGGCGGGATGGTCGACAAGTTCCCTCTCGGTTCGCTGATGAACCGGTCGCTCACCATCAAGACCGGGCAGTGCCACGTGCAGCGGTACATGCGCCCGCTGCTGCAGCGGATCCAGAGCGGGGAGATCGACCCGACCTTCGTCATCACCCACCGCATGCCGCTGTCGGAGGCGGCGCAGGGCTACGACATCTTCCGGCACAAGCAGGACGACTGCATGAAGGTCGTGCTCAACGCGTGACCGGAGACGCTCCCTCGGGGACCACCGGCAATGGGTGACGACCGGCCGGCGTGGGCGCAGTGGTCGTTCCTCGTCCCGCCGGGCGAGCTCTGCGACTGGAGGATGGTCCTCACCTACGACGCCGCCGCCGACGTCGGCCTCCTGGCCGAGCTCCCCGGTGATCCACCCCGCCTGGCCGAGCGCCTCGGGCTCTCCGAGCACGCCGTGCGGGTGGTGCTCGAGGCCCTGGCGGTGTGGGACGTCGTCGAGCTGGGCGACGACGGTGCGTACCGCCTGGGGGCGGCGGCGCCGGGTCCCGCCGCCGCCGCCGTGCTCCGCCACCACGCCCGGAGCATCCGGAACTGGGGCACCATCGCCGACCGGCTCCGGGGTCCGCCACCGGCCGGCCACCGGGGTGATCCTCGTGGCGTCGGGATCATGCTCGATGCCCTCGCCGTCAACGGCCGCGAGTCTGCCCCCGCTGCCGTCGACGCCTGCCTCGGCCGGGTGCCCGGTGCTCGCCACGTCCTCGACCTCGGCGGCGGCCACGGGGAGTACGCCCTCGAGTTCGCCCGTCGCGGCCTCCGGGTGACCATGCAGGACCGGCCGGCGGTGATCGAGCTGGCCGGGCTCAAGTCGACGCTGGCCGAGGCGGGCGTCGAGCTGTTCGCCGGCGACTTCTTCGAGACGCTCCCAGCGTCCACCTTCGACCTGGTCTTCTGCGCCGGCGTCGTCTACACGTTGGGGGCCGAGCGCAACGTCGAGCTGTTCCGCCGGGTGCGGTCGCTCCTCTCCGCAGGTGGCAGCCTCGCCGTGCACACCTTCCTGCGCGGCACCGACCCCCTCGCCACGCTCTTCGCCGTCCAGATGCTCGGGGCCACCGGCGGCGACAGCCACGGCGAGGACGATCACCGGCGCTGGCTCACCCAGGCCGGGTACGGCACCATCGAGGTGCAACGGCTCCCTCGACGCCCGGAGTGGCTGGTGTTCGCCACGCCGGTCGAGTGAGCAAGGCGGTGAAGATGATGGCGATGGCGAACGCCGAGATGGTGGCAGCGTGGGACGGTCCGGAAGGAGAGCACTGGGCCCGGTACGCCGACCGGTACGAACGCGCCAGTTGGCGCCACTGGAAGCGGTTTCTGGAAGGCGTCCGGATCCAAGGCGGCGACTCCGTGCTCGACATCGGTTGCGGCACCGGGAAGTCGACCAGCGACGCCGCCCGTCTGGCGGGGTCAGGTTCGGTCTTGGGCGTCGACCTCTCAGCCCGGATGCTGGAACGGGCGCGAGCTGCGGCGCATGCCGAAGGGCTGGCCAACGTCCGGTTCGAGCAGGCCGATGCCCAGGTGCACCCGTTCCCGGAGGGCGCCTTCGACATCGCCATCAGCAGCTTTGGTGCGATGTTCTTCGGCGATCCCACGGCTGCGTTCACCAACATCGCCCGAGCGCTGCGTCCAGAGGGGCGGCTGGCGCTGCTCACCTGGCGGGAACTGGCCGGCAACGAGTGGATCACCGCCATCCGCGACGCCCTGGCCGTCGGCCGGGAACTTCCCGAGCCACCGGCCGACGCTCCGGGCCCGTTCGGGCTGGCGGGAGCGGAGCATGTCCGGCGCATCCTCGGCGCTGCCGGGATGGTTGACGTGCGCCTCGACCAGCTCGACGAACCCGTCGAGTTCGGGGTCGACGCCGAGGACGCCATGTCGTTCGTGGGGACGTTCGGCATCACCAAGGGGCTGACGCAGGATCTCGACGCGGAGAGCAGAGCGCGAGCGTTCGACGCACTCCGTCGCACGATCGCCGACCACGAGACCGATCATGGCGTCTTGTTCGGGTCCTCCGCATGGTTGGTCACCGCCCGCGCTGCACGGCGGCCGAGCTAGAGAACTGAGCCGGTCAGCTCAGGCTGGCGGTCACCTGGATGTCGACGTTGCCCCTGAGGGCGTTGGACACCGGGCAGGACTCCTCGGCGGCGGCGAGGGCCTCGTCGAACGCCCCCTGGTCGGCGCCCGGCACCGTTGCGCTCACGTCGATCACCATCGTGGTGACCTTCCCGTCGGCGAAGGTGCACGTCGCATCGGCCCGAAGTCGTTCCGGCGCGTGGCCCCGGCTGCTCAACTCGTTGGACAGCGCCATGCAGAAGCACGCCGAGTGGGCGGCGGCGATCAGCTCCTCGGGGCTGGTCTTGCCCTCCGGCGACTCGGTCCTGGAGGCCCAGGTCACACCGGCGTCGGAGAACAGCCCACTGCTGTCCGCCGAGACGGTGCCCCGCCCTTCGAAGAGGTCGTCCTGCCACTCGGCACTTGCGCTGCGGTCAGCCATGGCCGCTTCCTAGCCTTTCCCGGCGCCGAGGAAACGCGTCCCGGCGACGGGGCATCATGGCCACGACGACGGGAGGGGCCGGATGGCCAGCGCGGCGGTGAACGAGACGGTCCTGCACTACGAGACGCTCGGTGACGGCCCCCCGTGTGTCGTCGTGCCCGGCTGGCCCGGGGTCGACCACACCTACCTCCGTCCCGGCCTGGACCGTCTGGCCGGGCGGCTCCGACTGATCTTCCACGATCAGCGGGGCCACGGACGTTCCGCTCGGCCGGCGCCCGATCCGGTCTCCCTGGAGCAGCTGGCGGACGACGCCGCGGCCTTGGCCGCCCACCTCGGCGCCGAGCGGACGCTTGCCCTCGGCCACTTCCACGGGGCGTCGGTGGCCCTCGAGCTGGCCCTGCGCCACCCGTGGCGCGTCGCCGGCCTGGTGCTGGTGGCGGCGAGCCCGGGACAGCTCGGGTCTAGCGAGAGCCTGGCCGACAGCCTGGAGGCCGCGCCCACGCCGCCCGATGTCGAGGTCCTCCAGCGGGTGCCGCCGGCCAGCGACGCCGAGCTCCAGGCCACGATGAGCGCGCTGGCCCCGTTCTTCTTTCACGACACCAACGACATCGAGTCCGGGAAGGTGTTCGCCGGAGCGGTCTTCGATGCCCGGGCGGCGGTCCAGGTGATGCAGCCCCTCCACTGGTGGAGCGCCGTCGACCGCCTCGGTGACGTGCGGGTCCCCGTGCTGCTGCTCACCGGCCGCCACGATGTGTTCTCCCCCCCGTGGGAGGCCGAGCGGATACGGCGGAACGTCCCCCACGCCGAACTGGTCGTCCTCGAGCACAGCGGGCACCTGCCGTGGGTGGAGCAGCCCGACACCTTCGATGCCGCGGTCCACGCCTGGCTCGCCAGACTGCCGCTGTGAGCTCCCCGCTCGGACGCCCATTGCTGATCGTCAACCAGCAGGCGGGCGGGCGAAAGGTCGACGCCGTGGTCCGGCGCCTCCAGGCTGCACTGGCGGGGCACGGAGTGGACTACGACCTCAGCACGACCGGCGGTCCCGGCCACGCCAGCCACATGGCGCGGGAGCGGTTGGAGGAGGGCGGGCGCTTCCTGGTCGCCGTCGGCGGGGACGGAACGGTGCACGAGGTGGTGAACGGGATGTTCGTCGACGGCCGGACGATCGTGCCCCAGCCCGTGCTCGGCGTCGTGGCCGCCGGCTCGGGTTGCGACTTCGTCCGGACCTTCGGACTGCCCACGGCCCCGGCCGAAGCAGCCGCTCGCCTCGCCGGCGCTGAGACCCGTGCACTCGACCTGGCCAGGATCGATTACGTCGACGCCCACGGGTCCAGCGGCACCCGCTACTTCGCCAACATCGCCGAGGCCGGGTTGGGCGGAGCGACGGCGGCTCGGGCGGCCGGCCTGCCCCGGCTCCTCGGTCCCAGCCGCTACTTCTTCGCCTTCTGGGCGACCTTGCCGTCCTATCAACCGGGGACCATGCGGATCGAGGTCGACGGCGTGGTGGCCCACGAAGGGCGAACCGTGAACGTCGTTGTCGCCAACGGCCGGTTCTTCGGGGGCGGCATGCACATCTCGCCGAGGTCTGACCCGGGCGACGGAACGCTGGAGCTGCTGGTGTTCACGGGGCGCAAGACCGACTCGTTCACCATGCTGCCCAAGGTCTACCGGGGTCGCCACGTGCCCCACCCGAGCATCGTCGAGCTCCGGGGACGCTGCATCCGACTCGAGTCGGAGCAGCCGTTCACCATCGAGGCCGACGGCGAGATCCTGGGCACGACCCCCGCCACCGTGGAGGTGCTTCCCTCACCCATCCGGCTCAAGGTGTGAGCGTTGGGGCCCGAGTCGCCAGCGCCTGGCGGTTGGCGCGGTCAGGAGAGATTTTCGAGGAGGCCGGGGACTAGTGTGCCCGCCGTGGTCCGAGGGGCACCGGCGTGATCAACGCGGCCAGCCGCTGGTTCGACGACCGGCTCGGAGCGTCGCGCTTCGCCAAGACCACCCTCAACAAGATCTTCCCTGACCACTGGTCCTTCCTCCTCGGAGAGTTCGCCCTCTACTCGTTCGTCATCATCGTCCTGACCGGGATCTTCCTGACCTTCTTCTTCGAGGCCACCACCGCAGAGGTGATCTACGAGGGCAGCTACGCCCCCCTGCGGGGAGAGGCCATGAGCGCGGCGTTCCGCTCGACGCTCGACCTCAGCTTCGACGTGCGGGCCGGGCTGGTCATGCGCCAGATCCACCACTGGGCGGCGCTGGTGTTCCTGGCCGCCATCATCGCCCACCTCTGCCGCGTCTTCTTCACCGGCGCCTTCCGCCGGCCGCGGGAGCTCAACTGGATGGTCGGCGTCACCCTGTTGCTGCTGGCGGTCCTCAACGGCTTCACCGGCTACTCCCTGCCCGACGACCTGCTGTCCGGAACCGGGCTGCGCATCTTCTATTCGATCTTCCTGGCGGTGCCGGTGATCGGGACGTGGGTGGCGTTCCTTCTCTTCGGTGGGGAGTTCCCGGCCCACGACATCATCGGTCGCCTGTTCGTGATGCACGTGCTGCTGGTACCGGCGGCCATCGTCGGGCTCATCGTGGCCCACATGGGCATCATGTGGCGCCAGAAGCACACCCACTTCCCCGGTCGCGGCCGCACCGACGGCAACGTGGCCGGCATTCGCCTGTGGCCCACGTACGTGGTGAAGAGCTCAGGGGTGTTCGTGCTCGTGACCGCCGTGCTGGCCGGGATGGGTGGCCTGATCCAGATCAACCCGGTGTGGCTGTACGGTCCCTTCGAGGCCGCCGACGTCACCACCGCGGCTCAACCCGACTGGTACATCGGGTGGCTGGAGGGCGCCCTTCGGCTGTTCCCGCCCTGGGACTTCACCCTGTTCGGCTACACCGTCTCCGAGGTGCTGATCCCCGGGATCGTGCTCCCGACCATCACCTTCGTTCTGCTCTACGCCTGGCCCTTCCTCGAGCGCCGTCTCACCGGTGAGCGGGACGAGCACCACGTGCTCGACCGGCCCCGGGACCGACCCGTGCGCACCGCCATCGGCGTGGGCGTGCTGACGTTCTACGGCGTGCTGCTGCTGGCCGGAGGTGACGACATCATCGCCCAGAAGCTCGACGTGGCCATCGTCCCCGTGGTGTGGGCGTTCCGGATCCTGCTCTTCGTGCTGCCTCTGCTGGCCGCCGTGTTCGCCTGGAAGCTGTGCCGGGACCTGGCCGCCGACGACCCCCTGACCGAGGCCCAGACCGAGGCCGAGACCGAGGCCGAGACCGAGGCCGGGGAGCCGGCGCCGGAAGAGAAGCCGGCACCGGCGTAACCAGCCCGACCCCGTACGCGGTCAGTCCAACTGGAGGAGGTAGGCTGCCATGTTGCGGGCCTCCTCGGCATCGACGCCGAGATCGGGCATGGCCGTGCCCGGCTCGACCCGCCGGGGATCCTGGATCCAGCGGGCCAGGTTGTCGGGCGTGTTGGCCAGCTGGCCGGCCACGTAGGAGCGGTGGGCGAACGACGTGAGTGGCGGCCCCACCAGCGCGTCGGCGCCCTTGACGCCGGGGATGGTGTGGCACGAGCCGCACCCGTAGGACTCGAGCAGCTCCCGGCCGAGCTCGGGGTTGCCGGTGGCGACGGTCGAGCGGGCGCTGGGCTCGTCGTCCTGGCAGGCGGCGAGGGCCAGGGCAGCCACCACGGCGGCGACCACGGGGCCGCTCCGTCCCCGGAACCTAGGGTGGCCCGACAGCGTGCTCATCGACTCCTCCTCATGTCCGCACCAGGTCCGGCCTGGCCGGCGACGACCGTTCGAGGGCGGCCAGCCAGGCGGCGAACAGCACGAGGGTGGCCACCAACGCCGCCACCCCGCCGAAGCCCCACATGATCACCCCGGCGACCTGCTGGTCCTCCAGCGCCGCCCCGGGGTCGCCGGCGTAGACGGGGTACCAGGGCCGGCCGGCCAGGGTCATCAGCGCACCCAGGGCCGTGGCCGGCAGGGCCCCGACGAACACGGCCACCACGGCCGCCCCCCCGACGGGGCGGTGGCGGGCCGCGGCCACCGCCCACCAGAAGACGACGGCGGTGACGAGGAAGCTGGAGTGCTCCAGGGCGTGGACTGCCTCGGACGACAGCGCCGCCTGGTACAGGACGGGGACGTGCCAGGCCCACAAGGCGCCGACCTGGAGGACCAGGGCGGCCGCCGTCCACCGGGCCCACCCGGTCCCGGCGCAGCTGCTGGCCGCCCGGCGCCACCACGGGAGGAGCCGGCGCCGCCACCCCCCGGGGAGGGCCCAGAGCAGGGTGGGGAGGGGCGCGCCTACGGCCAGGAGCGGGGCGGCCACCCCGACCAGGAGCACGTGCTGCACCATGTGGGCGCTGAGGCGGGCGTCGGCGGCGGCGTGGAGGGGCGAGACCACGGCCACGGCCACCACGCCGATGCCCACCAGTGCGGCCAGCGCCTGGCCGGGCCGCACCAGGCGCCCCTGGCCGGCGGTGGCCCACACCCGCCGGAGGCCCACCGCGTAGGCGCCGGCAACGGCCACCAGGACGAGGGTGAACGGCTCAGGCACAGGCGTCCAGGAACAGCACGTAGCTGCCCTCCCACAGGATGAGCAGCACCGAGAAAGCGCCCATCATGAGCCCGAACAGCCCGAGGAAGCCGCGGCGGCCGCCCCGGGTGCCGGCGGCGTCGGGGTCGTCGGACTTGCGCACCAGGGCCAGGCACCACCACATGCCGAGCAAGGTCACGCCGGCCGTGGCCGCGGTGGTGAGGTGCAGCGCCCACTCCACCTCCGGCCGTTCGCAGGTGAGCTCGATAAGGCTGGCCAGGGCGGTGAGGTGGATCATCCACGCCACGATCCCCACCAGCGCGCCGGTCCAGGCCTTGATACCCCCCTGGCCGGTCTCGGGCCCGGCCTCGGCGACGGGCGAGCTCACCAGTGACCCACCGACACGTAGAGGGAGGAGAACACGAAGATCCACACCACGTCGACGAAGTGCCAGTACAGGCCGAAGATCTCCACGGTGAGGTGGCGGGAGGCGGTGAACTTCCCCTGCCAGGCCTTGATCTGCACGACCAGGTTCATGAGCAGGCCCACGAACACGTGGAGCCCGTGCAGGCCGGTGATGGCGTAGTACAGCGAGGCGTAGGCGTTGTCACGCACGCCGAAGTGCAGCTCCTCGTACTCGATGAACAGGTTGGCCATGAAGATGGCGCCGAGCAGGAAGCTGAGCAGCAGCCCCAGCCGCAGCCCACGCTGGTTCCCCTTCCGGATGGCGGCCTCGGCCCAGAAGATGGGCACGCTGCTGCCGAGCAGCACCACGGTGAACAGCGAGATGCGGCGTAGCTCGGGAGGCTCGATGTGGCCGAGGGGCCACTCCGGTGAGATGGCCCGCACGAAGAAGTACGAGCTGAGCAGCCCGGCGAAGATCATGGCCTCGGTCATGATCAGCACGACCATGCCCCACCAGCCGGTGGGGTAGGTCCGCCGGCGGGGGGATGCGGGCGGGACGGCGACGGCGGTGGTCATGACGCCACCCGTGAGGCACTCATACGAGATCGGCCTCCGTGCGCCACGCCCACCAGAGAAGTCCGATGGTGGCCACGACCACGCCGGCCACGCCCACGACCACGGCCTCGACCAGCAGCCCGGTGAAGAACACGGCGAGGCCCAGCGCCAGGAGGAAGGGCAGGTACGTCTCCCGGGGGATCTCCATGGTCTCCTCGGCGCCGGCGTCCAGCCCGGTGGTGATGGGCGTCTCGTCGGCGAGGGCGCCCGGCGTCCCCATGCTGCGGGTGCCCTCGTCGTCGCCGGACATGGCCTCGGGGAGGGGCTGCTGGTCCCACAGCGGGTGGCGGCTGGCCACCACGGGGATGGCTCGGAAGTTGTAGTGCGGGGTGGGGGAGGCCACCGCCCACTCCAGGGAGTCGGCGTCCCAGGGGTTGTCCCCCGCCGGCGCCCCCCGCGACCGGCTCATGACCCAGGCCACCACGGTCAGCAGCGTGCCCAGGCCGAACAGCAGCGAGCCGGCGGTCACCACCACGTTCAGCGTCTCCCACCCCAGCCCCTCGGCGTAGGTGTAGACCCGGCGGGGCATGCCGAACAGGCCGAGGACGTGCATGGGGAAGAAGGCGACGTTGAAGCCCACGAACATGCTCCAGAAGCTCAGCCGGCCCAGGCGCTCGCTCAGCATCCGGCCCGTCATCTTGGGCAGCCAAAAGTACAGGGCGCCGAAGATGGGGAACACCACGGCGCCGTTGAGCACGTAGTGGAAGTGGGCCACGATGAAGTAGCTGTCGGTCACCTGCCAGTCGAAGGGCAGCACCGAGACCATCACGCCGGTGAGCCCGCCGGCCAGGAAGATGAACAGGAAGCCGAACGAGAACAGCATCGGCGTGGTCCAGCGCACCTGGCCCTGCCACATGGTGGCGATCCACACGAAGAACAGGACCCCGCTGGGGATGGCGATGACCAGGCTCGCCGCCGAGAAGAACGACATGGCCAGGGCCGGCAGCCCGGCGGCGAACATGTGGTGGACCCACACGCCGAAGCTGATGAAGGCGATGGCCACCAGCGATCCCGCCGCCCAGACGTAGCCCGACACCGCCCGCCGGGAGAAGACCGGGATCATCATCGAGACCATGCCCACCGCGGGGACGAACAGGATGTAGACCTCGGGGTGGCCCCAGAACCAGAACAGGTGCTGGTACAGCAGGGCGCTGCCGCCCCGGGCGACGTCGAAGAAGGCGGTGCCGAAGAGGCGGTCGGCCTCCAGCAGGGCGGCGGCCACGGTGACGGCGGGGACGGCGAAGATGATCATGAAGGCCATGGCCAGGATGGACCAGACGAAGAGCGGGAGCCGGTTGATCGACATGCCCGGCGCTCGCAGCTTGAACGTGGTGACGATGAAGTTGATGGCCCCGACGGTGGTGGAGATGCCGACGAAGATCACCCCCAGCCCCCAGAAGTCGAGGTTGATCCCGGGGGAGTTGACCTTGTCGGTGAGGGGCAGGTAGGCGAACCAGCCGCCGTCGGGCGGTGCGCCCACCAGGTAGCTGGTGTACATGAACATCCCGGCCAGCACGAACACCCAGTAGCTGAAGGCGTTGAGCCGGGGGAACGCCATGTCCCTGGTGCCGAGCTGCAGGGGCAGCAGGTAGTTGCCGAAGCCCGCCAGCACCGGCGTGTTGAACAGGAAGATCATCGTCGTCCCGTGCATGGTGAACAGCTGGTTGTAGGTCTCGGGGCCCACCACGTCGGCTTCCGGCACGGTGAGCTGGGCGCGGATGAACAGTGCCTGGAGGCCGGCGATGAAGAAGAAGATGAAGGCGGTGTAGATGTAGCGCATGCCGATGCGCTTGTGGTCGACGGTGGCGAAGAAGCCGGGAATGCCTGGAGCGTCCTCCCATACCTCCTCCAGCTCGTGCTCGATCTCTTCAGCAGGGCGCTCTTCGACGACGGCCACGGGTTACCTCCGGCTCTCCAGGTAGGCGATCAGGGCCTGCAGCTCGTCGGGCTCGAGTGAGACGGGCGGCATCAGGTTCCCGGGCTTGAGCGCTTGGGCGTTGACGATCCACCCGCCGAGGTTCCCCCGGTTGTTCTCCACGAGGGCCGCCCCGAGGGTGCGCCGGCTGCCGAAGTCACTGAGGTCGGGCCCGGACGTACCGCGCGCCGACGTGCCTCGGATGGTGTGGCACCCGGCGCACGACGTGCTCTCGAAGATCCTCTCGCCCTCGGCAGCCGGTCCCGCCGGCGGGTCGGGAGGTGGCGCCCGGTGGCGCTCGATCCAGTCTTCGAAGGCGGTGGGCTCGTCGGCGATGACGAGGAACGCCATGCGGGCGTGCTGGATGCCGCAGAACTCGGCGCACTGGCCGCGGTACTCGCCGGGCTCGTCGGCGGTCAGGCGCAGGACGTTGCGCTGGCCGGGGACGAGGTCGACCTTGCCCGCCAGCTCGGGCACCCAGAAGCTGTGGATGACGTCGGCGCTGGTCAGCTCGATCTCCACCGGCCGGCCGGCGGGCACGTGGATCTCGTTGGCGGTGACGACGTCGGCGTCGGGGTAGCGGACCTCCCACCACCACTTGAAGCCCTCGACCTCGATGCGCAGCGGGTCGTCGTCGGCCTGGGTCAGCTCGGCGGTCGACGACACCGTCACCACGGCCAGGACCAGGAGGATGGCGGTGGGCACGGCGACGCCGCCGACCCAGATGAAGGCGTTCTCGCTCAACGGCAGGCGCCGGTCGCCCTCCTCAGCGGCTCGCTTCCGGCGGGAGGAGAGCAGAATCAGCGCGCCCACCACCAGGTAGACGGCGACGGCCAAGGCCAGCATCAGCCACCACACCTGGGCGATGCGCTCGGAGGCGGGGCCCTTGGGGTCGAGGGCCGAGGGGGAGCCGCTGCCGCAGGCGCCGACGACCAGGGCGGCGGCCACCGCTCCCGTCCCCAGCGCTCCACGGTGAGCCCGTCTGGTCACCGGCGAGCCCACCATGCCGGGCCGACGGGCTCGGAGAAGTCACCGCCGGCGGTCAGGAAGCCCTCGGCGTCGATGTTCAGCGGCAGCTGCGGGAGGGGCCGGGCGGCCGGCCCGAAGACCGGCTGCGCCGCTCGCAGGACGTCGAAGGCCGACTGGTGGCAGGGGCACAGGAGCTGGTGGACATCGGCCTGGTACAGCCCCACGGGGCACCCGGCGTGGGTGCACACCTTGGAGAAGGCGATCAGGCCTTCGGGTGCCCAGTCCTGGCGAGCAGGCACGGGCTCGAGCAGCCCTCGCCCCACCCGGATCAGCACCGCCTGGCCGTCGGACGAGCCGACGTGGCCCTCGGGGAACACCGTCACCAAGCCGTCGAGGGGGATCTCGGCAGCGCGGACCGGATGCCCCTCGGCGTTGACCAGCCGACGGCCCCTCTCCCACGGCGTGCGCTCCAGTGTGGTCCCCGGGTGCGGGCCCAGGGACCGGATGGGGAACAGGGCGGCCACCCCGAGCGCCCCCACCGCCGCCCCGAGCATGCGGACCAGCAGCGGCCGGCGGGCGATCACCTCGTCGCCCTCGACGGTGTCGTGGACCTGGCGACGCTCGTCGGCCGTCGTCGGGAGCGTCTCCCGGTCCTCGAACTCCTCGTCATGGGGCAGGACCCGGCGAGCCCACGTCACCAGGCCGAAGCCCAGGCCGCCGAGGGCCACGGCGAGCAGGGCCCCCTCGAGCTGCGGCTGCCCTCCTCGCCGGTAGACGAGGGCCAGGGCCAGGGCGGCCACCACGCACACGGCGAAGCCGGCGGCGACGAGCCGCTCGGCTCGGCGGGTGCCGTGACCGTCGTCGCCGGTCACGTCGGCTTGCCGATCCACAGGGCCAGCAGGACCAGCAGCCCCAGGCCGACCACCCAACCGACCAGCCCCTCGATCAGCGGCCCCAGGTGCCAGAGAGGCTGGCCGCCCCGGTCCTGGGGGCTGGAGAGGTACTCCACGTAGGCCACCACGTCGTTCAGCTCCTCGTCGGTCAGCGCCGCCTCTCCGAACGCCGGCATGGTGCCCGGTCCCACCCGGATGGCGGCCGCCGCCTCGGCCGGTGTGGCGTGGTACACGGGCGGCGCCTCCTGGCGCAGCAGGGCGCCGCCCCCTCCGGCGGTGGTGTGGCAGGAGGCGCACTGCGCCCGGTACACCCTCCCGCCCTTGCCCAGGCCGGCCTCCTCCGGCGACAGGTGAGGAAGATCCGGCCCGCCCCCGCCGAAGCCGTCGACGTAGTCGACGAGCGCCTCGACCAGCTCGGGAGAATAGGGGGGGTCGGCCCGCTTGATGTCGGCGTTCGGCTCGTCGATGGGCATGCGTCCGGTGCTGAGGTAGTAGTACGTGGACGCCTTGCCCACGCCCACCAGGGTGGGCCCTCGGTTGGTGCCCCCGCCCTCAGCGCCGTGGCAGCTGGCGCAGTCGGCCAGGTACGTCTGTTCGGCCTCGTCCTGGCCCTCGGCCTCGGCCCCCGACTGTGCTTCGGACTGCGCTCCGGCCGAGCGGTGACCTCCGAGCAAGGGCGTGGCCAGGACCACCAGGATGGGTGCCAGGAGCAGGGCCGCCGGAGGGGGGCGGGATGGACGGCTCGGTGGCATCGGCGGCGGTTGCCCTGGTTCGGCACCACCAGACCGACCCAGACACGGCTGCTTCTTGGAGCTGCCCGTGGCCGCGGGCCACGTCCGGAGCCGTTCCCGCCCCATGGCCGGGTGACAGTAACGCGCCTGGGCCCACGGGAACAGGGCAATCCCGCGTTGTCGTGGATGGCCGGTCCGATGGTCCGACGGCCATACTCGTCGCCCATGGCCAGCTCCGCGAGCCCTTCAGCGCCCCTCGGTCCGACCGGCGCCTTCCGCGTCGTCGCCTACGTGGAGGCGGCCACCTACCTGGTGCTGCTCGCTGCCGTCGTGCTCTACCGGCTGCTGGACGGCCCCGACTTCATCGGGTTCCTCGGACCCGTCCACGGCATCGCCTTCCTGGTGTACCTGTTGCTGGTCCTGCTCGTGCGTGAGGGGCAGGGGTGGGGCCTGTGGCGCACCCTCGTCGTGATCCTGCTCGCCGCCGTGCCCTTCGGTGGGTTCTGGGCCGGGCGGGACGTCGCTGACGAGGACGAGCGGGCGACGGCGCCGAGCTGACGGCGGCCTACGCCCGCCAGGGCGGCGTGAGGGCGTGGTACAGCTCGACCGGCACGGTGCCCGAGTAGCGGTCGTTGTAGGTCCAGTCGGGCTGCTTGGACTGGTGGCGTCCGTCGATGACCGCCTGCCCGTTGCGGATGTCGACCAGCTCGGCGACGAGGTGCGGCTCCACCGGCTCGCGGGTGCGCGACAGGTGCTCGTCGATCTCGTGCCCGAAGTGCTCGAGGATGCTCTCGATGACCACCTGCTGCTGGGTGGCCAGGTAGCAGCGTGAGCGCTCGGTGACGGTGCCGATCCGCTTGCGGATCACCTCGTAGTCGTGCTCGCGCGCCTCGGAGGCACAGACCTTGGCCAGGTGGTCGGCCAACGTCATGCCGTCGAGCTTGCACGGCATGCACTGGCCGCACGACTCGACCGCCAGGAAGCGAGCCACGCCGGCGGCCACCGCGATCATGTCGGCGGTGTCGTCGAGCACGACGAAGCTCGCCGAGCCGAGACCGCTGCCGATCGCCGACAGACCCTCGTAGCTCACCGGCGTGTCGAGCTCGTCACCGGGGATGATGGCGTTGGCCACGCCGGAGACCACGGCTTTCACGTGCCGGCCGGGACGGGGCCCGCCGCCCACGTCCTCGATCACCTCGCGCAGCGGTGTCCCCAGGGGCACCTCGCCGACGCCGTGGCGGCGGGTGTTCCCGGTGACGGTGCACACCATCGTCCCCGGCGACTCCTCGGTGCCCATGGTGCGGAACCAGGCCGGGCCCCGGGCGACGATGCGGGCCACGTTGGCCAGCGTCTCGGTGTTGTTGACCAGCGCCGGCGCCACCGGGTCGTCAGGGCCGGCTGCCGTGGCCAGGCCCCGGCGGAAGGTGGGGACCACCCGAGGGAACGGCCAGCGCCCGTCGATGGTCTCGAGCAGGGCGCTCTCCTCGCCGTAGAGGTACTCGTCGGGCCCCTCGAAGACGGTGAGGGTGACCCCCTCGTTCCAGCCGGCGTCCTCGATCTCCTCGATGGCGGAGCGCAGGCGCTCGACCTCACCGGCGAACGACCGCTTGGTGGCGACCAGGACGAGGTCGGCGCCCACGGCCCGGGCGGCGATGATGGCGCCCTCGAGCACCGCGTAGGGGTTGCGGCGCAGGATGGTGCGGTCCTTGAAGGTGCCCGGCTCGCCCTCGGCGGCGTTGACGATGACCGTGGTGGGGGCCACCGCCGAGAGGTTGTCGGCCACCGTGCGCCACTTCAGCCCGGTGGGGAAGCCGGCGCCGCCACGACCTCGAAGGCCCGACTCCTTCACCCGCTCGATGATCTGCGCCGATTCCATCTGGTTCGCCGCCTGGATGCCCTTGCCGCCACCGCGGGTGACGTAGTCGTCCAGGGAGATGATCGGTTGCGGGTAGAGCACCCGGTGCACGAGAGCCACGATCGAAACGCTACCTTTCTTGTGCCTGTCTTCACGAAGTCCGGGCTGCACGGTGTCGGTAGAGTGCGTTCCCGCGCCGACCGCGGCGACGGTACCGCCGACCAAGGGGGAAGCGATGGAGATCGGGCCGCTCGTCACGCGAGCCGTGCTGACGGTGGAGGAGAGCGACACCCTCGCCGACGCCGCCGTGTGGATGATGGAACGGGGGGTGGGCTCGGCGGTAGTGATCAAGGACCGCAAGCCCTCTGGGATCATCACCGATCGTGACTCACTGCGGATCATCGCCCGGGGGATCGACCCGGCCCAGGTCACCGTGGGCGAGATCGTGATGCGCAGCCTGCGGACCGTGAGCCCGTCGCTCGACCTCCTCGAGGCCGCCCGGTTCATGCGGGAGAAAGGCTTCCGCCACCTGGTCGTCGTCGACGAGCAGGGTGAGCTGTTCGGCGTGTTCTCCATGCGCGACCTCGTGGTCGGTCTGCTCCAGGAGCTCACGGTCTCGCTCTGAGCCCTCCTAACCTGCGGGGGTGGCGCGGGCCCGGCGGCAGGAGGACTGGGGACGGGACCTCTCGGGCGCCCGCGCCGTCGAGGCCTTCGTGGCCGAGGAGCTCCGCCGGGACCCGAGCCTTCACGCCGTCGAAGACCGCACGGCCGGCTTCGACCTGGACTTCTCCTTCGACTACCGCGGCATGCCGGTGACCCTCGACGTCAAGGAGAAGCGGCAGCGCTACTCGCGGGGCGTCCAGGAGCTGTGGCCGGGCTTGTCCGAGCGAGACCTGTTCATCGTCGACGAGACGGTGTACCGCCGGGTGGTGTGGCAGGGCGGAGGTGGTTACCTCGCAATCCACGACCTGCCCGGTGCCCGCTGGCTCGTCCTCGGGCCGTGGGAGCTCACCCTGGGGCACCGGGTGCGCTACGGGCGTTGGGGCGAGCGGGGCGGTGCGCCGTTCCTCAAGGGCAAGCTGCTGATCGATCTGTCCACCGCTCCCCACGGCGCCCCCCGGTTCTCCACCGAACTGGTCAAGCGGGCCATCGAGGGCTCCCGGGCGTGGCGCGACCGGGTCCAGCCCTATCCGGTGCCCGGTGCCGCCGTGCGCGAGGTCGGGCGGCCCGGTGGGACCGGGCCGGCATGAGCGCCGGCGGGAACGAGCCCGCCGCGGCGCTGCCTCGACGGGGATGGCGCGACCGGCTGGTGCGGTGGGTGGCCGACCCGGTGGTTTGCCGTCCGGCGTTCGCCGTGGTCCGGGCCCTGCCCCTCCTGGGGCGTGTCCCCGGCCCGGCGGCCCGGTTCCTGGGCTTCCCCGCCCAGGTGGTGGTTGCCCGCGACGCCGAGGTGCGCGAGGTGCTGGCCCGGGATGCCCAGTTCACCATCGCCGAGGTGAACGCAGCGCGGATCGAGCGCATCGCCGGTCCGTTCATCCTCGGCCTCGACGACGGCGAGCAGTACGAGCGCGAGCACGCTGCCTTGCGCCGCGCCGTTCGCGCCGACGACCTTCCCCGGCTCCGTTCCCTCGCCGCGACGCTGGCCGACGATCTGCTGGCGACCGCCCGCCGGCGGGGGCACATCGACGTCGTCGGCGAGTACGCCCGACTGGCAGCGGTGCGCGTCGTCGACCGCTACTTCGGCGTTCCCGGGCCCGACGAGGCCACGATGCTGACCTGGATGCGGTCGTTGTTCGACAACGCCTTCGTCGACGACGGCCCCCGGGCCCGCGCCATCGCCGCCCACCACGCACCCCAGCTGCGGTCGTACCTCACCGACCTCATCGCCACTCGCCGGGCAGCCGGAGGGGGACCGGACGACGTGCTCGGGCGGTTGCTCTGGCTGGGGGAGGCCGGCGAGACATGGCTGGACGACGACGCCGTGCGCCGCAACCTCTCAGGGCTGATCGTAGGGGCCGTCGAAACCACGTCGAAGGCCGTGGCCCACGTGGTCGAGGAGCTGCTCCGGCGCCCCCCGGTGCGCAGCGAGGTCAGAGCGGCTGCCGTCGCCGGCGACCACGACGTCGTCCTGCGCCATGTCCACGAATGCCTCCGCTTTCGGCCGCACCAGCCGCTCGTCGTCCGTCACTGCCGGGGGACGGCCCGCATGGGCGGCCGGCGCATCGGCGCCGGCACCACCGTCGCCGCCGCCCTCCAGTCGGCCATGTTCGACCGGCGGGCGGTCGAGGCACCCGGGGACTACCGGACCGATCGGCCCCTCGACCGCTACCTCACCTTCGGCGGGGGGCTGCACGAGTGCTTCGGCAAAGGGATCAACGAGGTCGTCCTGCCCGTGCTGGTGGGGCGACTGGCGGCCGAGCCCGGCCTGCGTCGCCAGCCCGGCCGGGCCGGGCGCATCCGTTATGACGGCCCCTTCCCCCACCGCCTCGTGGTGGACCTGGGCAGCTAGTGCCACCAGGTCAAGCGCACGAGCCCGGCCGGGGATCACCGCCGGCGCCGGCCGGCGCCCGGGGACCCCTTCGCACCACGAAGTCGTAGGGACGAAAGCCCCGGGCCAGGTAGTTGGCCCGGGCGTGGGGGGCGTCGAGGCTGCAGGTGTGCACCCGGACCCGGGTGGCGCCCCGCCGCCACGCCCGCTCCACGCCGGCGGTGAGCAGCGCACCGCCGAGCCCCAACCCGGTGAAGCCGGGGAGGACGCCGAGGTAGGCGACCTCGACGTCGCCTTCCGGGCCGCCGTCGAGCTCCAGGTAGCCGACCGGCTCGCCGGCCACCTCTGCCACCCACATCTCGTAGCCGGGGCGGCCGACCCACGCCTCCCACTCCTGCGTGCTCCAACACCGGCGATCGGTCCACGACCAGTCCTTCCCCACCTGCTCGTAGAACCGCCGGCTCGACACCGGATCGGGGGCCGCCTGCCGGAACCGGGCGTCGACGCGGGGCGGGCCGGCCGGCCGCAGTTGGGTGGCGTCGGTCATCTCCAGGTACCAGGCGACCACCAGGACGTGTCCCTCCACACTCCTCAGGATGCCGCACGACCGCTATACCGGGAACATGACCACGTTGCTGCCCGGTGACATCCTGCCCTCCCTCCGGCTGCCGCTCCTCACCGGTGACGGCGCCGCGCCCGTCGGTCCCAACCGAAAGCGCTCCAACCTGCTGGTGCTCACCCATCCGCAGCCCTGCGACGACTGCGGCGCCTACCTTGCCGGCCTCGCCGCCATCGCCGACCGGCTGAGCGTCGAGAAGGCCGCCGTGATGGCCGTGGTGGGGCCGCAATGGCGGGGAGCGGTGTCGCTGCCGGTCCCGGCCGTGGTCGACGACGGCATCCTGCGCTCCCTTCTCTCGTCGGGGGACGAGCCGGTGGTCGCCGTGGCCGACCGGTTCGGGCAGCTCTTCACCCGGGACGACGCCGGGCCTTGGCACGAGTTCCCCGACCACGAGCAGGTCCTCGGTACCTTGCTCAACATCGCCATCAGCTGCCCGGAGTGCGGTGTGCCCGACGTCCCCTGCGCCGTGACGCTCCCCGAGCACGGCACCATGAGCGGTGGGATGCGCATCGGCCAGACGTGAGCCGACGCCGAGGGTCCCGCGGCGCCGGTGGTTGCCCTGCGCGTCCACTCGGGTAGGACGGGCCGGTGACCGCATCTCCTGGACCAGTCCGATGAGCGTGACCCGCCGGATCGCCCGGCCCCTGCTGGCGGCGGTGTTCGTCAGCAGCGGCATCGACACGTTGCGCAATCCTGGTCCCCGGGTGGCCATGGCCGAGTCGCTCCCAGACGAGGTGACCGGAGCGCTCCCGGTCGACGACACCGAGCAGCTCGTCAAGGTCAACGCCGGCGTGCAGGTGGTGGCCGGCGTGCTGCTGGCCATCGGCCGGTTCCCGCGGCTGGCCGCCGCCGCCCTGGCCGGCTCACTGGTGCCCACCACGCTGGCCGGTCATTCCTTCTGGGAAGAGGGCGACCTCGGGGCCCGGGCCCAGCAGCAGACCCAGTTCCTCAAGAACGCCGGGCTCCTCGGCGGCCTCGTCCTCGCCATGTTCGACACCGAGGGAGAGCCCTCGGTCGCCTGGCGGACCAAGAAGGCGGCCGAACGCGCCCGCCGGCGAGTGGTGGAGACCAAGGACTCGCTTCCCGTCGGCTGACGACCGGCCTCGCCCTCAGGGTCGCGGTTCGAGGATGACGAGCGGGATGTCGCGGCCGGTCCGCTCCTGGTAGCGCTCGTAGCCCCCGTAACGGGCCACCACCCGGGGCCACAGGGCGGCCTTCTCCTCGTCAGAGGCGACGCGGGCACGCATGGAGCGGCTGCGGCCGGCCATGGTCAGTTCGACTTCGGGGTGCTCTCGAAGGTTGAGGAACCAGGCGGGATGGCGGTCGTCACCGCCGTAGGACGCCACCAGCACGACGCGGTCCTCGTCCTGGACCGGCGACGTCAACACCGTGGTGCGCCGGGTCCCGCTCCGGCGACCGGTGGTGCTGAGCAGCACGACGGGCATGCCGCCGGCCCGACCCGCCAGCCGCCCGCCGGTGACGCGCAGCACGGCGTGGTGCAGCGACGTCCCGAGGCGGAACAGCACGTCCTTGACCCTGGCCATCACGCTCACGGTAGGCGCAGGTCGCGGTGCACGAACCGCCACCCCCCGGCGGCCGCCAGCGCCAGGCCGAGGGCGAGCGGGAGCAGCGTGGCGGCCGCCGGCGGGGCATCGACGAGCAGGTTGCGGTCGAGGTACCAGTGCCAGGGCGACACCCAGCGCAGTGCTTCGGGGGCGCCGACAGCCAGCTCGGCCGCCCGGTACCGAGGGTCGAGGTGGAGGTCGGCGGGGAGGTAGCCGATGCGACGCCGCACCTCGGGGTCGGCACCGCTGCGCCCGAGCACGGTGGCGGACCCCCGGGTGGGTCGCAGGAAGTCGAGCAGCAGGCGAATGGTCGTGGTCTTACCGGCGCCGTTAGGCCCGAAAAGCCGAAGACCTCGCCGCCGCGGACCTCCAGGTGGAGCCCCTCCACGGCGACGCACGGGCCCGAA
>JAHWKL010000029.1 GCA_019347915.1 Actinomycetota bacterium
TTCCCCGAGACGCTCGCCTACGTCGAGCAGGTCCAGGACCGCTACGGGCTCAACCTCCGGGTGATCCGCCCCCAGGTCGACGCCGACGATCGCTGGCGCGACGACCCCGACGGCTGTTGCCGGGTGCGCAAGGTGGAGCCGTTGCGCCGGGCGCTGGCCGGGAGGTCGGCATGGGTCACCGGTCTGCGGCGGGCCGACGGGCCCACCCGTGCGTCGATCCCCGTGGTGGGCCACGACCCCAAGACCGGTACGGTCAAGGTCAACCCGCTCGCCACCTGGAGCGACGACGACGTCGCCGACTACGTGCGCAAGCGCCAGCTTCCGGTACACCCGCTGAGCTCTGAGGGGTACGCCTCCATCGGTTGCTGGCCCTGCACCCGCCCGGTCGGTGACGGGGACGACCCTCGTGCCGGTCGTTGGCCTGGGATGGGCAAGACCGAGTGCGGCCTGCACCGCTGAACCAACTCGAGGAGCACCATGGCGGACACCCACTCCAAGGTGGAGAGGATCAAGAGCGACAGCGCCTACCTGCGCGGGACCGTGGCCGAGGAGCTGGCTGCTGAGGGACCGTTCAGCCACGACAACTACCAGCTGCTGAAGTTCCACGGGATCTACCAGCAGGACAACCGCGACGTCCGCAAGGAGCGCGCCCGCCAGGGTCTCGACCGGGACCACATCTGCATGGTCCGGGTGAGCATCCCCGGCGGCACACTCACCGGTGAGCAGTACCTGGTGATGGACAAGCTGGCCGACACGATCGGTGACGGCACGCTGCGCATCACCACCCGTCAGGGCCTGCAGTACCACTTCGTGCGCAAGGGCGAGTTGCAGCCCCTGCTGGCCGCCCTCAACGACCAGCTCCTGACCACGTTCGGCGCCTGTGGCGACGTCGTGCGCAACACCATGTGCTGCCCGGCGCCGCTGGCCGACCCTCGCAAGGCCGAGCTGGAGCGCTGGACCGCCGAGGTGGCACGCCGGTTCCGTCCGCGGACGCAGGCGTACTGGCAGCTGTGGGTCGACGGTGAGCGGGCGGTGAGCGCCGAGGCCGACGAGGAGCCGATCTATGGCGCCACCTACCTGCCCCGGAAGTTCAAGATGGGCTTCGCCTCCCCCGGCGACAACTGCATCGACGCCTACACCCAGGATGTGGGGATCATCCCCACGTTCGACGGTGAGCAGGTGGTCGCCTTCACCCTGCTGGTGGGCGGCGGCATGGGCAAGAGCCACAACAAGCCGGAGACCTTCCCCCGCCTCGCCGACCCGCTGACCACGGTGGCGCCCGCAGACCTGATGGGCGTGCTCGAGGCCATCGTGGCGACGCAGCGGGACAACGGCGACCGCGCCAACCGCGAGCACGCCCGGATGAAGTACCTGGTGCACGATTGGGGGCTCCCCCGGTTCAAGACCGAGGTCGAGGCCCGCCTGGGGCGAGCCCTGCCCGAGCCCCAGCCGTTCGTGCTCGACGCCGCTGACGACCACCTGGGCTGGCATCCCCAGGGCGACGGCCGGTGGTTCTACGGGGTGAAGGTCGAGAACGGCCGTATCGCTGACCGGGGGGACGAGCGCGTGCGTGCCGGCGTGCGGGCCACGGTGGAACGCTTCGGATTGGCCGTGCGCTTCACGCCCCGGGAGGACCTGATCCTGACTGATGTGGCCGAGAGCGACCGGGACGGTGTCGAGGCCCTGCTGGCCGACCACGGGGTGGTCCCCCCCGCGCAGTGGGTGCCGGTGAAGCGCAACTCCTTCTCCTGCGTGGCCCTGCCGACCTGCGGGCTGGCGCTGACCGAGTCGGAGCGGGCGCTGCCCGGGGTGCTCGACGAGCTGACCGCCGAGCTCGACACCCTGGGGCTGAGCGATCTGGACACCCACGTGCGGATGACCGGCTGTCCCAACGGCTGCGCCCGTCCGTATACCGCCGAGATCGGGCTGGTGGGCAGGGGCAAGGTCAACTACGACGTCCACCTGGGTGGTGAGCCGGTGGGGATCCGCCTGAACACCATCTTCGCCGAGAACGTGCCCCGCGACGAGCTGGTCAACGTCCTGCGGCCGGTGCTGGTCCACTATCGCGAGCATCGCCGCCAAAACGAGCGCTTCGGCGACTTCTGCCACCGCCTGGGCGTCGAGCACCTGAGAGCCGAGCTCGGCAACGAGACGTGGAACCGGCGAGCACGGGCCGCACGCTGAGCCAGGCGGCGTCCACCGAGGCGGAGCCGCACCGGGGCTACGTGGTGTCGTGGCGCCTGGCCGGCCGGCGCGTGGTCGTGGTCGGCGGCGGTCCCGCCGCCGAGGCCAAGGTGACCGGGCTGCTGGGCACGGGGGCAGACGTCGTGGTGGTGGCGCCTGAGGTGGTGGCCCGCCTGGAGGAGCTCGCCTCCGCCGGAGCGGTCACGTGGGTCGCCCGGCGGGTGCGCCGGCGCGACCTGCGCCGGGCGGCACTGGTCGTGGTGGCGACCGGCACCGAGCGCACCGATGCCTGGGTCTGCCGCTACGCCCGCCGGGCCGGTGCCCTGGTCAACGCCGTCGACGACCCCCGGCGTTGCGACGTGACCGTGCCCGCCGTGGTGCGCCGAGGCCCGGCCACGGTGGCCGTGACCACCGACGGCCAGAGCCCCGCCGCCGCCCGGTTCCTCCGAGAGCACCTGTCGGCGGCGCTGCCCGCCGAGATGGGCGAGATGGTGGCCCAGGCGGCGTCGGCCAGGGCCCGGCTGCGTCGGCAGGGCCGGTACCGCTACGACTACTACGCCTGGAAGCAGCGCTTCTTCGAGCCGGCGATGGAGGCCATCGCCGCCGGCCGGGGCCCGGGCGTGCTCGAGGAGCTGGCCCGCCGGCTCGTGGCCGGGTTCGGAGGTCCGTCGCCGCTACGGCCGGGCCGGATCAGCCTGGTCGCCGGCGCCGGCAACGACCGCCCGCTGACCCAGCGTGCCGTCGAGGTGCTGGCCGAGGCCGACGTGGTCGTCTACGAGCCCGGCGTACCGGCAACGGTGCTCGACCTGGCCCCGGTGGCCGCCGTCCGCCTCCCGGCGGGCGCCGGAAGCGGCGCCGGCGATGACGCGGCGGTGCTGGGACGGACCTTGAGCCACCACGCCGGCACGGGAGCAGCGGTGGTCCACCTCGCCACCGGGCCGGCCCCCGCCCTGGACGCGGCAGCTCCGGGGGTGAGGGTCGAGCTCGTGCCACGGGCGTCGGAGCCGGCGGGAGCGCCGGCTCGCTGAGCCGCCGCTCCCGCGCCGATCACGACACCCGCACCAACCGCAGCGTGTCGGTCGCCGGGTCGGGGTCGGTCGGGGCGCCGACGAGGACGGCCACCAGGTCGCCCGCCTTGACGACGCCGCGGCGGGCGGCGCCCTGCACCGCGAACCAGACGATGTCGTCGGTGGTGCCGTGCCGGTCGGTGAGGACGGGGGTCACCCCCCACGCCAGGGCCAGCTGGCGGAACGTGCGCAACGAGGGGGTGGCGCCCAGCACCGGGACGGTCGGGCGGAACCGGGAGATGGCGCGGGCCGTGTCACCGCTGTTGGTACAGGCGATGATGGCGGCCACGTCGGCGTCGTTCGCCGCCCGCCAGGCGGCGGCCGAGACGGCGGCGGTGATGCGCACCTGCGCCGGCGCGCCCTGGGCCTCCACCGCCTGCTGGCGACCGAGGGCCCGCCCCCACCCGAGGTAGTCGAACTCCTCTTCGGCCCGCCGGGCGATGCGGGCCATGGTGGCCACGGCGCCCACGGGGTCGTGGCCCACCGCCGTCTCGCCCGAGAGCATCAGCGCGCTCGTGCCGTCGAACACGGCGTTGGCCACATCGCTCACCTCGGCCCGGGTCGGCGCCGGCGCCCGGACCATCGACTCGAGCATCTGCGTGGCGGTGATCACCGGGCGCCCGTAGGCCACGCCCGTACGGATGATCCGCTTCTGGTAGTGGGGCACGTCCTCGAGGGTGCAGCGGATGCCGAGGTCGCCCCGGGCCACCATGACGCCGTCGGCGGTGGCGATGATGTCGTCGAGGACGTCGACCGCCTCTTGCGTCTCGATCTTGGCGATGAGCATCGGGCCCTCGCGTCCCACCATCTGGCGGGCGCGGTCGACGTCGGCGGCCGAGCGGACGAAGGAGATGGCGACCGCGTCCACCTCGGCCGCGCACAGGGCACGGAGGAGTCGCAGGTCCTCCGAGGTCGGCGAGGCGGTCGTCTGCCGGGCCGCCGGCAGGACCACCCCGGGGCGGCCCTGTGCCCATCCGGGGGACACCACCTCGACCCGGGCGCGGTCACCATCGACCTCACGGACCAACAGCTCGATGGCGCCGTCGCCCAGCGCCACCCGGTCGTCGGCCCGCAGCTCGACCAGCACCGAGGCGTCGTCCACAGCGATTCGCTGCTCATCGCTGGCGTCGGCCGGCCCGGCGGCGACCAGGTCGATCACCGTCCCCTCGTCCAGATGCACGCCGTCGCCCGGGAACGGCGCCGCCCGCACCTTGGGCCCGGGCAGGTCGGCGAGCACGCCCACCACCACACCCTCGCGTTCCGCCGCCGCCCGGATCTTTCGCAGGCGTTCCAGCGTCTCGTCCAGGTTGGCGTGGGCCAGCGACAGGCGGGCGAAGTCCATGCCGGCGATGACCATCCCCCGCAGGGTCTCCTCGTCCTCGCACGCCGGTCCGACGGTGGCGACGATCTTGGTGCGGCGCTCCATGGAGGAGCAAGCGTAAGCAACGAGACGGGTGGGCGACCATCCGGACGTCGACGGCGCCGGGGGCCGCTCGGCGGCGGCGGCGGCGTGGGGCGCCTCCAGGGCCCTTTACAGGCAGGCAGCCGCGTGCTCGACTACACGCCGGCCACGGTAGCCATCGCACCCGCCCCGCCCGCTGCTCGGGCCGGGGCCTCCAGCTCGATACTCGAGGAGGAGCAACATGACCACGCCACTTCGCCGTTTCGGCCTGCCCCAGCTCGTCGTGGCCCTGCTGGTCTCACTGCTGGCGCTGGCGCCGCCAGCCTCGGCCCACCCCGAGCTCACCGGGGACCCCGCCCACGACGACGACCCCGCCCACCAGCACGACCTGGCCGAGCGCGACCCTGCTGCCTCCCTGGAGGCGCGTGACCGGGTCAGCGAGACGGTGGTCAGCGCCGGCCCCACCGGCAAGAGGATCAAGAACCTGGCACTGGTGGGCGAGGGCGAGCGGCTCGTCGAGAACGCCACCACCGACGTGTGGGTCCACGACGGCTACGCCTACCTGGGCACGTTCAACGCCCCCTGCGGCACGGGCGAGGGCTTCGAGCCCGGAGTGGCCCAGGTCGACCTGATCGACGACGTGGCCGCCCCCGGGGTGCCCATCTTCGAGGTCCGCAACCCCAACCGGCCGCGCTACCTCGGCAACCTGCCGTCGGTGGAGGGCAGCCGGGTGAACGACGTCAAGGTGGCCGACCTCAACGGGGGGACCATCCTCGTCCACTCCAACGAGGCATGCGACGGCGGACCCGGCGGGTTCGAGATCTACGACGTCTCCGACCCCCGAGCCCCCGTCCACCTGGCGTCGGTACGGGTGGGCGACGTCAACGAGACCGTCCGGGCGCTGTTCGGGACCGACGACGTCGGCGTGCACAACCTGTTCCTGTTCAGCCAGGGCGAGCGCGACTACGTGGCCGCCGTGGTCGACAGCTGGTTCGACAACTTCCAGGTCTTCGACATCACCGACCCGAGCGCCCCCACCTTCGCCGGCTCGTGGGGCGCCGAGCGGCTCTCGGGCATCCCCGACGTCCAGAGCACCGACGACGTCGACGTCATCATCGACGCCGTGCTCAATCCCGACTACGGGCTCCTCGCCGGCTACGGCAGCTCCGCCAACCGGTTCCTGCACGACATCACCGTCACCGCCGACGGCACCTTGGCCTATCTGAGCAACTGGGACGCCGGCCTGGTGCTGCTGGGCCTCGCCGACGTGGCCAACCCACAGGTGGTCTCGGTGGCCCTCGACGTCGAGGCGGGCTCGCTCGACGGCGAGGTCAACAGCCACGCCGCCTGGCCCAGCGAGGACGGCCGCATCGTGGTGGAGACCGAGGAGGACTTCGACGCCTGGGAGGTGCGGCTCCCACCGGACAACCTCACCTTCGGCGACGACGACCCCGACGCGCCCCTGCCGGGGACCGCCGTGTCCACGGTTGCCGGAGACGACTTCGAGGCCAACCCGACTGGCAACGTCGGCACGGTCACCGGCGACCAGGTGGTCGTGGAGAGCGGCCCGCTGGCCGGCACCACCTACCCCGCCATCGAGCTGCTGGGCGACCAGCCGGCGCTGCCCGAAGCGGGCATCACCGGGGAGCTGGTGTTCGTGGGCCGGCTGTGTGACGGCGACCCGGTGCTCAACGCCGGCGCCGTCGACCCGGGCGACGTCGCCGTGGTGCGCCGGGGCGAGTGCGTCTTCCGGGAGAAGAACCTCAACGCCGCCGAGCTGGGAGCGGCGGCGGTGGTGATCGCCAACAACGAGACCGAGTCGACACCGTGGGCTGGCGTGCGGATCTGGGATTACTCCGACCCGGCGAACCCTGTGCTGGCTTCCACCTTCTACACCGAGTGCGCCGCCGCGGCCACGCCCATCCCCGGGTGCGACCCCGCCGGGACCTACTCCGTGCACAACGTGATCGTCGAGCGCCAGGGCAACCGGACCCTCGCCTACATCTCGTGGTACTCCGACGGCATGGTCGTGCTGGACGTGACCGATCCGTACGCCCCGGTGGAGGTGGCCCGGTTCTTCGACGACTCGGCCGCCTTCCGGGACGCCAACGGCGGGGCTCCCCACGACTACTGGGGCGTGTACAAGGTGCCTCAGCGCCCGTTCATCTACGGCTCCGACCGCAACGGCGGGCTCGACGTGTTCAAGCTGCTCGGCAAGGGCACCATCGGCAAGAGCACCATCGGCAAGGGCCAGGGCAGGGGTGCCGGTGGTGCCCGAGGCGGCGGTCGCCCGTAGCACGGCTGGCGCCGGCCGTGGCCTGGTGGTCATGGCCGGCGCCAACCCCCGCTCCCCCCGCCGGGACCGAGGGAATGGTTCGGCCCCGCCAACGGCTCCAGCACCGGGAGGTCGGCGGCCAAGGGGGGATCTGCCGAGGCGCCGGTAGGGTGGCTCGTTCCCATGACGACCACCTCGGTTACCACCACGTCCATCCGCAACGTCGCCCTCGTGGCCCACGTCGACCACGGCAAAACGACCCTGGTCGACACCATCCTCCGCCAGACCGGCGTGTTCGGAGCCCACCAGGCGTTGGTCGAGCGGGTGCTCGACTCCAACGACCAGGAACGGGAACGGGGCATCACCATCCTCGCCAAGTCGGCGTCGGTGCACTGGCGGGACACCAAGATCAACCTCGTCGACACCCCGGGGCACGCCGACTTCGGGGGCGAGGTGGAACGGGCCCTGGCCATGGTCGACGGCATCCTGCTGCTCGTCGACGCCGCCGAGGGCCCGCTGCCCCAGACCCGCTACGTGCTGTCCAAGGCCATCGCCGCCGGCCTGCCCGCCGTGGTCGTGCTCAACAAGGTCGACCGTGACGACGCCCGGCCTTCCGAGGTCCTCGACGAGATCTACCAGCTCTTCTTCGACCTCGAGGTGCCCGAGCACCACATCGACTTCCCGGTCATCTCCACCATCGCCCGCGAGGGACGCGCCGTCGAGGGCCTCCAGCTGCCGGGCCCCGACGCCGACCTGGCGCCGCTGCTCGACGCCGTGCTGCGCACGGTGCCGGCACCCCTGGGCGATCCGGCCGCCCCGCTCCAGGCGCTGGTGACCAACCTGGACGCCTCCGACTACCTCGGCCGCCTCGCCGTGGGCCGGGTCGTGCGGGGCACCTTGCGCGCCGAGCGACCGGTTGCCCTGCTGAAGGGCGACGGTACGTCAATCGCCCGCAAGCCGGCACAGCTCCTCGCCGTCGAGGGCCTGGACCGGGTGGCGACCGAGGCCCTCGGCGCCGGCGACGTCTTCGTCCTCGCCGGGTTCCCCGAGGTGGAGATCGGCGACACCATCGCCGACCCCGCCGACCCCGACCCGCTTCCCCGCCTGACCATCGACGAGCCCATCCTGCGCATGACCTTCGGCGTCAACACCTCACCGCTCGCCGGCCGGGAGGGTCGCTATCTCACGTCCCGGCACCTGCGTGACCGCCTGGCCCGGGAGGTGCTCGGCAACGTCGCCATCCGGGTGGAGGAGACCGACTCGCCCGACGTGCTGCAGGTGGCGGGGCGGGGAGAGCTGCAGCTGGCGGTGCTCATCGAGTCCATGCGGCGGGAAGGCTACGAGCTCGAGGTGAGCCGGCCGGAGGTCGTCACCCGGGAGATCGACGGGAAGCGCCACGAGCCCATCGAGGAGGGCGTCGTCGACCTGCCCGACGAGCACGTGGGGACGGTGCCCCAGACACTCGCCGCCCGTAAGGGCACGGTGCTCGAGCTCCACCCCGGTGACCCGGGCCGCACAGTGGTGACCTTCGAGGCGCCGGCCCGGGGACTGCTCGGCTTCCGGTCGCAGCTCGTGGTCCTCACCCGGGGCACGGCCCTGCTCCACACCCGCCACCGGGGATGGGCGCCGTGGATGGGCGATCTGCCCACCCGCCGAGGTGGCGCCATGATCGCCGACCGCCCGGGAGTGACCACCGGCTACGCCCTCGACAAGCTCCAGGAGCGGGGGGAGCTCTTCGTCGGGCCCGGCGAGGCCGTCTACGAGGGCATGGTCGTGGGCGAGAGCGCCCGCCCCGGCGACATGACCGTCAACGTGATCCGTGAGAAGCAGAAGACCAACATCCGCACCCACGCCTCCGACGAGGCCATCAAGCTGACGCCGCCCCGTCCGCTCACCATCGAGTCGGCCGTCGAGCTCATCGCCGACGACGAGCTGGTGGAGATCACGCCCTCGTCCATACGGGTGCGCAAGCGCCTCCTGCGAGAGCAGGACCGTCGGGGTGCGGCGCGGCGCTGAGGCACGACGGTCCCTGCCGGTCAGGCTCCAGCCGCAGTCACAGGGAACCGATCCATCTCAGGGCCCGAAGGCCCGGGAGAAAGAAGTAGCCGCCGCCGCGGGTGGTGACGAAGTTCGGTAGCCCCCGGTGGCGTCGCCGGACCGGCAGCTCGGGTTGAGTGAAGGTGCCGCCGCCGTCCGGCTGGTCGCCCGTGAGGGGGTCGACCTCACCGCAGAGGCCGGCGAAGGTGGGGTTGTTCAGCCAGGTGTGCTGCACGAACTCGAACTGCCGCTCGATATCGGCGTTGAGGGCCACGAAGAACAGCCCCCGCTCCTCGTCCACGTCGAGGTCGGTGGAACCGTAGGGGCGGCCTCGCCGCAGGATGCGGTGACGGTTGGCCGACCGGCGGGCGATCTCCTCGGCCTTGGCGTCCGACTTCGACGTCGAGTTGCGGGGGTTGGCCCGGCGGATGTGGGCTCCCAGCGGGCAACGCAGGCCGTGCTTGTCGTGCTCGTAGCCGAAGTCGTTGGCGCTGGAGAACGCCTCGACAGGCTGGTCCGGCGCCAAGGCGAGCGGCGCCCCGTTGGGCCACCGCCCCACCATCTCGGCGGCCAGCCGCTCGTTGCCGTCGACGTAGCGGCGGAACCCGACCACGTCCTGGGCCAGCTGGCGCACCACCAGGTAGCTCCCGTTGCGGCCGAGATCCCGCCGACCGGCGTCGCCCGGAACCGTGGGCAGAAGTGGGGACGAACGGTCGGCGCCCACCGTGGGCCCCTCTGCCCGCAGCCCCGACTCGTCGGGGTACCCGAGCACGAACTCTCCCTGCTCGACGACCTCCCAGCGGTGCGCACTCGTGCGGGCCGCTCGGGGCGTGCCAGCCAGGATCGGCTGCGACACGCCGTCGGTGAAACCGAAGTGCTCGAGGCTGTAGGGCAGCAGCAGGCTGTCGACGGTGGCCATCTCCGAGACCCCGCAGCCGTCGAGCGCCGAGCGGTCGAGGAGCTCTCCGGCAGTGGCGGCGTAGGACGCCAGCAGCACGTCGGCCTCGGCTCCCGGAGCGCCCCAGCACCAGTGCTGCGGGGCGCTGGGCCCACGGTCGCCGAGCAGGCGCGACCGGTACTCGGTCACCATCCCCTGCCGCAGCGCCCACGGGAAGGTCGCCAGGGCGTCCGGCGGAAGGCCCAGCCGCGCCAACCCGGCGAAGGAGACGGCCACGTTGCAGGCGCGCGGCGGTCTCGACGTCTCGGCGGTGGCGACGTCGCCGGCCAGGGTGCCCAGCCAGGCCCGGGCGGCGCCGGGGTCGTCGATGCGCAGGATGAGGTAGCGGGCCCACGGCAGCTTCGGGTAGGCGCCGAGGACCAGCCCCTGGATGTCGTCGAGCTCGAGCGCCATCGACGCTCCTACAGCTTCAGGAGCCACTGCTGGAGCTCGTGGTCGTCGAGATCGGCGAACAGGCCCCGGCGCAGCTCGGTGTTGGACAGGACATTTGTCAGCGACTGGCCCGGATAGGCGCTGTAGTGCACCGTCGTGGGCGTCTGGCTGCGGCGAGCCATGCGCTTGAACGGCAGTCCGTGACGGGCGCCTCCGGACCGCAGCCCCAACCAGCGGCAGGGGGGGAAGTCGACGGCATTGCTCCACACGGCACTGAGCCCGCTCGCCGCCTTCTCGATGAAGTCGTCGAGGTAGCTCTCCCAGCTGCCGTCGTAGTTGCTCACGAACAGCAGGCGGCGCCCGCCGTCGATCAGCGACCAGTGGGCGAAGTGGATGCTGGGGATGCCACCGAGCTCACCCTTCGTGTACTTCACCCGGGCGGCGAGGTTGATGACGAACAGCACGGCCCGCACGAGGGTGACCCGCCCGGCGCTGGGCTTGACGTAGGTCAGGCTGGCCAGGTGGTTCTGCACCGCCCCGGGGCGGTCCTCGCACCGCTCGATGGCAGTGAGGGCGGCGGCATCGACGGCGCAGTCGTCGGGGGGATCCCGGCCCTCCACCCACCACAGCCAGGCCACGCCGGAGGCCACCAGCCCCAGGGCAGCCAGCGGGCGCCGGCGGGTGAGGGCGGCCAGCAGGGCCAGCGCGGGAACGGCGGGCACGAGCACGGTGGTGTCGGCCGAGCCGGCGACGTGGCCGATGTGGCGCAGCTGGTCGTGCCCTGTGCGGACGGGCAGGGGGTCGACCGCCCATGCCAGCGCCGGGTCGTACCAGACCCGGTCCTGCAGCCCGCGGCGGATGGCGACGGGGTCGGCGGGGAGCCGACCGGCGTCCTGGCGCTCGTCGAGCTCGATCTCGAGGGCCTCACGCAGCTCCGCCTCGGCGACGATCTGCCCCCGCGTGCGGCCGGTCGCTCCCACGTGGTAGGCGCCGGGGAGGACGACGTGGTGCCGGAGCCACCGCTGGACCTGCCCGGGGTCGTCGGTGGCTCCGCTCGGGTAACCGGGGCAACCACCCCAGATGGCGTCGGCGCCGGCGCCGGCAACCGCCGCCACCTGGGCGAGGTAGTCGGCGATGGTGCCGTCGACGTTGCTCTCGAAGACCAGCGTCGCGGGGAATGATCCCTGCGCCGGGAACAGCGCCAGGCTGGCGAAGTGGAGTGTGGGGAGCCGACCGAAGGGGAGATGCGGGTTCCCGGCAACGTCGGTCGCCATGTCGGCGAGCACGCTGCGCAGACCGCTCACCGCATCGGCGCGCACCGGCGCCACAACGGTGAAGACGCTGTGGCTCGACAGCCCGTCGCTCGCCCCCACCACGACGAACCTACACCGCAGCTCTTCGCCGCCCAGGTCATCCTGCGACGACACGAGCGGACGGGCGCTCGGAGCGGACCGAGGCTCCGGTAGCCTCTCGACGGTGGCGGCGAAGGTCCCCGGCTCGTGAAGACGAGCCTCCCGGCGGTGCTGTTCGCCCTGGGGTATCCGGCGTCGATCGCCGTGATCGCCCGCTTCACCGCCGTCGTGCGCGAGCGTCGCTGGCGCTGGCTGCTGGTCCATCACGCCGGCGTCCTCGCCATCATCGCCGGCTGGGCGCTCCGCCGCCGGGGCGTGGGCGTGGCCCTCAACGGCTCGTGGCTCGTCGCCTCGTCGCTGTGGTTCGGGCTGGGGCAGCGCCGTCGTCGATGAACGCCGGAGCTGCCGAAGGCCTCCCGGGCCGCACGCCGGGGAAGAGCTGAGGCGGTGAGGCAGGGACTGCAGTCGGCGCTGAGCGTGCTCCGGCGCAGCCGCCGGGGTCCCGAGCCCTCGGTCCCGCCGCCGGACCTGCCGCCGGCACGGGTCCTGTGGGTGCCGGGCAGGGGTGAGATGTTCCTACGTGAACAGGAGGGGCCGCCAGGCGCGCTCCCAGTGCTGCTCCTGCACGGGTGGACCGTTTCCGCTGACATCACCTGGTTCTCGGTCTACCGGGCGTTGGCCGGGCGGCACCCGGTGATCGCCATCGACCACCGCGGCCATGGCCGGGGCATCAGAGCCGAGGAGCCGTTCTCCCTGGAGGCCTGCGCCGACGATGCCGCCGCCCTGCTGGAGCTGCTCGGCGTCCGGCAGGTGATCGTGGTGGGCTACTCGATGGGAGGGGCCGTGGCCCTCCTGCTCTGGCAGCGGCACCGGGAGGTGGTCGCCGGCGCCGTCCTGGGTGGTACCGCCTCGCAGTGGCGGGCCACGCTGCGCCAGCGGCTGATGTGGCGCTCTCTGGAGGTCTTCGAGCTCGCCCTCCAGCTGGGCACCGGCGACGGCCTCGCGCAGCGCTACCTCCACTACGCGGTGGGCAGGTCGCCGGAGGTCGCCGACCTGCGGGCCTGGGTGGGAGGGGAGTTGAAGCGGGGCTACCCGCGGGACATCGCCGAAGCGGGCCGGGACCTGGCCCGCTTCGACGCCCGCCCCTTCCTCGGCTCGATCGACGTGCCGTGCTGCAGCGTCATCACCCAGCGCGACCGCCTGGTCCGGCCCCGGGAGCAGTGGGCGCTGGCCGAGGCGTTGGGCGCACCGGTGGTGACGGTCGACGGCGACCACGACGCCCCACTGGTGCGCCCCGAGCGGTTCGCGTCCGGTGTGACACAGGCCGTGGAGACGGTCGCCCGTGCGGCATCGGCCATGGGCCGCCCCCCCACCACCGAGCCGGCAGCCCCGCCGGCGGCACCCGGACCACGACTCGATCCGTCGGCGCTACCCGCCGGCTGACACCAACTGGGACGTCGACGAACAGGACTGGGCCAGCGACTACGACTGACGCAGCGCCGGCCGGCGCTCAGTCGCCGGAGTCGCTCCCCACGTCGAAGCGCTGCTCGTAGAGCCGCTTGGCCTCGGCCACGACGTCGTTGCTGATGAGGGCCACCGGTCGGTCCAGCTCCACCAAGGGCTCGTTGTCGGGGCCGTGGCCCACGACCGTGCCCTCCAGCACCCACGCCTGGCGGTCGTTCCCCTCCTGGTCGGCGAGGTGGGCGTACTGGCACAGCCGGCGGCTCAGCCAGTCCTCGAGGGGGCGGCTCCACCACTCCTCCGGGTCGAGAGGGTTCGTCGACAGGCCGGGCAGCTCCAGGCCCGACTCGTAGTCCAGGCTCGTCTGCCGACGATCGTCGTCGGGGCCCTTCGAGTACCGCACGAACAGCCCGGGCCGGGCCCGCACCAGCCGGACCAGCTCGTCCAGCCGGCGAAGGCACGGCAGATCGTCGTCGGCCGTGTCCTCGCCGGTGGGGGCGTCGAGCTCGGGCATGCCCGCTGTTGTGCCCGGTGAGGCGCCGGCGAGAACAACTGCGTGACGGCCCCGGCCGGCGACCGGGCCGGGGCCATCAAGGAAGCGCAGTACGCCGAGCCACGCCTGCCTCACCGCCACGTCGTGTCAGCCAGGGTGGACGGACCCGTCCTGAACGCCACTGAAGGCAGCGGCGAGCCGGGCCGCCCCGTCAGCGGGCCACCACCTTGATCTCCACGCCGGCGTCCAGCTCCTCCACCTCGAAGCCGGCGGCGGGCAGCAGCCGCTCCACCTCCTGGGGCGTGTAGAACCTGGCCCGGCAGCGGTTGGCCATCTGTCCCTGATCGACGTAGGCGAGGAAGGCGGACAGGTACTCGTCCGACAGAAGGTTGGGGAACGTGAGCCAGGCCACCCCTCCGGGGCGCACCATGCGCCGGAGATCCCGCAGGAGCTGGAAGGCGTCCTCCCGCTCCAGGTGCTGCAGCACGAGCACCGAGTAGGCCAGGTCCACCGATGCGTCGGGCACGACCGGGACCGCGTTGTCAAGGCACCGCTCGTACCGCACGTTGGGCAGGTCGCCAAGGCGCCGGCGGGCCATGGTCAGCATCTGTTCGGAGGCGTCCACTGCCCACAGCAGCTCGCAACGGGGAGCCACGTAACGGGCCACCCGCCCGATCCCGCAGCCCAGGTCGAGCACCGTATCCCCCTCGGCGAAGAACTGGCTCAGGTACTCGGCGTTCTCCTGATGCCCCTCTGCCCGTCATTCACTCTCGCTCGCCAGCCATTTGACAACGGCCACGCCTCCCCAACCCGCTCCAGGTAACCGCGAGCGACCGCCATCGACCGCTTCGAAGAAATGCTCCGCCACATGCTGGAGGCGCGCCATCTGGCTGCCCACCACGGCGTTCACCGGTGGCTCTACTGCACGGCGCCGTCACTTGGCGCGGCCCCGACGGCGTAACCAGGTAGACCCGGGGACTGGTGGCGGCGCTGTTCCGCCAGCACACCAGCCGAAGCGTGGATCGCTGGGATCCACGTCGAGTCGCTGGGGCAGTCAAAGGGGTGGTCGCCGCCCCTACTCGATGCCGTGCTCCAAGGCGTAACGCACCAGCTCCTGGCGACGGCTGAGGTGGAGCTTGGCCAGGATATTGCGAACGTGGTTCTCCACTGTCTTCTCGGCGATGAACAGACGCTCCCCGATGGACCTGTAGCTGTGACCTCGGGCCACCAGCTGGAGTACCTCCCGCTCCCGCGGCGACAGCGGCTGGCCGCCCGAGGCCTTCGACAAGCGGCGGAACTCCCCTAGCAGGAGGGCTGCCAGCGTGCTGGAGAAAACCGGTTCTCCCCCTGCGGCCCGAAGCAGGGCGGACCGCAGCTCAGGACCGGGGGTGGACTTCACGAGGTAGCCGATGGCTCCCGCGGCCACGGCGTCGAGGAGGTCGCGCTCGGCCTCCGACACGGTGAGCATGACGATGCGGGTCTCGGCCCCACAGGTGCGGGCGACCTTGATGCCGCCCCCTCCCGGCATGGACAGGTCGCACACCACCAGGTCAGGCCGGTGCGACCGGATGGCGGCCACGGCCTCGTCGGCGTTGCCCGCCTCGGCCACCACCCGGAAGTCAGGACCGAGATCGACCCGCACCCCGTCGCGCCAGATGGGATGGTCGTCGGCCAGCACGACGGTTACGGCAGCCACAGGACCACCTCCGCTCCCTCCCCGAGTGAAGCCCGTACCTCGACCCGTCCTCCGGCCTCCTCGACCCGTCCCCGGATGCTTCGGCTGAGCCCGACGCCCTCGGCGACGATGGCGGGGTCGAAGCCGACGCCATCGTCCTTCACCGAGCAGAACACACCCCCCGCCTCGTCAGGCTCGACGTAGACGGTGACCTTGCCGGCCCCGCCATGCCTGCCCGCGTTGACGAGCGCCTCGCCAGCGGCGCCCGTGAGGGCGGCGACCGAGCGGCCAGCGAGCGGGGGGAGGTCGTCGGCCACCAAGACCTGGACGCGCCCCCCGAAGGACTCCTCATAACGGGCGGCAGCAGCCCGCAGGGCGGATCCGAGGTCTCCTCCCCCGGCGGTGCGGTCGTCGGTTCCGCCGAACAGGTACTCCCGCAGCTCCCGTTCCTGCTCCCGGACCAGCCGCGCCAGGGCAGGGTCGTCGGCGCGCCGCTCGACCACAGCCAAGGTCTGGAGCACGCCGTCGTGCAGGGTCCGGGCCACCTCCTCCCGAGCCCGGGAGGCCGAGATCTCCCTCTCAGCGCGGCGAAGGAGCCGGGCCAGGTAGCCCGCCACCGCCCCGCCCATGGCGTAGAACACGACGGTGCTGGTGAGCGACAGCACGCGGGCCCCGGTGTCGATGGCGGCCGCGTTGGCCATTGCCGCCCCGACCCGGAGCAGGCCCAGGCTGACGCCCGCCAGTGCCGCCATCACCGGGCCGGCGGCGAGTCCCGCCGCCAGGACACCGGCAAGAGGCCATACCGAGCCGAGCGACTCGGACGTGGAAAAGGCGTGCCCCGGCGCGTAGGCCCACCCATCGACGAGGATCAACGATGCCCCGATGGCAAGCTCCAGCGCCAAGGGCCCGGGGCGCAGCAGAGCCCGGTAGTCGTAGCGGAGAAGGAACGTGTCGGCCACGGTCACAGCCAGGGCCAACGCCACCAGCCCCACCGCCAGCGAGGGACGCGCCAGGTCCCGCCGGGCCACGAGCAGTACGGTGGTCATCCACAACCACGCCGCCCACCGGAAGGCAGCGAGGCCCTGCAGGACAGAGCGCTCCACGGGACGAAGGCTACGCGTGGGCCCAGAGAACAAGCCATCACCCGGGGTTCGACTCTTCTCGGCCGCAGACGCGGGAAGCGTCTGTCGGCCGTCCGCCAATCGACGACTGGCCTGATGGCGTTACCACCCAATTGAGGAGCGAGCTCGATCGTCACGGTATGGCGTGACCCTCACATGCCAGCCGACTTCTTGCGGGCAGCGAGTGGTGCTGTCGCCGCGTTGCCGGCATCGAGCGTCACGCAGCTCACGACCGCCTCGCGGCTCCCCAGATCCCACGGGAGGCCGATCGCCTTCCACTTGTGTTGGGACTCTCGCCGGCCTCGGCGGAACTCGGACCGGCAGATTTCCTCCGACCATCCACCTCGCATGGCGAAAAGTCGAGGTGCGGCGAGGCGACGTGAGCCGCGCTTCGACCGGTACTCGCGGTTCTGCGCCTGGAGTTTGTTCTCGAAGCACTCGAGGAAGGCGACGAGCGAGGACCGGTCGGGGACGGAGCCCTCGAACTCCACGAGGAGGTCGTGGCGGAGAGCTCGCTCGTCCGCGATGAGTCGGAACTCGACCACTGGGAGTCGTGTCTCACGGCCTGCTTGGCCGACGGCCGTGCGCACCTGGTTCACATGGAGCTTTTCTCCGGTGATGCTCGCCATCTCCCGTCCTTTCCGGACGAAGGCGAGCTTCGGCGTGGCCCGGTGGAAACCGACCACTTCCACTACATCGTTGATGTCGTAGCGGTAGAGCCCATTCCCCGTGGTGAGGAGTATGTAATAGCGGCGTCCGAGTTCAAGCTCGTGCGCTCCGAGGACCGGCGGAGACACGTTGCCGATGTCGTCGTGGTGTATGAACTCGTAGAAGTTGGCGTGGACGGCGAGTGGGCCGGCGGGCGTGGAGTCCTCGACCGGGATCGTCATCCGGCCCTCGCTGGCGAGCAGGCCGAGGTCCCTGAGTGCGGTCCTCTCGCCGAAGTACGTCCGCAGCCGCTCGGCGTGAAGCCCCGCGGCACCGCCCAGCCAGCAGCCGACCACCTCGAGCTCCGGCCAGCAGGCGCCAGGGACGAGTGCGCCGTGCTTGGCGACCACCCGCTCGAGGAAGCGGGCCCTCGCCGGAGCAGGCATGAGGCTCCCCCGGAGCCGGTCGACGACGCCGCTGTCGCACTTGTCGAGTGCCTCATCCGGCACGCCGATCGTTCCGTCGTGGATGGCACGCACGATCTGCTCGCTACGCGCCACTGCCGTCTCGGCGAGGCGCATCAGCGACGTGGGGTTGGGAGTTCCCACCGCCGACACCGAATGGGCCAGCGCCAGCCTCATGGTGAGGAGGTGACGCAAGTCGGAGTCCTCGACCAGAGCCACCGCGTAGGGGACCGCGTAGCTGCGCCGGACAAGCATGGGGATACGTTGATGTGTCATCCCCGAGAGCGAACCGAAGGGGATGCCAGCAGAAGTGTGCCCCTCGACGGCCGGGCCGACGACGAGCAGCATTTTGCGGTCCAGGTACCGCGGATGCGCCCTGAGCGTGCGATACATCCACAGCCGCGTGAGCGAGGCCATCTCCTCGCGCCAACGATCCGTCACCGGGACGAACTTCGGCTCGGCGGTGGTCCCACTCGTCGTGGCGAACGTGGTGACCCGGTCGGCCGTGAGCACGCCGGGCTCAGCCTCGAGAATCCGCTCGACGTAGGGGCGGAATGCCTCGTAATCCCTCACCGGGACCTGACGGGCGAAGTCCTCGGGCGTCCGGACCGCCTCGAATCTGTGTTCGCGGCCGAAGGCAGTCGCCCGGTTGCGCTTCGTCAGCGACAGCAGCACTTCGGCCTGGCTCGCCTGGGGGTCGGCCGTCGCTCGCTCGAAGCGTCGGTTGTGGGCGAACTCCCGCGCCAGCAGGCTTGGCCGAAGGAGCGAGGTCACCTCTTCACCTCCGCGCCCCCAACTCGACCACCTGTCCCGCGTAGCGTCGCAGTCTCTCCTCGACGACCTCTGTGCCCAACCCTGGGCCCATGAGCAGCGGGGCCCGGCCTCGGTGCCCGAAATGCACCGGGTCCACGCTCACGTCCTCGGCGAGGAGCAGGGCGCCGTACGAGCCCTCGGCGCACGACAGGCGAGGCGTCCAAGCCGCGACGTGGCGACCCGCCGAGGAGAGGACCGCCGTCTCGCCAACCTGGCTGCCGAGTTGCACGGCGACGCCCGCCTCGTCGGCGAGGCAGGCGATCCGGGTGGACCGGTGCACGCCGCCGCACTTGGAGATCCGGACATTGAAGACGTCGACCGCGTCGGCGTCGAGAAGTCGCTCGGCGTCCTCGAGGGTGACGAGCGACTCGTCGGCCACAAGGGGGATCCCACTGGCCTTTCTCAGCACCGAGAGGTCGCCGACGGCGTGGCGCGGCAGCGGCTGCTCCAGGGCGGCAATTCCGAATACGACCACCGCGTCGGCGAAGGCGAGGGCCTCATCGAGGTTCCAAGCGCCGTTGGCGTCGAGTCGCAACGACACCTCGGGGCCCACCGCCTCTCGTACCGCCCGCACCCGCTCCAAGTCCTGGCCGATGCCGACTTTGACCTTGACGTCCTCCAGTCCGATGAGCTTCATTTGGCGCGCCCGGCGAGCCGCCAGCTCGGGCTCGGCGGCCGAGATCACTCCGCTGTAGGAGATGGACTGCCGCCGTGGGGGCACCAAGGCGCCGAGCGAGGTGCCACGCGAGCGAAGACCGCAGTCGACCAGCGCCAGCTCGAGCGCGCACCGTGCCGCGTTCGGCGCTATCACGCCCCTCAGCGCGGTTTCGGGGATCACCTCGTCGAGGGCAGCGAGGCCCTCGGCCACCGGGTCCGGGAGATCGGCCGCTACCAGCCTCGGCCACAACTCCGTGACGAGGTGCTCGACCACCGATTGCGGCGTCTCGCCAGTCACGTACGGGCGCGGCGCCCCCTCCCCGAAGCCAACAAAGCCGTTCTCGTCGACGACACGCAGGATTACCGAGTCGCATGCGCGACGGGCATGAGCGGAGTGACGGAACGCCTCCACGAAGGGGATGTCGAGGGCGTAGACGGTTCCGGCGGTGATCCTCACTGCTTGGGACACCCTGGGGGGAGCGGCGAAGCCTGATCGAGATAGCGGGTCACGAACACGTTCTCCCGGAGCGTGAGCTCGACGATGCCCCGGCCCTCGTCCTGCGTGAGCCCGTAGTACCGCACGTAGGTATCGATGTGCTGGAGGCCCTGCTCGGCGTGGGCGATGTCGACCTCGGAGTGGTGACGGAACCACCGGAGCGCGTCGGGCGGCAGTCCTTGGTGCACCGCCAACGCACGCTCAATGCGGCTAGCACACCGGGAGAGCATGAACTCGAACGCAACGATCTCGCACAACGCTGCGAGCCCGATCTCCTTCAACGTTCCGTACATGAGCGGCGCCGAAACGATGTCGCGGAGATCTTCCGCCGCCAGACGGTCGAGGACCGGTAGCACCGGCGACAGGCCCGCGGCTGCTGCGAGGTCCTGCAGCATCGCCGGGTGCGCCTCGCCCGACTCTTCCTCGACCCCCAGCTCCTCCAGCAGGTTGTGCAGGAAGTCCTCGGCGGCGTCGGGCGGCGCGATGGAGTACAGGAACGCGACCAGCTGCGGAGACCGGGAGTGGGTGCGGACAAGGTTCGCGACGAACCGCTCGTAGTCCTTCGACGAGGCTTCGCCGGACTCGAGGCGACGGAACCGAGCGCAGGTCGTGAACTCATCGACGTGCTCGATGAACGCCGCCTCTACCAAACCCCGCAGCTCACCCATGCTGCGCACGCCGGCCGCTGTTGGCCATGGGGCCGATCCTCCCTTCTCCGTGGGCGACGCTTGGAGCTGTTGTGCCACGACGGCGACTGGGCAGATCGGGAGGCGGCAGGACGGCGGGCTCGGAAAGACGCATGTGATGAACCCCGAGCGTCACGACATAGCATGCGAGCACGACGTGGAACGCTCCGGGGATCCACGCCCTGAACCAGCCCGATGTCCCCGGCACCAGTCCGACGGCGATCCGTCCGAGCGAGCCCGCAAGGGTAAATGGTACCGAGCCAAAGGAGCACGCCGCCTCGTTCCCGTCGTGGTTCCAACATGCCTCGCTGCACTCGCCACGAGGAGCGAGCGAAGACGACGAGTATCAGCGCCTGTGCTGAGAGCAACGCCCAGTAAGGCATTCCGCTTCCCTGGAACGAGTCGAAGCCGGGCAGCCATGGCACGGTCGTCCAGAACTGGATGCCCTGGCCAAGCACGCGCAGTGCGAACAGGAGGCAAAGCAGCCACAGCACTAGGGCGTACCTCCTCCGTCGGCGCATGCCATGAACACTGCGCCGTCGGTGCGGCTGCGACCATCCTGGGCGGCCCCCAAATCGCCCTAGGGGAACCCCCAAAGGGCCCTCCGTGCAGAAGCGGAAGGGGCAGCTCAATGCCGCTTCCTCGGCTACCCAGTCGCAGCGGACACACCGTCCCGGAGGTGAAGACCAAGAAGGAAGGCTCTCCGCGCCCTGAAGCGCCGCATCTCTGACACCGTGTGGCGCCAACTCCAAGTGGCGCATGGAAGAGGGGTTCAGAGAGGCAGGGACAGAGCCGGCGCCCTAGCGTGCACAGCATGGAACTCGAGGTCGTCATCGAAATCCCCAAAGGTTCACGGAACAAGTACGAGGTGGACCACGACACCGCCGAGGTCTGGCTCGACCGCATGCTGTTCACGGCCACCGTCTACCCGACTGACTACGGCTTCTTCCCACGCACGTTGGGCGAGGACAGCGATCCTCTTGACGCCATGGTGTTGCTGGAGGAACCGACCTTCCCTGGGTGCCACATCAACGCCCGGCCGATCGGCGTCTTCTGGATGTCCGATGAGAAGGGGCCCGACGCCAAGGTGCTCACCGTGCCCGCCACCGATCCGAGATGGGCGGGGATCGCTGATCTCGCTGACCTGCCGTCCCACGTGCTCGATGAGATCGCCCACTTCTTCGACGTCTACAAGGAGTTGGAGCCAGACAAGGACACCGACACCAGCGAGTGGCAGGGGCGGGCCGAGGCCGAGCGAGCGATCACCGAAGCCCAGGCCCGCTACGTCCCCACGACCTGAGCTCTCCGCCCTCCTCCGGCGGACACGGTTCCTGCCGACTTCCCTGCTCTCGTCTTCTTCGGGCCAACGAGGTCCGGACCCGCATCCCGATGGCCGAACATCCCGCGATCATCCGCACACGATCTCCCCGCGCGCCCGCTGGATCGAACGGGCTTCGGCGGTCTCGAACGGCAACCGACCGCGTTCCGAGAAGTGGTTCCGACCTGCGCCTTCGCCGGCGCCCCCGGCAGGACTCGAACCTGCGACCCGCTGCTTAGAAGGCAGCCCGGAGAGTCGAACGCAGCAACACAGAAGCGCAAAAGACCTGGTCAGGCGGCATAAGCGATTCCAGCACGTACCGTCGCGTGCCCCCCTGTTTCACGCCGTTATGGCACGGAAGTGGCACGGCTAGTAGTGACGTTAGGTCCTCCGCCGCCGTGCGCAAGCTCTCGGACACCCCATCGATCACCCGCCCAGAATGCCGAGTCGCCGGGCGTCGGAGGGCCAGCGCGAAGAAGCGATCGGTGCTCCACGGCCGCGACGGCGACCCATCGGCCGTCGCCGCTCGAACCCCGCGTGATCGGCACGTCGGTGCGGCTCACGTTGCGGCCGTCGAAGTCCCCGATCGCCGGTTCTGTGCGGCCGGCTGTAGCCCGTCGCCCCGCCGATATGTGCGCCCCAACCCGGCGTTCGGGGGCAGTCTCGCCGCCGGAGCTGCCTCGGCGATTCGGGACGGTCTCGGATGTCGCCAAACGGTGGTCTGGTGCCGCCGGCCCAGTCAACAGCAGCCGCTACCGCCAGTTGTGGGATGGGCTGAAGGGGATGTCGCTGTCGTCGGCAGGGCCATCTTTACCGGGCGCCGAATCCGTGCCGCTCTCGTGCGCTCAGCCGGGAGGTCCCGGAGCAGGAGCCTCCGTCAAGTCGCCATCCGGTACCGCCAGTTCCCGGATGGGCGGCGCGTCCCGCGCGGCCCCAGGCCGACGATCCTTATCGGGCGCCCTCCCGGTGCCGTTCCCGGGCAGCCCGTCGGTCTCCATCGACGCCTCGGCTCGTCGATCGGTGAGCGCATTACCGAGCGAGAACGACGCCGGCGAAGCTTGCGGGCCTCGGGTCACGGAAGCCGGCGCGGTCGATGTCGTTTTGCTGTGCAGCACCACCACGATGGTCAGTCTGAGGGCCACTCGTCGCCGCGGCTTCTCAAAGCAGGGGAGGCGAGATCGCCTGGTCATGCTCGTCTCAGACCACCCGCTCGTTTCGAACCGAGACATGGCAAACTTCGCTGGATGCCGAAGATGATCGCCTTCAGCACCGAGGCTCGTCGCGGCCTGGAGAGCGGGATGAACCAGCTCGCGGAGGCGGTGCGGGTCACCCTCGGCCCCAAGGGCCGCAACGTGGTGCTCGACCGGAAGTGGGGAGTGCCGACCATCACCAAGGACGGCGTCTCCGTCGCCAAGGAGA
>JAHWKL010000002.1 GCA_019347915.1 Actinomycetota bacterium
CCCGGGCTCTGGATGCAATGGGACTATGGCGACGGGCCGGTGGTGGCGGGCCGTCAGACGGTCCTCTTCTGCGCCTGGCTTTCGTGGTCGCGCTTCCGGGTCGTCTTGCCGCTGTGGGACCGCACGATCGCGAGCGTGGTGATGGGCCTTGACCGCACGCTGCGGCGCTTTGGCGGCGCGCCGACCTACGCATTGACCGACAACGAGCGGACCGTGTCGGTCGACCACGTGTGCGGGATCGCGGTGCGAAACCCCCAGATCGTGTCGGTCTCACGCCATTACGGGCTGACGGTCGCGACCTGCGTGCCGGCCGATCCGCAGTCAAAGGGTGGCTCTGAGGCGACGGTCAGGATCGCGAAGGCGGATCTCGTCCCGACTGATCACAACCTGCGCCCCGCCTACGCCGACTTCGCCGAGCAGTGCCTCGACGAGGGCTATCCTGGGTTCAAGATACACGGTTTCGGCGACCCCCGGAAGGACATCGAGATCTGCCGGGCGGTCGCGGAGCGGGTGGGCGGGGAGATGGACCTGATGCTCGACCCCGCGAGCGAGTACGACACCTACGCCGAGACGACGCAGGCGTGGGGCTTGACTCCCCTCGTCGACCAGCAACTCGCCGGAGTGACGATGTGGGTCCCCGGAGGACTGATCTACCTCGGCATCGGACTGGCGCTCCTCGCCGCCTGGTTCAGGGAGTCTGCCGCCACTCCTCGGCCACGTCTCGATGACGCGGCCGCAAGGTCGGTGCCATCTCGTGAGCCGGGCCACAGTCGCCGCGGCAGCGGTACAGCAGCCGACGCATGGAGCGATCAGACGGCACGCCGTCGCTCGCCGGCTCGCACCCACGCCACCACAACGGAGACATCGCCATGACCCCTCCAGAGGACAGGCCCGTTCGGCCCCGATCCTGCCGGCTGCTCCAACTTCGCCGGCGCAGTACCACCTGCCGGAGGCCGACGTCCGCATCGAACTGCTGCAGCCCAGCTCCGCGAGCACTCAATCCCGGCCGGCGGCCGACCAACGCCGTCGGAGGGGCAGCAGGAACCACGTCCCCACGGCCAGCAGCCCGAGGAACGTGGTGCACGCCGCCGCCCAACCGGTCCCGTACAGGACGGTGGTCACCAGGTACACCACCGCGGAGAGGCCCACGGCGAGCAGAACAAGGGCGGCGACGGCTTGGCGGGTCGCGGTACGCAGCATCCGGTGCTTGTCGTAGGGCTTCCCCCGGAGGCGGTGGTAGCCGGTCTCGCCCACCAATAGCACGATGGCCGTCGCCGTGGTCATGAAGGCCACGAAGTAGGCGGTGCGCGCTGCCAGTAGGAGCCCTTCGAAGCGAGCGGTGAACGGAACGGTGAGCAGGAAGGCGAACAACACGGTGACGGCCGGGAGCACCACTCGGACCTCACCCAGGAACTCGTCCAACTCCCGGTCGAGATCGCTCTGCACGGCGGCATCTCTTACCCAGCCCGCCCCGCTCCATGACCACCTCCGGGCAAAGCCGCTCCACGTTCCCGTATGCTGTTTCACTTCGGGTGCACTCCCGAGACGACGCTCCTTGACGACACAGGGCACGCCGTTCAGCTACCGCGCGAAGGCCTGCCAGTGTCACAGCCCCGTTCCCAAGCGCTTCACGCCCTGTCACAGTTCCTCGTCGCCGACGTCCCCATGGGCGACGCACTCCGCCAGGTTGCTGACATCAGCGTCGCCGCCCTCCCCGGCGCGGACTTCGCGGGCATCACCATGCTCGACGATGAGGAACGCCCGACCACCGCGGTGTTCACCGACGAGCAATCACCCGAGATCGACCAAGCGCAGTACGAGACCGGGCGCGGCCCGTGCCTCGACGCGTGGCGTACCAAGCGCGTCGTTCGCCTCGACGATCTCGAGCGGGTGGACGCCGACTACGACGAGTACGCCCAGGCGTGCCTGGACCACGGGATCCGCTCGACGCTCTCCATGCCGCTCGTCGCCGCCGACAGGGGCGTGGGCGCCATCAACTTCTACAGCGCAACCACGGCTGCCTTCAGCACCGAGGATGAGGAGCTCGCCGCCGATCTCGCAGGCGCGGCCTCGGCGGTGCTCGCCAACGCCGTTTCCTACTGGGGGGCCTACGACCTCAGTCAGCAACTGACCGAGGCGATGCAGAGCCGGGCCGTCATCGAACAGGCCAAGGGGATGCTCATGGCCAAGTCCCCAGAGCTCTCCCCCGACGACGCCTTCGACCTGCTGCGCCGGGCGTCCCAGCGAGAGAACGTGAAGCTCCGAGACATCGCCCAGCGCATCGTCGACCGCCGTCCCGTCTCCAACCAGTAGTAGCCGAGCACCTCCATCGGCGGTAGCGGATGATGACACAGCCGTCGTCAGCGTGTTTACTGAACGTGTCGGCTTCGGCCTTCTAGAGGCCGGATCTCGATAGGAGCGGTGGGTACAGCAAACGTGCCCGCCGTTCCGCGTGCTCACCGACGGCAAGGGCTTGGCTGCGCGCCGTCCGTCGAACGGTTGCGGGTGGGCGCGTGACACCGAGTCGATGGGATTCACCATGGCTGGGGGTGGGCCCGTCGATGGACAAGCGCCGCGCACCGAGGTCACCCAGGTGATGTCAAATCTCCCGAGCGGACGGGACAATGTCCCTGGACAGCGGGACAAACAGCTCTGCATGCTCTCCCCGAACACAATTGCGAAATGCATCGAGCTCGCCACGCCGCGTTGAGAACGGATGCTGCCATGATGACAGCCGCTCACCCGCCCGCCGGGCGCTGGGAACAGCCACGGGCCTCCGGTGGCTGACGCCGAGCGCTCGGCCCGTCTGCGTCGCCGCCTGCACCGCAGTGTCCGAGACAGGCACGGACCGAGGCGCAACAGGGCTCGCCTGGCCGCCGTCGCCGCTGGCGTGGCCCTGGCCGTGTCGGTACCAGTCCTTCGGACTTCTCCCACCCAGCAACTGACGGTCCGGGACGCTGGAGCAGCCACCACCCCTGGCGTCCGTCCCCCCCGAGCCGTGGCCACGGCGATCACCACCACCACCACGGTTCCCCCCGCCCCAGCCGTGGCCACGCCGACCACCACCACGCCGGTGACCACTCGGGCCTCGGCCGACGAGGCCGAGGGGCCGGAGGCAAGCTTGGGCCCGGCCAGTGCTCCGTCGCAGAACGACCATGGCGCCCCCGCGTCATCTCCTGGATCCCCGGTTCCCTCGGGGCCAACCACGCCGGCCGCGTCGAGCGCGACCACGACACCGTCCACGGCCAGCGAGTCGCCTTCGACGACCGTTCCGGCACCGGTGCTGACCATGGACGTCTCCTACGAGGAGCCGGTACGGGCGGGGGACACGGTGACATGGATGCTCACCGTCACGAACAACGGCGGACCGGCGACGCTTGTCTTCCGGTCCGGCAAGAGCGGCGAGGTGCTCCTGACCTCGGAGAGCGGTCGCGTCGTCTACCACTCCAACCGGGACATGGCGTGGGCGGCGGTCTACCGGGAGGAGCCACTGGGCGCCGGCGCCAGCGTCACCTACACCGTCGCCGGACCGCCCCTCGACATCGAGCCGGGGCAGTACCTCCTCACCGCCAACCTGGTTTCCGAGCCCGCCCCCACCACGGTCACCCGCACCATCACGGTGACGCCCTGACAGCACCGGCGAGGGTGGCCCTCGAGGGTCGGTGGCCGACTGAGACCGACCCCCAGGCCCGCATGATGTGCCGGTACTAACCTCCCGCTGTGAGGACGCGGCGGACGACGTGGGTCGGCGCGCTCGTTGCCGTCGTGCTGATTGCCCTGGTGGGTTGCGGGCAAGACGGGAGCGGCGAGGCATCGCCGCCGTCCTCCACCACAGCGGCCGCCGACACGGACGCGAAGTGCGCGGCGGCCGTCGCATCCATCGTCTCGGCGACCGAACGTTACGTCCGCAGCTACGAGTCCCGGCGGGCTGTCGCGGCGGACACCGCGACTGGACAAGATCGCTCCACGACGACCACCGGGCCGACGGATAGTGACCCTGACACCTTGACCGAAGCCGGCTTCCGGGCAACCCTCGGGGAGGCTGAGGCGGTGCTCACGGAGCAGGGGTGCGACCCGGCGCGGACGCGAGCCGAGCTGACCGGTGGGCTGAGCCGGGTGTCGGCCGAGGACCCTGTCGCCGATGCGATCCTGCGGCAGCTCACCGCCAGCATCACCGGAGAAGCGGCCACGGAGCCGACCGTGACGGCGGTCGCCGTCGGCGACGACCTGCGCGACGCGCTGGCGATGTCACCCGACGGGTCGACGTTGCAGCTCGAGGCCGGCGAGTACCGGCTGGACGGCCCGCTCGTGCTCCTCGCCGGCATCGAGATCCGAGGCGCCGGTCGCGACGCCACCACGATCGTGTCCACCGCCGCCGAGACAGCGGTGCTGGCGCTGACCGAACGGCGCGTGGAGCTGACCGGGCTGACCGTTCGCCGCGAGGGTGACGCCCCGGGCTCGGTGGTGCTCGGCGGCCCGGCGGCGTCGATCGTGGTCTCCGAGGCACGGCTGACCGGCGGCAAGGCCGACAGTGACGGGCAGGGGGGCGCCGGCATCCTGATGTACGCCGCCGGAGACGATGCCGCCGGGCGGGGGACGACATTGGAGGTGACCGACGCTGAGCTGCGCGACAACCAAGCCGCCGGGATCGTCCTCACCGGTGGTCACCGGTCCAGCATCGTCGGCGCCGTCTTCGCCTCGAACGGCCAGTGCGGGATCTGCTTCCTCGACGCCAGCGACGGTTCCGTGGAGGACAGCACCTTCGACGGCAACGGCGTCGGCATCGCCGTCGCCGGCACGGCCGCACCTGCGCTGCTGCGCATCTCCGTCACCGGCGGCGAGGTTGGCCTCCAGGTCAGCGACTCGGCGGCACCGGCGGTGGAGGGCGCCACGATCTCGGGCTCGGCCCGTGCCGCCGTGATCTACTCCGGACCTGCGGCGGGAAGCCTCGACCGGGTCACCTGCCAGAACGTCCCCTTCGGGGTCGTGGTCGGGAACGAGTCACGCCCCCACCTCGGCGACGTCGATTGCGAGCTCACCCGATCGGGGTGACGGCGGGCCGGAGACACCGCCGGGGTGAGGGGCCATGAATGCCGGCGCTCGGCTACATCCGGCACGGGCAGCTCACTGAGCTGACTCCCTGGCGGCGTCGGGACCATGAGGTCGCTGTCGTCGTGGTCGTGGTCCGCCTGGGAGTGGACCGCGGACTCCTGCGCCAGGACCTGGGCGGCGGCGGCCTCCACCTGGTCCTCGACCGGGGGGACGCCCGTCTCCTCGCCGGCTGGCGCCTCGGCCGCCACCACCAACAGCCCCGCACCGGAGTCGCTGTCCAGCAAGGGGTACCGGGAGGTGACCGCGCCCTCGGGGGCGTCCTCCGACTCGTCGTGGCCAGGTCTGGGGCCGACCACCACGACGGGGGCCATCACCGGGTGCTCCTCGGCGTGATCATGGTCGAGGCCGAGCACGTGGCCCACCTCGTGAACCACCACGGCCAAGGCGTCGACGGCGCCATCGAGCAGCGTGGCCCCCGGCACGGCCACCGGGTCGACGTACCAGCCGTGGCCGGCGGCGTCGACGTCGAGGTAGATGGTCTCGGCGTGGGTCTGGCCCAGGTAGGTGCCGGAGAGGTCGGCCACGGCGAAGCGCAGCTGGTCGAGGGCCGCCAGGCGCGGCGAGCCGGCACCGAGCACCGCCGTCCAATGGGCCCTGGCCTGCTCGACCAGCAGGGCCAGGGTCGCCTGGTCGAGGCGGGCCGGCGAGGACGAGGCCGCCACCTCCTCGGTCACCAGCGCCGACGTCGTGGTGAGGAACGCCTGGTCGTTGGTCTTGATGCCCACGGTGTCGAACGAGGTGGTGCCTGCCTTGCTCAGCAAGCCGAAGCCCCCGTCCACCACGCCGGCGTTGAACCACCAGCTCAGGGCCATCTGGCCATCGACGGTGACGGTGACGCCTCCCCCGAGTAGTGACACCTGCAGGAGATGGTCGGTCGCCGGGAGGAGCGGGCGGGCCACCGAGGCGTCGACGACCCAGCCCGTACGGGGGTGACGATGGCCGATCAGCACCAGGCCGGAGCGCACGTCGAGGGCGACGAACTTGAACGTGTCGTCGCCGTACCGGTCGAAGACCACCCCGCCGAGGGCGTCGGTGGCCAGGGTGGCCTGCAGCTCCAGCCATGAGTTGGGCGACAGGCCGCCGATGCCGAGGTCGACCACCCGGACCGCCTCGGGCTCGACCCCCGGGCTGCCGAGGTAGCGGCCGCCGGACGCCTCCCAGGTGCCGGAGGCGTCCCCGGTGAACAGGTCGGCCACGCCGTCGGCGAAGTCCTCGGTGTGGTCGAAGGTCACCTGGGGCGGCAGCACCCGCACGGCCACGTTGTCGAACTTGCCGCGGGAGTTGTTCGAGCCCACGCCGACCAAGCCCTTGTTGAGCCCGTAGGACACGTCATCGATGACACGAGCGGGGAAGGTGTGGGTGAAGGCGCTCTTGCCGTCGATCACCACGGTGACGGTGGTGCCGTTGATCGCCACCAGCAGCGAGTAGAAGGTGTCCGCCTTGAGCTGGAGGGGGATGTTCGACTGCACGTCGACGACCCACCCGGCCGGCGTTCGGCGGCCCATCTCGATCTTGTTCGTGGACACGTTGATGCCGGCGAAGCTGAAGTCGGTGGGCGACCAGTAGTCGAAGATGACGTAGGCGTTGGCCTTCCAGCCCGCCAGCGGCTTCCGAGCGAGCACCGAGGCGGCGATCTCGAAGTACACCGGCTTGTAGCCGTCCACGTAGAACACCGCGGCCGCGTCCTGTCCCAGCGAGGCGGCGCCCACGCTCAGGGTGCCGTCACCCACCTCCCACGTGCCGGAGTCCACCGCGAAGCCCTGCAGCCCGCCGTCGTTGAAGTCCGCCGAGCGCAGCACGTCGCGCCGCCCGCCGGGGACGTTGCCGGGCTGGGGGTCGCGCGGTCCGCCGGTCTGGTCCTGCCACAGGCCATGGTCCTTCTGGGTCACCAAGCCGAGCTCGCCGTAGGGCTCGCCGTTGCGGGCGGCGAACTCCGGGTTGGCCAGGGCGAGGGTCTGGTCGGCACCCTGGGCCTCGGAGAGGGCGTAGAGGAACTCGGGCAGCTGCGGCTGCACCTGGCGGCTCACGGCAGCGGAACCGAACGGCGCGAACGGGACGATGTAGCTGTTGAACTCGCCGACCCAGTCGATGAGCCGGTCACCGCCGGTGTTGCCGATGAGGACGTCGAGCCCGGCGCCACCAAAGGCGCGGTCCTCGTAGGTGGTGTGCGTGTCGGTGGTGTCGTTGAGGTTGCCGTTCGTCGTCAGATCGTCGTCGCCGTTCAGCAGGTCGTTGCCCCAACCGCCCCACAAGGTGTCGCGACCGGTGCCTCCGATCGCCCAGTCGTTGCCGTGGTCGCCGAAGAGCACGTCGTCGCCGTCGGTGCGGATGGTCGTGCTGCCGCTCACCAAGCGCCCGTCGGCGGCATCGTGGTTCAGGAGCCACTGGTGGCAGCCGGCGGTACCGGCGTCGGAGAAGGTGCACGTGCCGTTCGTCTTGCTGGCGGTGCCGTCGGCGTTCAGCGTGATCAGCCGGCGCGGGTCGTACTCGTCGTAGAGGGCGTGGTTGCCGGTGGTGACGTCGTAGCCGACGAGGTTGCGGGCCGCCCACGGCCGGTGGAAGTCGTTGCGGGCGATGCCGACCGGGGCGCCGTTGCCGTAGACGACGACGTAGGACAGCGCCAACGCCTCGGCACCGGAGACGGCGTCGTCCCCCGAGCCGGCGTGGAGGAAGTCGTCGTCCCAGCCGCCGAAGATCACGTCGTCGGCCCACCGGGGGCGGTAGAGCTCGTCGTCGACCTGTACGTCGCTGGCCGGCACCCGTGGGTTGAGGGCGAACGGCGTGAGGTCGACGCTCTTGTTGAGCTTGCCGGTCGGGTAGATGATCGCCACCTGGATGCGGCCCGGCGTGGTGATCTCCTGCTGGGCGTTGGCCGAGGTGAGGCCGTTGAGCGGCTCCGTCTTGCCGTTGCGGCTGGTGAAGATGCGCCCGTCGTCGCCGAGGACGCCGTCGCTGCCGGTGCCGCCGGACATCCAGTCGTGGCCCCAGCCGCCGATCACGTCGTCGTCGCCGGCGTCGCCGAACACGACGTCGTTGCCGCCGCCGACGTAGACGGTGTCGTCACCCGTCTCGGCGTGGACCTCGTCGGCGCCCCAGATCTGGCTCGGGCCGGCGGCGGGGTCATTGAAGATCAGACCGCTGCCGGGCAGCGAGTCCGGGACGTTGGTCTGGCTCCCGCCGAACAGGTCGGGCCGACGGTCGGGGCCACCGGCGATGTAGTCGAGCAGCGTGACGGCCCGCACGATCAGCTTCAGGCCGCTCGCCGAGTAGTCGTCGTAGTTGAAGCGCAGGAAGCCACCGCTGTGGGCCACGCCGGTCGGCGCCGGCCCCGCCCCGACGACGAGCCGGTAGACGTTGCCGTTGTCGCCGACGATCGTGTCGGCGTCGCGGGCGTGGGCGTCGGTCGCCACGGCGCCGGTGGGCAGGGCGTCCGCGTTGCGGGCGATCTGGGTGCCGGCGCCGCCGAAGAGCAGGTCACCGACGTCGGGGCGCTGGGCGTCGACCACGAGCGAGAACAGGCTCGAGTTGCCGCCGATGACGTCGTCTTGGCCGAGGCCGCCGAAGACGACGTCGCGCCCGCCGCCACCCTCGATGTAGTCGTCGCCGTCGGTCGTGCGCTCCACCGAGGGCCGCACCCACAGGTCGCCGGCGGCGTCGCGGCCGGCTCCGAGCCTCTGGCCGCCGACGCGCCGGTCGATGTCGCCGTCGCCTTGGACGACGTCGTCGCCGAGCTGGGCGAAGATCGTGTCGTCACCGGCGCCACCGGCGACGTGGTCCCCACCGAAGCAGGTGCACGAGGTGTCCCAGGCGTGGTCCTCGAGCGTGATGGCGAAGTCGGCCCATGCCGTGGCGTGCCCTGAGGGGTCGAGCTGCCAGTACAGCCGGGCCGCCAGGTCGGTGCGGCCGTTGATCAGGGCGGTGCCGGCCTCCGCCAGCGTGGTGGCGTAGATCTGCGAGCCCTCGAGGGTGCGGAAGCGCGGGTTGCGGGAGTCGCCGAAGGTGGCGGTGCGGTCGAGGTCGACGTTGTCGCCGAAGACCAGGTCGCGGCCGTCGCCGCCGTCGAGGTCGTCGCCGGCGGTGCCGCCGATGAGCACGTCGTCGCCGCCCTCGGCGTAGATCGTGTCGCTGCCACCGAGGGCGTTGTCGGTGACCTCCACCTTGACGACGTGCAGGGTGTCGGCCCGCACGTCCCAGGTGGTCCGTCCGTGGTCGCCGAGGGCGATGTCGTCGCCGCCGCCGAGGCGGATGACGTCGCCCAACGCACCGCCGAGCACCACGTCGATGCCGCTGCCGGTGGTGATGGTGTCGGCGCCGCCTACGGTCGGATCGGTCGTGAGGAGCACGCCGGCCGACAGCGGCAGGTTGCCCCAGCGCCGCACCTCGGCGGGCAGGGCGTCGAAGCGCCCGTTGTCGCCGAGCACGATGTTGCGGCCGTTGCCGGCGTGGACGGTGTCGCCACCGACGCCGCCGAAGACCACGTCGTCGCCTTCGCCGGTGGTGACGGTGTCGTCGCCGCCGAGGGTGACGGCGGTGGTCCAGATGCGGTCGATGTCGGCGGGGTCGCCGTCGAGCAGCACCCAGTCGACGAAGCCGTGGTCGCCGAGGACGACGTCCCAGGTGTCGGTGCCGGAGGACGGTCGGGTGGCGTTCGTGGTGATGCCGTCGCCGGCGGCGCCGCCGAGCACGACGTCGCGACCGGTGCCGGTGGTGATGGTGTCGGCGCCGCCGATGGTCGGGTCGACGGTGATGACGAGGCTCACGAGCCGCTCCACGCCGTCGGTCTTGTCACCGGGGCCACCGTGGCCGTACACCGCCGGGGCGACGGCCTCCAGGGCAGCCAGCTGGGTTGGAGTGGGGACGACGCCACCCAGGCCCGCCACCGGGATGCCGAGGGCGGCGTCGAACCAGAGAAGTCGTCCCCGGTCGCCGAAGACGATGTCGCCGCCGGTGCCGCCATGGATCGTGTCCGTGCCCTGACCACCGAAGACCACGAGTGGGAGGGTCGATGGCTCTGCGCTCACGAGATCGTCGTCGGTCGTGGAGGCGTGCGTGCCGGTGGACGAGAAGGAGTCCGTCCGGCTGTGGCGAACCTCGACGATGCCGTTCCCGGCGACGAGGAGGCTGACCGTCTCGCCGTCGATCTCGAAGTCGGAGGCGTCCAGCACGACACCGTTGAGCAGGACGACGACCGAGTCGGTCGCCAGCAATCCGGCCACCTGCACGTCGCGCTCGGCTTCGGTGACGAAGCCGTGGGCGACCAAGGTCCGGTCGATGGCGACGACCGTCGCCTGCAGCACGCCGGCGACGTGGACCGGGCTGACGGCCAGGAGCACGCCCAGGATGGGGTGCAGGACCGCCTGACCGGGCCCCAGGGCGGGGCTGGTGCCGATGAGCACGCTGTCGACGGTGTCCGCCGGCCTCGTGTCCGATCCACCGGAGGGCGCTCCGCCTGCGCCGGCGGGGACACCGACGACCTGCTGGTAGGGGCCCTGGGTGTCGAGGACGAAGAACCCGTCCTCGCCGGCCTGCAGATCGACGGTCACCAGGTCGTTGCCCAGACCAGTGTTGAGGCTGGTCACGGTGCGGACACCGGGCGCCTGGTGCGTGGCATCGACGGCGATGGTGTCGTTCCCGTGCCCGGCCCAGTAGGTGATGCCGTCGGCGAAGTTGCCGGCGGTGCGGTAGGTGATGCCGCGGCCGGCGAGGCCGACGAGGTAGATCTGGGCATCCGTGGCCAGTTCAGCATCCGCGGTGGCCCGGCCATCCTGGGCCAGCGCCGTGGTCCGCACCGAGGTGACGACGGCGTCCTTGCCGACCGTGTCCGCCTCGTCGCTGACCATCAGCAGGTGGCGCCCGTCACCGGCGTCGATGTTGAGGGTGCCGGCGAAGTGGTCGAGGGTGCCACCGAGGAAGTCGGTGTGCGGGCCGCCGGGCCGGAAGTCGGCCAGCGAGGAGATGAAGATGCGGTCGTCGCCGGCACCGAGCCGGATGTCGGTGCGGAACGTCGCGCCCGTGCCCTGGACGTTGAGGACGTGCGCCGCCGTGCCGAGACCTAAGGTGATGTCGAGGATCTCGAGGCGGTGGTACTGCAACCCGTCGGTGCGCAGGGCGACGCCGGCGTTCCTGGTCGGGTCGAGGTCGAAGGCCTGCAACTGCGGCGCGCTCGCGCCCGCCAGCTCACCGTGGAAGCCGATGAGGAAGTCGTCGCCGACCTGCCAGACCCAGACGCTTGGGGCGCAGTCGCTGGTACCGAGGTCGCCGCAGCCGGTCTCGTCCCAGTCCTGCTCGGTGACGACGTGGAAGGGGTCAGCCTCGCGGCTGGGCCCGTTGTAGTTCATGCCCAGCGGGAAGATGAGCGCCTGGACCGCCGTGGCCAGGTTCACAGAGGTGAGCGGCAGGATGCCTGCGGCCCCGTCGCCTGCCTGCGGGGCACCGACCCGGAACTGCAGAACGCCGTAGCCGGCCACCACGAGGGTGATGATCTCCGCGGTACCCGGCCGGAGCGCCCACACCTGGTCCGTGCCGGGCGCCATGTCCAGCCCGGTCACCGACGTCGGGGTCACCGTCGCCCAGTCCGGATCCGGCTCGGCGCTGTCGTCCAGGTGGACGTCGTCGAAGCCGGCGCCGCCGTCGACGGTGAGCAGCGCTCGGATCTCCTCGACCGTCCGGCCACCGGACACGGTGATGCCCATCCGCACGGTGTCGTCGCCGTCGCCGCCGTAGACGACGGTGTGTCCGGCGACGGTCTCGACGTGCACGGTGTCGTCGCCGGCGCCGGTGTCGATCAGCGTCGTGCCGGCGTGCGTCGACTGGACCGTGAAGGTGTCGGCTCCGTAGCCGAGGAGGATCTCCAGGGCCTCGAGGTCGAGGTAGGTGATGCCACCCGGGAACAGGCGGCCGGCGACGAACAGGTCGGGTGCCATGCCCAGGCCGGTGATGCGCGTCGACGTCAGGTTCCCGATGTCGTCAGCCGGGCTGTCGTCGTTGCGGACGACCAGCCGGTCGACCTGCTTGGCCTCGTCGACACGGATGGTGGGCAGCACGGGCGGCTTCGGCGGTCCGGAGAGCTCGCCCGGCAACACGATCGGCAGGTAGCCGTCGAGGGAGGTGTTGAAGGCGGGGTCAGGGTCCAGTCCCCCGATGACGAACAGCGGCCCCTGGACCACATGGGCCCGCCGGGCGACCGGTGCGAAGGCCTGGAGCTCGCCGCCGTCCTTGACGCCGTCCACGACGGCGGTGACGACGACGAGCTTGTCGAGGTCCCAGTTGGTGTCGTCGAACTCGACGTAGTACCTCGTGTGACCGTCGACGGTCACACTCCCCACGTCGGCGCCGCTGAGCGTCACCTGGACGCGCTCGGCCTCCACGAACTCCTGGACGGCGTTGTCGAAGTACGCCGTCGGAGTGGGGTCGGGCGAGAGCCAGATCCGCACCGCTCCGCCTGGCGCCCGGGTGAGGCGGACGGTGTAGGTGTCGGTTGCTCCACCCTCGACCACACGGGTGGTGCCGTCGCTCTGGGCGATGATGACGCCCGGCGTGTCGCTGTCGGCGATGCCAGCGGAGACCCGTTCGATCTCGACCCCGTGGATGCCCACCACTGCGATCTGCGTGCCCTCGCCGATGGTCCCGGCACCCCAGGCATCCACGGTCGTGATGGTCCACGCCGTGTTCGATGCGATACGCCGGTACTCGCCGGGTCCGCTGCCGTCGACGACGCGGACGATGGCACCGACCAGCCCGCCGCCGGCGGTGGGTAGCGACGAACCCGCCTGCGTCAGGGTGATCGTGCGCCCGGACACCGACTCGACGACGCCACCGATGAAGCCGAGCGCCGGCGGCGGCGCGTACCCGGTGATCACCCAGCTGGCGCCGGTGCCGGGGAGGACGTCCCACGGCGTCTCGGTGGCCACCACCAGGCCGTCGGCGGTGACAAAGCTCTCGAAGATCCGGCGGTACTGACCCTCGCCGGTGCCGTCGTAGATGCGCAAGAGGTAGCCGCGCAGTGCGTTCAAGAGGAGCGACCCGGCCGGGAGCCCGGCGGTCGGGATCACGATCTCGTTCTTCTTGCCGGTCACGGCGAGACCGGCGCCACTCCACACCTCGCCGGTGCTGGTGATGGTCTGGGTGACGTAGCCGAAGTGGGGCCCCTCGACGACGCTGTCGTGGATCGCCTGCAACGTCACCGTCTTGGACGCCCAGTCCGTCGGCGTGAAGGTCAGGACCGAGCTGTCCACCACGGCCAGCTGCGGGCCGGGGTCGATCGTGATGACGATGGTGGTGAGCGGTGCGCGGTTGAGGCCGACGGTGTAGGTCGCGGTCGAACCGCTCATCGACACGACCGCCGCGTTCACGACGTAGGGCTCGACGACCCTCACGCCGCCCGCCGGGAGCTCGACGACCACTCCGACGGCGTTGCCATCGAGCACCCGCACGAGGGTATTGGCGACCTGGATGCCGTCGTAGCCGCCACCTTGGACCATGGTCTGGAGGACGACCGACCGCTCCCCCTCGGACGAGTTGTCCTCGATGGCACGCACGAACACGGTCTGGGCCACGTCGTAGTCAGAGGCGTCGAACGACAGCGTTGCGGTGGTGCCCCAGACGACCCCGTCGACGGACAGCTCCACGCCGCGTGAGCGGGACGCCGAGGACAGGTTCACGGGCGGCGCCTGGATGGTGACCGTGACCGAGCTGGTCGGCACCATGCTCAGGTACACCGTGAACTGACCCTGGGCACCGATCGGCGCTCCGGTGACGCGGTCCTGTTCGCGAACCAGGAGCCCGCCGGTCGGCGGCATGATGACCACGGCGGGTGCATCGGCGTCGACGACCTCGGCGGCGATGCCGTCGATCGGCACGCCGTTCCAGCCCGCCGGGGCGTTCTCGACGGAGTGCGTGATGATCCCGCTGTGGCCGAGCAGGTCGTCGGCCTGCACCACCGGCGCGTGGTCGGCGACGACCACGGTGTCGCTCCCCAGCCCGCCGACGATCCGCGTCTCGACATTCGGGTTGGTGGACTGCACGTAGAACGAGTCGTCCCCCTCCATGCCGTCGATGACGAGTCGTTCGATGTTGAGGAAGCTGACGAAGCGCCCGGCGCCGTACACGCCGGTGTCGGTGACGACGAACGTGTCGCCGAACTCCGTGCCGACGATGATCACGGTGTCGTAGCCATCGCCGCCGTCGATCGCCACCGGGGCGTTCATGGCGTACTGGACGAGGTCCCGGCCCACGCCGGAGCGGACCTTGGTGAGCTCGGAGTCGGCGACGAAGGTACGGATGACGAAGGTGTCGTCGCCGTCCTCGCCGTTGAGGGTGAGCACGCCCTTGTTGCGGAAGACGTCGAAGATGTCGTCGCCGGTGCCGCCGTTGATGGTCACCGGGTGCGACACGCCGTTGGTCAGCCAGCCGCGGGTGGAGGCGAAGAAGTTGGCGTCGAACTCGGGGTTGCCGGGCAGCCCGGTGCCGAAGGGGACTCCGAACTCGTGTCCGTTCGAGTCGTAGTCGGTGAGGATCTGGCCGACGTAGAAGCGGTCGTTGCCGCCGTCGCCGTTCACCGTCATGAACGACGAGGTGTCGTCGAAGGCGAAGGTGTCGTCGCCGTCACCGCCGTTGACGATCACGCCTCCGTTGATCGTCGCGCTGTACACGACCATCTCGGCATCCTGGAACATGCCGTCCCCGTCCGGCCGGGTGAGCTGGGCGATGAGGTCTCGGCGGAAGAGGAAGGTGTCGGCGGCGGGCGAGCCGGTGACGATGAGGACGTTGGAGTCCTGGTCGGGATTGGTCGTCTCCCCCACGCCCGGGGCGCGGAACCCGTCTTCCACGTCGACCCGGGTGTTGCCCTCGCCCCAGAGCCCGACGATGAAGTAGTCGGAGCCGTGGCCTCCACGCAGCACGAGGTGGCCGCCGAGGCCGTTCGGCTCACCGGCGGTCACGATGGGGTTGACGACGAGGATGTCGCCGCCCGCCTGACCGTCGACCGTCGTGTCGGCGGCGATCGTCTCGATCATCACGACGTCGTCGCCGGCACCGGTGGCGATGGTCGTCGGACCCGGTGTCGAGTCGACGTTGACCACGTCGTCGCCCGCACCGAGCCCGACCGCCAGGGCGTCGAATCCGATGTAGCTGATCCAGCCGTCGGACATGGCCGTCGCACTGATGGTGGCGGTCTCGCCGGTCGGCGCCTCGAGCGGCGTTGAGCCGGGGTCGTGCGTGATCAGGTGGCTCCAGCCGGCCGCGCCTGCCAGCAGGCCGCGGTAGGCGATGACCCAGGTGTCCCCTGCCTTCGTGACGACGACCTTGCCGGCCATGCCGGGCAGCGCTTCGAGGGCCTCGAGGACGTCCACGGCGGAGGCGTCGAAGTCGAGGTCCCACGTGGTGCCGGCGCCGGCGACGACCAGTCGGAAGCGGCCACCGATGGCGTTGTGCACCCGGACGACCTGGACCAGGTCGGGAAGGGCGAGACCTCCGCTCTGCAGACGGACGGACTCGTTGAACGCCATGCCCAGACCGCTGATGCGGGTGGCGGTGACGACACCGATGCGGTCGTCGGCCACCGATGCGCCGGTGTCGTCGACCTGCAACGTGTCCGTGCCGCCGCCGGCGACGAGGTCGAGGTGCGCCTGGATGCCGGTGAGCACGCCCCCGGTCATGACCGGTGCGGTGCTGCCGACGCGCACGGTGTTGTCGCCGATTCCGAGGTCGATGGACGTCGGGCCGTCGATGGTCTTGACGTTCACGCCGTCGCCGCCGTCGTTCGTCTGCAGGATGGTCCGGTAGCTGCGGACCGGTCCTGTCTCGCCGTGGGTGCTGTGGACGGTGAAGGTGTCGCTGCCCGACCCGAGGGCGATCCGCAGGTCCTCCAGCTCGGTGTAGATGATCCCCGCCGGCGAGAGTCCCAGTCCCTGGAGCAGGTCCTTCCAGAGCTGGCCGGCGGTGGCGCCGCTGCTGGCCAGGCTGTCACGGGTGTCGTCGACGGTGAGCAGGTCGAGCCCGCCACCACCGGTCACGGTGAGCGCGGCGGCGATCTCGTTGACCGTTCCGCCGGCGTTGGACCACGCGGTGGCGGTGTGGGTGGCGGCGGCATTGCTGCCGACGGCGACGACGTCGTCACCCGAGCCGACGTCGATCAGGTGGGGGACGTCGATCTCGCGGACCGCCACCCGGTCGCCCCCGCTGAGCGTGCGGATCTCGACGAGCTCGACGTCGAGGTGGTCGACGGTGACGAGGTCGGAGCTGGCACCGGGCGCCCGCAACCGGACGTAGCCACGGCCACCTGCGGTCTCGACGACGAGGTCCTCGCGCTGGCTCGTACCCCGGACCTCGAGCCGGTCCGAGCCGCCGCCGTCGTCGACAGTGACACGGGCGCCGGCCGCGGCCCGCAGCTCGACCCGCACGACGTCGTCGCCGTCGCCGGCGGCGAGGGTGGCGTCGGCGGTCCAGGGTCGCGCCGAGCGGGCGCTGGAGCCGACGGCCACCGTGCCGTCGGCGTCACCCACGAGGAAGGTGTTGGCCCGGGCGTCGCCGGTCAGCTGGGCCTGCTCGAAGATGCCCTTGATGTCCTCGGCGATGCCGCCGGCGGCGAAGTCCACGCTGCCGGTGACGGCGCCGACCACGAAGAGGTTGTCGTAGAGGCCGAACGAGACGAACCCGCTCGCCGGGCTGTAGTCGCCGAGGCCCTCGACGAGGGTGTCGTTGCCGCCGGCGTCGTGGAAGGCGTCGAGCCCGGGGCCACCGGTGAAGGTGTCGTCGCCGTCGCCGCCGTCGAGGACGTCGTTGAAGCGGGAGCCGACCAGGGTGTCGTCGCCGTCGCCGCCCCGCAGCGTCACCGCCACCCGGTCCTCGCTCAGGCCGTAGGCGTCGATGGTGTCGTTCCCGTTGCCGGACTCGATGACCAGCCGGTCGCCCTCGCCCCGGACGGTCTGGCCCACCCACACGGTGTAGCTGCCGCTGCGGGCCACCTTCACTTCGCTGCCGGTGCGCCCGGTCGACGAGGCCTGCCCCTCGAATGTGACCGTGTAGGCGTCGGCGCCGTTCGAGCCCCGGATGGTGATGGTGTCGCCGGCGGCGTCAGGATCGATCCGAACGTCGGGCACCTCGCGGGCGAACGTGGCCCCGTCGATGGTGACGGTCTCGGTGCGGGTGCCGTTCACCGTGACCCGACGGCCGAGGTCGATCGTGAGGTTCTGGACGCCGGAGCTGCTGCCGAGGTCCTCGACCACGAACGTGTCGGCGCCGGCCCGCCCGTCGATGAAGAAGCTCTCGACCGTCGAGACGTTGCGGTTGGTGCCGTTGAGCGCGAGGCCGACCACGTTGGCGCTGGGCGAGGAGATGACCAGCGTGTCGGGGTTGGCCGAGAGCGTCAGGTAGAGGCTGTCGGTGCCGGCACCGCCGGTGATGGTCGGGGCCTGGGCGCCGTCGATGACGACGAAGAGGACGTCGTTGCCTTCCTCGCCGTCGAACTGGCCCGCCACACCCTCGAGCACGTCGTCGCCGCCGCCGCCCTTGAGCGTGTCGGTCGGGCTGCCACCGATGAGGTGGTCGTTGCCGGAGCCGCCGTGCAGCGTCGCCGTCCCCGAGCCCCGGTGCACCAACATGTCGTCGTCGCCGTCGCCGTTCACGGTGGCGTCGCCGGGGCCGGTGTGCTCGATGTAGTCGTTCCCGGCTCCGCCAGAGAGCGTGCTGTCGCTGGCGGTGCCGGCGTAGGTGATCACGTCGTCGCCCTCGCCGCCGGCGATGAACACCGGCACCTTCACCGAGTGGGCGATGACGATGGTGTCGTTGCCGTCGCCGAAGTCGGCGTGGATCTCGTTGACGTGCTCGTAGGTGTTGCTGCGGCCGAAGGCGGTCACCTTGATGGTGGCGCTGGTGTCCGTGCCGCCGACCTGCTCCACGAGGAACATTTCCTCGATGTCGTCGGTGGCGATGTTCCTCGCCGTCCGCCTCGTCGAGGATCCCGCGTTCAACGTCAGCTGGGTGTGGCCCGAGTCCCACGTGCGGGTGCCGTCGAAGCCCGCCAGGTACGTGGGCGGCGGGAACTGGAGGTAGCCGATGGTGAAGCGGGCGGTCTTGGTGACGCCGATCCCGAGCACGGTGACGCGGACCTTGACGGTGAGGACGATCTCGACCTTGCCCTCCGGGCCGGCGGTTGCGGTGTCGAGGTCGAACGAGAAGCTCAGGCCCACGCCGGCCAGCGTGATGCCGAAGGCCCGCACCTTCACGCTGGCCGAGCCGCTGAGGTGGAACACGTAGGTGTCGTGGGGACCGGATGATCCGCAGTTGGTGAGCTCGGAGCGCACGCAGGAGGTGACCCGGAACGAGAAGTCACCGCGGAGGCCGAAGCTGTCGGAGCCGAGCTGCATGCGCCCGGCCAGCGAGAGGTCGAAGTTGCCCCTGGAGTCGAGGTAGATCGAACCGCTGAGGCGGGCGAGGCCGAAGAAGTCGACCGACGCGTTGGCGTTGAACGACCACTCGCTTCCCGACACGACGATCCGCAGGCCGGCGTCGAAGTTGAACACCTCGAGGATGCTGACCTTGCCACTCAGGTCGAGGACGAAGGTCTTGGCGCCGATGCCGAGGAGCCGGGCGTTGCTGGTGTTGATCTGCAGCGTTCCGGCCGCCTCGATGGAGAACACCGCGGCGTCGGCCTTGGCGCTGATGTTCAGCGAGAGGGCGAAGCCCGGGTTGGGCCCGCCGACCACCGCCGCCCCGCCGTCGGCCCGGAACTGCAGGCCACCGAGATCGAAGCCGATCCCGAACAGCAGCTGGAAGCCGGTGGGCGAGACGCTGACCTCGACGAAGCCGTCGGCCTCGGTGCCGAGGAGCTGCATCGATCCCTCGATGCGCAGGAGGAAGCCCGGGTTCACCGTGGTCGATCCCAGCGTCTGGACTCGCCCGGTGGTGTTGAGCGCGACGATTGCGCCGACGTCGAGACCGAGTCCGATCTTGTCGCCGAAGTTCGCGTCCAGTTCGACCTGGACCCGGGCGACCAGGCCTTGCGAGTTGATCCGGAACCCGGAGTCGATGAGGCTCACGCCCCCGATCGGGTCGAGGTCGAGCGAGCCGTTCACCACCAGCTCGATGCCGGGGTTGCCGCCGGCCAGCTCGAGGCGGAACATCACCGAGCCGGTGACCGTGAGCCGCTCGGCGATGATGAGCAGACCCGACATCTCGAGCTTGAACCCGCCGACCGTCTCGATCGTCTCCGCCTGGGCGACGAGGTTGCCGGCGGCGTTGCGCTTGAAGCCGTCGAAGACCTTGACCCCGGACTCCAGTGTCCGGGTGTTGACGGCGAAGGTCTGGATCTTCTGGGCGGTACTGAAGGTGTTGATCTCGAGCAGGAACTGGCCGCTGAAGACGACACCCGGGATCTGGTTGCTGCCGAGGGTGAGCTGCACGCGGCCGACCACGCCCGTCTTCGCCCCCGCGTAGACGGCGAGGTTGAGCACACCGGTGAGCGATCCCAGGAATGGGATGGTGGTGCCGACGGCGCCGTCGACCTCGAGGTAGGCGAACCCGGACGGGTCGACGGCGGCCGTGATCCCGATGTAGCCGTTGAGGGTGAAGGCGCCGCCGATGCTGATCTGGGCTTGCACGATGGCCTTGACGTAGACCTCGCCACCCGGCGCGCCGTTGGGGTCGCGCCGGCCGTCGACGCCCGGTGCCGACTTGAAGACGGTGATGGTGGTCGGCTCCCCGGGCCGCAGCAGCGGCAGGAAGGCCGGTGGGATGGTGAAGGTCTTGTCCTTCAGCGTGGTGTTGAACATCACCGTGACGCTGCCGGTGGCGCTGAACAGGCTGCCGACGTCGGGGAGGCCGATGCCGCCGCCGGCGGCCACGGTGAAGGTGCCGGCGATGCCGTCGGTGGAGATGATCAGCAGGCCGGTGACCGAGCCGTAGTTGAGCCGGGCATTGCCGCTGCCGAAGGAGAGCTCGCCGGTCAGGTACATCTGGAACGTCGGCGTCGCCGACGCCTCGATGCTGAGGAAGAACCCGCCCTGGACCCGCAGCAGCTCGGTGGTGGTGCCCGGCACCGACACGATCGCCTGGCCCACCAGCTCGATGGCGAAGCTGTACGGGTTCAGCGTGAACGTGCGGACCAGGTCGGTGCCGCCGGCGCCGAGGCCCCGCAGTGTGAGGGTCTCGACCTTGGTCTGCGCCGTGAGGTTCACCTGCAGCGTGCCCTTTGCGAACAGCTTCAGGCCGTAGGGCTCCAGCGCCGAGAAGTTGGTCTCGAGGGTGGCCACGCCCCAGAACTGCGGGATCTCCGAGAGGCCGTCGCCCATGTCCAGCACGAACCGGCCGGCGGTGGCCCCGACGGTGCCGAGCTTGATGATGGACAGCTGGCCGGCGAAGGTCAGGGTGAACAGCCGCCGGGCCGAGTCGATCTCCAGGATGACCTCAGCCTTCAGGTCGAGGAGGGGCTCGTCCAGCCCGGGAGCCTGCAGCAGGATGCCGCCGGAGAGCTCGATGAAGAAGGAGGTGCCCTGGGTGATGAGCTTGAACGAGCCCGACCCGGCGGCGGCGCGGTTGCCGGCGGAGTCGTTCCAGGCGCCGGCCACGAACGCCACGTTCACGGTGCCGGCGGTGAGCGTGCCGGTGTAGATGTAGCGGAAGGTCGTGGCGTCGATCCGGTGGACCGAGACGAACGACAGCGCCTCGCTGCCGGCGCCGGTGAGGACCAGCTGGCCGCCGGCGAGGATGCTGGCCACGTCGACGGTGGTGCCCGGCACCGGCGTGAACACCACGTCGAGCCACGTGCGGGGGCCGACGGTCGACTCGTCGACCGACGACTCGACGGTGGCGGCACTGGCGAACACTGCGGTCCACGCCGTGCCGCCGGTGTCGGCCCAGCTCCCGTCGATGAACGACACGACGAGGCTGCCCCCCGTGTGCCCGGTGAAGAAGTACCGGTACGTACCGGTCGCAGCGTCGACGAGCACCGGCACGCCGAGCACCGCCAGCTCGACCCCCGTCGAGGTGGTGATGGTGATCTCGGCGCCGGCGTCGAGCACCGTGGCGGCGTCCACCGCAGACCCGTCGAACGAGGCGAAGGTGACGTCGACGTGGCCCCGGCCGTTGAAGGCGTCGGTGCTGAGGACCCCGACCGGGTTCTTCAGTGCTGCGATCGGGACGGCAACGTCGAACGACTCGCTCTCGCTGTGGTTGCGCTGTTCGCCGGTGTCGGCGAAGGAGCCCGCCACAAACGTGATGCTGTAGCGGCCGACCGAGAGCGTGGCGTCGAAGCCGTAGCGGTAGGTGTCGCTCAGGCCCACCCGGACCGGTGCCGACAGCGGGATGAGGTTGCCGGCGGCGTCGCGCAGGTAGATCTCGTCGCCGTCGATGGTGGCGTGGTCGATGGCGAAGCCGGAGGAAGGGCTGAAGCGGATCTCGATGTAGGCCCGCCCGTTGAGCAGGTCGCGGCCGATGGCGGCGCCGGCGAGCGGGACGACGGTCTCGGGCGTGTCGTCGTCGGCCGGGATGGTGGTCACGACGTCGGCGGCGGCGCCGGTGACGAGGAACGACTGCGTCACGCTGAGGCCAACAGGGGGCCCGCGGATCGGGTTGTCGCCCAGCTCGTCGATCTGGATGACCACGTCGACCGGGCCGGCCACGAACGAGCCCTGGAGCAGGTAGCGGTAGGTGGTGCCACCGAGGTGGATGGGGTTGCTTCCGGAGGGCACCGTGACCGTCGATCCACCGAAGCCGCCGATGGTGATCACCACGTCGTTGATCGTGCCCAGGTCGAGGATGCTGCCCGCGGCGGGGACGAAGGTCACGTCGATGAACGTCTGATCGACGGTCGGCACGGTCACCGGCACCGCTCCGGGCGGGCCCGGCTGCGTGCCGGTGTCGTCCTCGGCCGTCCAACTGGTGCTGCTGGCGGCGAGCGACACCGTGACGTCGAGGTCGGCGGCGCCGGCGGTCTCGACGATCACCGGGACCAGGAACCGGTTGGTGTCCCCGATCTGGGTGACCGGGCGGGTCTCGTCCAGGGTGACGACCCACCCCGATCCGAAGACGAGCTGGAGGCCAGGGTGGCTCGCTTCGGCGTCGACGAACCCGATGCCGCCGTAGATGGTCCTCGCCGCCTTCTCGGTGGGCAGCGGCACCCCGCTCAGCGTGAGCACCGAGTTGCCGCCGCCCGAGATGCCGGCGACGGTCCAGGTCCCCGCCAGCCCACCTATGAGCACGACCTGCCCAACCCGGAAGCCCTGCGCGACCCAGTCGACGGGACCGGTCACCGTGCCGCCGCTCCCGGTCGAGGCCAAGGTGAACGCGGCCGACACCACGAGGGCGTCCGTCACCGAGTCGGGGTCGAGCTCGAAGCCGGCGGGCACGCCGTTGCTCTCGGCCGACGGGAAGGTGACGGTGACGGTGCCCGGCGTGTCGCCGGCGGCGATCGTGCCGCCGGAGACGGCGCCGGTGACGAAGTCGCCGATCAGCGACCAGCTGCGGGCGATGAAGGTGAGGGTCACCGTGTCGACCGGCGAGGCGAAGCTGCCAGTGAGCCAGAACAGGAAGCTGAGCGAGCCGTCCACCGTGCCCGGCGTCCCCGAGATCAGCGTCGGCGCCCGGGACGAGTCCAGCTGGACCGAGCTCAGGCCCGGCCCGGACAGGACGAACTCCGGCTGGAGGTCGGTGATCGACGCCAGGTCGAGGGCGTAGCCCGTCGGCGGTGTGAAGCTGACCTCGATCCAGCCCCGACCGTTCAGCACGTTCACGTCGATGCTGGAGCCCGGCGTCGGGTCACTGATCACGCCGGTGGCGGCCACCACGGTGAAGCTCAGCGTGGCGGCGGTGTTCCCGGCGCCGGGCGTGGTGCCGGCCTCGCTGGTCACGTCGGCGTTCTCGAACGTGCCGGCCGGGAAGTCGAGCTGGACGACCCCCATGTCGACGGCGCCGGCACCGAGGTCGTAGCGGAACATGCTGACGCCCTCGAGGCTGCTGGCGGCGGCGAGCAGCTCGCCGTCGGTCGGGTTGCCGCCGAGGTCCTCGACGGACAGGACGACCACCTCGGTCTCGGTCGTCTCCACCGGCGGTGTGTAGCGGTACACGACCTTCCGGCTGGCGCCGCTACCCACCACCTGGAGCGGGACGGCCTTCAGGCCGTCGGCGGTCTGCACCAGGACCAGCGGCACGGGCGACCCGCCGACGGTCCGGCTGGTGCCGTTGATGGTCAGGGCGAACTCGCCGCCGGGGTCGAGGATCGAGAGATGGTCCAGGCTCGCTCCCGACGGTGCCGTGAACACGACGTCGAGGTAGGGGTTGCCGCTTGCCGGGTTCACCGCGCCGACGTCGATGGTCCCGCCGTTGGTGACCCCACCGCCGAGGCCGGCGGTGGGCGCCGTGGACGCCGCCGCCGGGTCGCCGGCGTCGACGACGTCGAAGATGACCTCCTCGCCGGACGAGTTCCGGAAGCCCATCTTCAGCTTGCCGTAGATGGACAGCAGGCGGACCTGGTCGGGGATGTCGGCGAGGAAGAGGATGACGACGTCGCCGGTGGCGACCCGTGACAGGTCGGCGTAGAGGCGGCCGGAGATCGAGATGTTGTTGGCGGCGAAGTTCAGCGTGCCGCTGACGAGGATCTTGCCGTCGGTGGAGATCTTCACGAGCACGACGCCGTTGAACACGGCCTCCGAGGTGTAGATCGAGTAGATCTTGGCCGACCCGGTGATGACCATCGGTGACGTGAAGGCGGCGAGGAAGCCGTCGCCGGCGTTCCCGGCGGCGACGGCGGCGGCCTGGCGGGCGACCTGCTGCTGCAGGGACGCCAGCCACTGGTCCGCCGTCTGGGCGGTGGGCAGCGCGAACGCCGACGACCGGAGGGCGAAGGGGTCGTCGATGGATGGCAGCGTCTTGAAGAACTCGACGCCGGCGGCGAAGTCGTTGATGGTCAGGCCGGAGATGGGCTCGAGGAGGATGCCGCCGGGGACCTCGACGTTGATGAACACCTGGAGCGGGCCGAGCTCGGACAGGCCGAGGCGGATGGTGAAGCCGGCCATGCCGGCCATCGAGAACCCGCCCTGGAGGCCGAGGTAGAAGAGCCGCTGGTGCACCGGCGTGGTGTTGTCGAACGTGCCGATGACGTTGTAGTTGCTGTCCAGCTTCAGGATGCCGCCGATCAGGCCGGCGTCGATCTCGCCGCCGAACATCGAGCCCTTCACCTGCACGGCGATGGCATCGATGCCGATGATGGGGAACTTGCCCTGAGCCAGCAGCAACGGCTGGATGCGCACCCCGCGGATGGAGCCGCTGAACTCGAGGCCCTCGAGGCCCTGGATGGCGGTGACCGAGGCCGACAGCGTGAGGACGAAGTCCTCGGGCGCGCTCTCGATGTCGGCCCACTGGATGCCGATCTCGTCGATGCGGACGGGCAGGAACGATGGCCACTGGAACGAGTCGCCGGTCGCCGATCCGACCGAGAGGAAGACCCCGAACCCGGGCCGGGTCTGGAAGGTGCCGTCACCCAGGAACTGGAAGTTGCGGGCCTGGCCGCTGAGCGCCAGCGAACCGATGTTCACGGTGGCGCCGATCGACTGGAACGACAGCATCACGTCGGTCGTGCCGGCGGCGCCGGTGTCGAGACGGAGGTCGCGCGCCCGCAGGGTGACGTACGTGCCGAGCTCGAGCTCGAGCGTGTCGATGGTGAGCTGGAAGGCGTCGACCCTGCCCTGGCTGAAGGTGAGGGCGATGCGGAACGCCTCGGTGTCGGGCGTGCCGTCGGGGCGCTTGTCGTCGGCCGTCTGCCGGTCGAGCAGCGTGGCCGAGAAGGCCTTCCCCGGGAAGAGCTTGGCCCCGCCGGTGGCGATGTAGACGTTGCCGGTGAAGGCGCCGAAGGCGTCCCCGGCGCCGATGGTGACGGTCAGGCCGGAGATGCCGATCCGGAGGTCGTCGAGCTCCAGGATGCCGGCGAAGGAGACCTTCTCGTCCGTGGTGCTCGTGGTCAGGCCGTTCCCCGGCTGCGTGGGTGGGAGGCCGTAGGCCAGCTCGACGGTGCCGAGGCTGAAGCCGTTGCCCCGCACCACGAGGCCCGGGATGATGCCGGGCGACAGCTCGTCGTCGTTGGTGAGCGGCTGGCCCAGGTCGTTGGTGGCGATGTTCGACCGGTCGGACGGGTCGTACGGCCGGATGGTGCCGGTGACCCCGAAGCTCGGGAAGGTGATCGTGGCGCTGTTGACCTTGACCAGCTCCTGGTCGACCGGGGCGAGCGGGTCGTAGGAGACGACGATGCCGCCGGCGACCAGGTCGGCGACGCCGGGGATGTGGGCCCCCAGCGATGCGGCTCGCAGGCCCCACTTGCCCGTGGGCTCCACCCAGAAGTTGCCGCTGAGGAGCCCGAAGACGTCGACGGCGAGGTCGAAGGTGCCGAGGATCCCGATCAGGTCGACCGTCACCCCGCTGGCCGTCTGCGCGGTTTCGCCGGCGCTCGGGTTCGACGGCGTCCCGCCGAAGGCGAGGCTGGCACGGTCGACGCCCACGGCGATGGTGAGCACGACCATGCCGTCGTCGTAGCCGAAGTCGGCCAAACCGATGCTCGGGCCCTGGAGCGACAGCGGTCCGAGAGCGATGGCGCCGCCGGTGGTCGCCGCCCCGGGCGCCGAGGCGTCGATGGTGAAGGCGGCGGTCAGGTCCTGGACGTTGGCGTTGTCGTCGCTCGTCCCGTCCGTCGCACCCTCGCTGAACCACGTGCCGTCGAAGAGGACGTTGACGGCGCCGGGACCGAACATGGCGGTGGCGTTGGCGGCGTCGGCGTCCTCGAGGAAGTAGCGGTAGGTGACGGTGGTGGCGGTGTCGGCCCGGCCACTGATGAGCAGCGGCACCCCGATGATGGTCGGCCGGTCGCTGACCCGGAGGAGGTCGAGGACGCCGGTACCGGTGAGCTTGAACGGTGCGGTGGCGACCGCGAGCGACGACTTCTTGATCGGGGTGCCGTCGAGGCTGGTGTAGGTGATGTCGAGGTAGCGCTGGGCGTTGATCTGCGCCGCGGTGATCGCTCCACCGTTGGTCGGGTTGGCCAGGGTGGCGATCGGGCCCGGCTTCGGATGGGGGTTCGTCTCCGTCGGCGTGACGAGGAAGAACCGTTCCTCCTCGACCATCGACGTGGAGCCGCCCAGGTCGCTGAAGCCGCCGGCGAGGAACCGGACGGTGACCACGCCAGACGTCGGCATGTCGCCGGTGACCGCGTAGCGCCAGGTGTTCGCAACCGCCGTCGGCACGGTGGCGACGGTGAAGCCGACGGCGGAGCCGTTGACCAGGATCTCGATCTCGGCGCCGGGGTCGGTGATGGTCTCGGGACGGAGACCGACACCGTTGACGTCGTTGAAGACCACGTCGACGTACCCGGGGAAGGACGCCGGGGTGATGGTCGTGTTGCCAAGCGGTGCCGCCAGGTCGGCCGTCGGGAACAGCGTGGGCTTGGCCGGGTCGGCGGTCGGCGCCTCGCTTCCCTGCGGGGGGAAGAGGTCGAACCCGTCGACGCGGAAGTTGTTGAGGCGGAAGCCGGTCAGGGGCGAGATGGTGAAGGACCCGAAGCCGGCGAGGCGGGCGATGTCGGTGTCACCGATGGTGATCAGCACCGCCGCCTGGGCCATCGTGACGTCGAGCGTGCCGTTGGGCTGGCGGGTCAGGCCCAGCGTGCCGGTGAGCTGGAAGACGCCGGCAACGGCGATGACGACGTTGCTGGCCACGAACGAGAACCGCCCGCCGGCGAGCGCCGTTGCGTGGTTCGGCACCGTGATGGAACTGGTGGACGTGTTGACCTCGAAGGTCACGTCGCCGGACACGGCGAGGCCGTCGAGCCCGACGAAGGCCAGCGTGCCGGTGGCCCGGAGGGCGTAGCCGGTACCCGTGCCGGGGGTCTGGAACCCGACGGACGCCCCGGTGATGCGGACGCCGATGGCGTCGGGGTTGAGGTCACCGGTGCTGAGCCATCCGGGGCCCTTGCCGATGAAGATCTCCAGGTTGCTGCCGCTGAAGGTGCCGCCGCCGACGGCGAAGTCGCCGCGGATCTCGAGGATGCCGCCGAAGTCGAAGTCGAGGTTCTGGATCCGGAAGAAGAAGGTCGGTGATTCGGCGAGGTCGAGGACGACCTCCGTGTCCCCCACGTCGATGGTCTGGTTCACCTGCACGCCGGTGGTGTTGATGGAGAAGCCGACGTTGGCGTCGAGCGGGAAGCCGGTGGCTGCTGTGACCACCCGCCCGGAGAACAGGCCGGCGACGCCGCCCGAGGTGGTCTTGGGACCGGTGGAGGTCCTGTCCTCCGTCGTGTAGGCCCCGGGCGGGAAGATGACCACGGCACCCTGGATGCTCCCGAGGCCGGGGCTGTCGTCTCCGACCTCGTCGGCCGCCAGCGACCCGTTGGCCAGGGCGATGCGGGTGACCTGTGAGCCGGTGGGACCGACCCGCTCGAAGGCGACGTCGGCGCGGACGTCGACACCGGCGATGGTCAGAACGACGTCCTCGGCCGCGACCCGCAGGTACGGGCCCTTGGGCAGGGCGAGCACCCGGACGTTGGGGACGATCGGGGGACGGTTGCCGTTGGCGTTCCACGTGACCGTGTAGCCCCCGGTCACCGCCACCACCGTGACGTTGTCGCCGGAGCCGTACAGCGCCTCGATGGCGGCGTCGACCGTGGCGGCGTCGGCACCGACGACCTCGATGGCGTGCGAGATCTCGTGGGCGTCGATCTTCCCGTTGCCGTTCACGTCGAGGGCGAGGGTGAAGGTGCCGGCGGTGACGCCGACGGAGACCGTCTGCACCTCGGCGGCGCTGGCCGACCCCTGGGTGTCGGTGACCACGTCCACGCCGGCGAACTGGATGGTCTCGTTCACGGGGACGGCCAGGTTGTTCACCTGGAGGGTCAGGCGGGCGTCGAAGGAGATGGGAAGGTTCTTCAGCTCGACGTTGCCGGTGATCTCGCCGGCGACGCCGGCCGGGGTGAGGACGAAGGCGCCGGCGCCGTCCGTCAGGTGCAAGCCGACGTCGTCGGTGTCGCCGGGATCGTTGGCATCGCCGAGGAACAGCTCCACCTCGGTGAAGGCCACCCGCACCACCTTGGTGCCGGCGGCCGTCGTGCGCTGTTCGAACACCACCACGGCCTGGAGCTGCTGGCCCATGACGGTGACGCTGATGGGCGAGCCGAGGGAGCCGGCCTGGATCCGCAGGTAGGGCCCGGCGGGCAGCGTGGCGGTGGCGGGCGTCTGCTCCGTCGTGATGTAGTCGACCGTCTGCTGCGCCGTGGTGTTGTTGATCTGGACGGCGGTGGCACCGCTGAGCGAGAAGGTGCTGGTGAGCGCCGGGAGCGTGAGGGTGGCCGGGATGTTCGCCGCCACCCCCTGGGGCGTGATCTTGATGGAGCCGGTCGGGATGTGGACCGGGACGAACGTCGTGGTGCCGTTGCCCAGGGCCAGGGTGACGTCGGTCAGCTCGATGGTGACGGTCTGGGTCGACGGGTCCTTGCGGAAGGCGAAGCCGCCGGTGAGCCGCTGACCGGCCACCTCGAGGGTCACACCGGTCCCGCTGACCTCGAGCCCGGGCTGGATGACGTCGTCTCCGACGGTCCGTGCCGTGGTGAGGGTGTTGATGGCGATGCTGAACGTGCCGGACAGCACGACACCGGGGATGTCCACGGCGACGGTGGCGGTCAGGCGACCGGCGACGCCGCCGGCGGTCGTGGCGGTGGCGCCGACCATCACGAGCTCACCCGAGCCGTCGGTGACGAGCACGATGTCCCGCTCGGGGGTGCCGATGCGCAGGCTGACGTTGGCGAAGGCGACCCGCAGGTCGTACACCGGCGTCGCCGGCGTCAGGATGGAGCCGTCGGCGGCGAGCCGGGTGCGGCGCTCGACCGAGAGGTCGGCGGTGACGCGCTGATCGGCCATCACGAGCGACAGGCCCGTGACCGAGACCTTGACGTAGGGCCCGACCGGCAAGGTGAGGGTGGTGGTGGTCCCGCCGCCGACGAACTGCTCGTTCACGGCGAGCGGCATCACCTTGGCGCCGACCGTCTGCTGCAGCTGGTTGATCTCCACGGTGACCGTGGCGCTCGCCGAGCCGAACGTCCCGCCGAGGAGGAGGCTGGCCGTGCCGCTGATGCGGCCGGCGAAGCCGTTCGGCGTGATGAGCAGGAAGGCCGACCCGTCGCTGACGTGCACGCCGATGTCGTCGGCGTCACCGGGTTCACCGGGTGCGCCGACGAAGAGCTTCAGCTGCGACACGCCGATCCGCACGATCTGCTGGTCGTCGGTGGTGTCGAGGACGCCGTCGGCGCCGGCGCTTTGGACCTGCTCGAACAGGAACACGCCCTGGATGCCCTGGGCGAAGGCGGTGACGCTCGCCAGCGTGGTGGAGTCGCCGAGCTGGAGCCGCACGAACCGCCCGGCGGGCAGGTCGAGGCCGAGCGTCGTGTCGACGACGGCGGTCGGGGTGGTGTTGATCTGGAGGCGGACGGCGAGCGAGCCGAGCGTGAGGGCCAGGTCGTCGAGCCCGACGAGGGAGATCGTCCCGCCCACGTCGGCCGCCACCCCGGTCGGCTGCAACAGCAGGCTGCCCATCCCGCCGGTGATCTTGACGCCCCGGTCGTCAGTCGTGTCGGTCAGCGTGGCCCCGTCGTCGCCGAGGAACAGCTCGCCGTCGGAGATCGACACCTTGACGATGCGGGTGGTGCCGGTGGTGACCTGCTCGAAGGAGAACGTCCCCGACAGCCGTTGCCCGCCGATGGCGAGGCTGACGCCGGTCCCCCGCAGGCGCAGGTACGGGCTGGGCCCGGCGGTGTCGAGCTCGAGGGCCAGCGTGCCGGACAATCCGACGCCGGGGACATGGAGGGCGACCGTGCCCGACAGGCTGCCGGAGATCCCCGCAGCGGCGATCGTCAGGTTGCCGGCACCGTTGGTCAGGGTCACGAGGTCGGTGGTGCCGGTGCCCAGGCGCAGGGTGATGGCCGACAGCACGAGCCTGGTCGTGGCGGTCGGGGCGGATCCGACCTGTTCGAGGGCGATGTTGCCGCTGAGCGTCTGGCCGAGGACGGCCAGTTGGACGTTGTTGCCCGAGACCCGCAGGAAGGGACCGGCAGGCAGGTCCAGCGAGACGGTGGTGCCGGCCAGGGCGACCGACTCGGTCACCTGCCGGGAGGTGCGGTTGAGGGCCAGGCCGAAGTCGCCGGCGAGCGCCACGCCGGTCGGGAGCACCGAACCGAGGTTGACGGCGCCCTGCAGGGTGCCGGCCAGGCCGTCAGGTGCGAGGACGAGGATGCCCCCCACGCCAGTGAGCAGCCCGGTGGTCCCGCCGAGCGACAGGCTGCCGCCGGTCACCGCGATCACCGTGCGCTTCTGGCCGGCGGCGTTGGTGGCCGTCTGGATGGTGAACGACGCCTGCAGCGTGGGGCCGCCGGTGCCGAAGGTGAGGGTGACGTTCTCGCCGAGGAAGCGCACGTAGGGACCGGCCGGCAGCCGGGTTCCGTCGGGCAGGACGACGGCGGTGGTGGCGTTGTTGACCTGGAGCGTGAACGTGCCGGTGATGCCGACACCGGCACCGAACGAGAGCGCGGATGCGACGGTGAGCTCGCCGGCCAGACCGGCCGGCGCCACCGCCAGCTCACCGTTGAGCGTGACCGTCCCCAGCCCCTCGCCGAGGTCGAGGAGCAGGTTGGTGACGATGATCTCGACGGTGCGGGAGCCGTCGGCGGCCGTCTCCTGCTCGAAGGAGACGTCGCCGGTGAGCGAGATGCCGGCGACGGTCAGGGTCACGGCCGTGCCGGTGATCTTCAGGTACGGGCCGGCGGGGAGGTCGACGGTCAGGACGCCGATGCCGCGGGAGGTTCCGAAGGCGGCGCCCGTGCCCTTGCGCCAGGTCGCGGCGCCGGTGCCGGCCGAGGTCACGAGGTCGGCGACGGTGTCGCCGTCGAGGTCGCCGACCCCGATGGCCACCACCGTCCCGATCCCCAACGCCGAGGCGGCGGAGAAGCCGGCCCATGTCTCGTCACCCGGGTTGAGGGCGACGTCGACGCCGGTACCGGTGGTGCGGACGAGGTCGAGGGTGCCGTTGCCGTCGACGTCGGCGAGGACCACCGCCGTGCTGCCGGAGGTGCCCGGCGCGGTGGCCGCGGTGAAGGTCCCGTCGCCGGCGCCGAGGTGCAGGCTGTCCGCGGTACCCGAGAGGCCGGAGCCGACGACGAGGTCGAGGTGGCCGTCGTCGTCGACGTCACCGAGGGCGATGACCGCGGCGGCAGAGCCGACACCGGCGAGCACCGAGCCCGTCCCGACGCCGTTCCACTCCCCCGTGCCGCCGTCGACGCCGCTGTTCAGGTACCGGGTGACGTCGGAGCCGGCCGCCACCAGCACGTCGCCGAAGCCGTCGCCGTCGAGGTCGCCGACGGCGATCGACCGGGCCGAGGATCCGAGGTCGGGGCCGCTGAGGACCTTGAACAGGCCGGTGCCGTCGTTGAGGTAGACGAGCGTGGTGGCGCCGGAGCGGCCGACGACGAGGTCGGGCCGGGTGTCGCCGTCGAGGTCGTCCAGCGCCACAGCGGTCACGCTGTCGGCGTCGGGCCCGACGAGGATGGCCGGCACGACGTCGAAGGGGTCGCCCACGCCGTCGTTGAGGTAGAGGAGCACACCGGCGGCGGTGCCGAGGACGAGGTCGGGGCGGGTGTCGCCGTTGACGTCGGCGACGGCGGCCGAGGTGGTGGTGCCGGGCTGCAGGCCGAACCCGATGGTGTCGAGCACCGCGCCGTCGGTGGTCGGGCGGGTGTTGACGGCCAGCGCCAGCGTGCCGGCGAGCGAGGCGCCCGGGATGGTGATGGCGACGGTGCCGGACAGCGTGCCCGCCAGTCCTCCGACCTTCGGCCCGGTGCCGTCGGGGTCGCCCAGGAGGAAGAAGCCGGTGCCACCGGTCAGGGTGACGAGGCGGGTGGTGCCGTCACCGAAGGAGGCGCTCACGTTGCGGGCGGCGACCCGGACCACCGAGGCGCCACCGGGGATGGCCGCCTGGTCGAAGACGAACTCGCCGGAGAGCCGCTGCCCGGCGAACACGAGGCCGGCGCTGCCCTCGACCCGGGCGTACGGGCCGGCGGGCAGGTCCAGCGTGATCGTCTCGCCGTCGAAGACGAACGACTCGCGGACCCCGGCAGTGGTCGTGTTGACGGCCACCGTGAAGGTGCCGTCGAAGTCCACTCCACCGCCGGGGACGGAGAAGGTGACGGTGCCGCCGATCCGGCCGGCGAGCCCCGCGCCGGTGAGGACGAAGAACCCGGTGCCGGCGCTCAGGGTGACGACGCCGCCGCCGAGCGACAGCGAGACGTCGGTGGCCGCCACCCGGATCGTCTTCGCGGCCACGGTGCCGGGCGGGGCCGAGGGGCTGACCGTGCCGGTGACCTGCTCGAAGGCGAAGACGCCCGAGATGCTCTGGCCGGCGAGGGTGATGGACGCCGGTGCCGCCGTGGTGCCGAGCTGGACGCGGATCGAGCTCGCCGGAACCGTCACCGTGCCGGCCGTCTGCTCGGCGGAGGTGGTGTTGATCCGCAGCTCCACCGGCAGCAGCGTGGCCTGGAGGCCGGGGAAGTCGAAGTCGGCGCTGGCACTGACCACGCCGTAGACGCCCGCCGCCGTGATGGTGAGGTCGCCCGACGAGATGGTCACGACCACCGGGGCGGCGCCGCCGCCCACCGGGTCCCCGAGCGAGAGGACGATCTCGCCGTCGGCGAACGCCGAGCTGCCGAGCTTGACCTCGAGCGTGGTACCGGACTGCGCAAAGGAGAACGCACCGACGAGGCTGATCCCACCCATCCGGAAGGTGAGGTTCTCGGCGCCCAGCAGGGCGTAGGGGATCTTGGGTGTCGGCGGGTCCGGATCGGCCGGCGTCGCCGCGGGCACCTGGAACTCGGTGTCGACGAACTGCTCCGTCAGCGTCTCGTTGTAGCGCACGTGGATGGTGCCGCTGAGCTGGAGGCCGGGGATGCCCAGCAGCTGCACCGTGCCGCTGACGCTGAACGCACGGCCCGTGGCGTCGGAGAACGCCATGCCGCTGGCGTTGGTGATGAGCAGCCCGCGTGCGGTGGGGTTGAGGTCGTCGCCTTGCAGGAAGGCCGGGCCCTGGCCGAGGAAGACGGTGACGTCCGTGACGGTGACCACGCCGCCGGAGAAGTCGACCGTCCCCAGGATCTCGACGAAGTCGCCGAGCTTGACGACACCGGAACCGGAGAAGGCCAGGAACGGGCCCGGGAAGTCGGGGCGATCGGCGACTTCTTTGGAGGAGAACACGATCGGGATGGTGACGCCGGCCACCTCGATGATCTCGTCCACCGCCGAGGTGGAGCTGTTGAACCGCACGGCGATGCTGACGTCGGCGTTGAAGCCGCCGCCGAGGACGTTGTCGGAGCCGACCGCGGCCGTGCCCGAGAAGGTGCCGGCCACGCCGCCGCCGGTGCCGCCGAGGATGATGAACGCCCCCTGGCCGCCGGTGACCCCGATGTCGGTGGTCAGGACCACCGACACGCCGGTGAAGGCGAGCTTGGTGATCGCCACCGGCTGGTTCAGGAACAGCGTCGCCTGACCGGCGGCGCCGCCGAGCACCAAGTCGAGATCGGCATCGTCGTCGACGTTGACCAGCACCACGTCGGTGGCGCTCGCCCCGCTCGTCGTCATGTCGGTGCCGTTGCGGAAGCCGAGCCAGGTCGTGGCATCCCGGCCCCGGTTGAGGAACAGCACCGGGTTGCCGGTGGTGCCGAGGACAACGTCGAGACGACCGTCGTTGTCGACGTCACCCACCGCGACGGCTCGCCCGGCCGGCGTCGCCGGCGAGGCTGCCAGGTCGACACCGGCGTCCAGTCCCGCCCACGCACCGGAGGTGAACCCGCGGTTGACGTGGACGAGCGCCGGCCCGCCGTCGACGGCCACGACCACGTCGGCGAAGCCGTCGCCGGTGACGTCGCCCGTTGCCACTCCACGCACATCGGCCGTGTTGGCGACGGGCGTGGCAGTGGCGAACGCCTGCCAGACGCCGCCGTCATCGGCGCCGCGGTTGACGTAGACGCTGTGGTCGACGCCGGTGTTGGCGACGAACAGGTCCAGCAGGTCGTCGTTGTTCAGATCGACGAGGGCGAGGCCGGTCGTGGCGCCGTTGGCCAGGAGGTGGTCGGCGGTGGCCGGGAAGCCGTTCCACGGGTCGGCCTCGCCGGCCTTGCCGCCGTTGAGGAAGAGCTTGGTGTCAGCGCCCGTCCCCGTGGCCCCCACGACGATGTCGGCGAACCCGTCACCGTCGACGTCAGCCACCGCCACCGAGGTGGCATCGGGCGTGGTGAGGGTGGCGCCCGTGTCGAACCCGAGCCATCCGCCGGTGACCGGGTCGTTGCCGAGGTTGCGGGCCACCGCGCTGGTGCCGTTGCGGATCACGACGGCGTCGAGCAGCCCGTCGGCGTCGAGGTCGCCGAGGGCGACGGCGACCGTGGTGCCCGCGCCCTCGGTCACGGTGTCGGCCGAGGTGGAGGCGAACGTCGCCGGCGCGGTGCCCAGGAACAGCGCGGCGCCGGTGGACGAACCGATGAGCACGTCGAGGCGGCCGTCGCCGTTGACATCCCCGATGGCCACCGGGCTGGCGCCGGTCGTCGCCTCGCCCAGGGCGGTGCCGGAGCCGGGGAAGCCGGGTCGCGTGCTCTGGGACAAGGCGAACGAGCCGCTGAACGAGAAGCCGCCCACCCCCAGGGTCCCCTCCACGGCGACGTGGAGGAACGGCGGTGCCGGCCCCGTGTTCAGCTGCAAGGAGGCGGTGCCGCCGGCGAGGGTGATGCCGGCGGGCAAGGTGAAGATGCTGATGTCGCCGGTGCCGTCGTTGTAGACGAGGTCGCCGGAGAAGGTGGCGGCGACGCCGCCGGGCGTGACGACCAGTGCCCCCTTCCAGTCGTGCGCCGGCGTGATGTCGACGAAGCCGCCGACCTGCAGCGTGAGGTCGGCCACGGCGATGCTGATCTCGGGGTCGGGGCCGGAGCGGCGCTCGATGACGACGCTGCCGCCGATCGACTGCCCCGCCACGCTGAGCGTGCCGGAACCGGTGATGCGCAGCAGGTGGCTGGCCAGCTCCACCGAGCCGACGGTCTGCTGGACCTCGGTGGTGTTGACCTGCAGGTCGAACGAGCCGGTGAGGGACACGGCCGGGATGTCGAAGGCCACGTTGGCGCTGATCTCGCCGAAGAGGCCACCGGTGACGAGCACGACCGTGCCGTTGATGTCGGTGGCCCGCACCAGCGGGGCCGACGGCGGTCCGAGGGCGAGGCTGCCGTTGGTGATCTCCACCTGGAGCGCCGAGGCCGTCTTGGTGACGGTGACGTCGCCGGCGAGCCTCTGCCCGGCGATGGTGAGGATCACGCCGGTGCCCTTGACCCGGAGCGGGACGCCGGCATCGAGGACGAGCGACGTGGAGACGCCACCCACTACGAAGGTCTCGTTCACCGACGCTCCGGTCGAGTTGAGCTCGAGGGCGAGGGTGCCGGAGAGGGTGACGCCGGGGACGTGGTGGAGGGCGACGGTGCCGCTCACCCGGGCGGCCATGCCGGTGCCGCCGGTCAGGAACAGCGCCTCGCCGTCGGTGATGGTGAGGAAGTTGCGGGTGCCGTCACCGAGGGCGATCTGGACGTCGGTGGCGGCGATGCGTGCCCTCGTGCCGCTGGCGGTGGTGACCTGCTCGATGGTGATGTCGGCTCGGATGCGCTGGCCGGCCACCACCAGCACGATGTCCTCGCCGGCGATGCGCAGGTACGGGCCCGCCGGCACGGCGAGCGTCACCGTGGTCGTCCCCACGACGAGGTCCTGGGCGACCGCGGCGGTGGTGGTGTTGAGCTGGACCTGCAGTGCGCCCGTCAGCGAGAAGGCGCCGCCGACGTCGAGCACGATGGCGCCCGAGAGCGACCCGGCGACACCGCTCGGGGTGATGACGAACAGGCCGGCGCCGTCGGTGAAGCCGACGGTCGGGTCGGCAGTGGTGCCCAGCACGACCAGGTCGACGTCGGCGAGCCCCAGGCGCACCACCTGTGCGCCGGCGGCGGTCGTGACCTGCTCGAACACGACGTCGCCGGTCAGGCTCTGCCCGAGCACGCTGATGGTGAGCCCGGTGCCGGACACCTGCAGGTACGGGCCCGCCGGCAGGGCGACGCCGTCGACCGTGACCGGCGCCCCCGTGGAGTTCACCACCATGGCCAAGGAGCCGGAGACGGCGACGCCGGGGACGCTGAGCGACATGCCCACGGAGAACCGGCCGGCCAGCCCCGCCGAGGTGAGGACGAGCTCGGCCGTGGTGGTCGGCGTCTGCGTCACCGTGACGATCGGCGCGGCCGCCGTCCCGCCGAGGTGCAGTGACACGTTGGTGGCCCCGATGCGGACCACGGGCGCACCTGCGGCGTCGCTCGAGCGGGTGATGACCACGTCGCCACGCAGTGACTGGCCGAGGATGCCGAGGTCGACGGCGGTGCCGGTGATGCGCAGGAACGGCCCGGCCGGAAGGTTGATCGTCGTCGGCGCGCCGCCGGCCACGGCGAAGGTCTCGTTGACGTGGGCGGCAGTGGTGTTGACCTCGACGGTGAGCGCGCCGGACAGCGACACCTGCGGGACGGCCAACGCCATGGTGCCGGTGATGCGCCCGACCAGGCCGGTGGAGGTGAGCAGCAGCAGCGCGGTGCCGTTGCGGAGCGTCAGGATGGGCGATGCGCCGCCGAGGTCGAGCGTGACGTTGGTGATCGCCAAGCGGACGGCGGACGTGTCGGCGTCCGCCGCCGTGCCCCCGGGCACGCCGTCGGCCCCGTACGAGGTCACCTTGGTGGCGGCCACGTCGCCGGTGAGGCGCTGCCCGAGCACGGTGAGCACCATGCCGGTGCCCACGAACCGGAGGTACGGACCGGCCGGGAGGACGACCGACAGCGTGGTGCCGCCGACGCTGGCCGACGTGTTCACCGCGCCGGACGTGGTGTTGACGACCAGCGACAGGCTGCCGGTCAGGCTGGCGCCTGCGGGCAGGGTCACCGCCATCCTGCCGCCGACCCGACCGGCGACCCCGGTGCCGGTGACGACCAGCACGCCCGACCCGCCGGTGATGCGCACACCGTTGGAGCCGGCCACGGTCGCCAGGTCGATCGACGACAGGCCGATCGTCGTGACCGTCGTCCCGCCCGGGCCGGCGGCGCGCTCGATGCGCACGTCGCCGGTGAGGGTGTGACCGAGGATGGTGATGGTCAGCCCGGTTCCCTCCACCCGGAGGTAGGGGCCGGCGGGGACGTCGAGCACCAGGACCGTGTCGCCGAGGTCGACCGAGCGCTCGGCGGGTGCGACGCCGGAGTTCAGCGCCACGCTGAACGTGCCGCCGAACACCACGCCGGGCACGGTGACCGTCACCGTGCCGGCGATGCTCCCGGCGACACCGGTCGGGCCGGCGACGAGGATGCCGGTCCCGCCGGTCACCGAGACGGCGGAGCCGAGTGAGACCTGCACGCCGCTGGCGGCGAGGACGACGTCGCCGGTGGCGGTCTTGTCGAAGGCGAACGTGCCTTGCAGCGACTGGCCGGCGACCTGGAGCGTGGCGCCGGCAGCGACGAGTTGGGTGACGACGGTGCCGTCGGCGAAGGTGACCGCCACGCCGGGCCCGCTGCTCCCGGCGATCTCGAGGGTCTCGTTCACCGCCGTGCCGGTGGTGTTCACCCGTGCGGTCACCGTGCCGGTGAGCGCCACGCCGGCGACGCCGACCAGCCTGACCGATCCCGTGGCGACCAGGGCGTAGGTGGAGCCGACCTTGACCAGGCCGATGCGGGCGTCGGAGAGCAGCACGCCCGACGCCAGCGGGTTGACCTCGCCGGTGCTGAGCCGGGCCGGCCCTCGACCCAGGAAGATGGTGAGGCCCTCCCCGGCGAAGACCTGCGCCGGCTGGCCGCCGATCGTCGTGTCGCTGAAGGCGATGTCGCCCTCGATGGTGACGAAGTCGGCGATGGTGAGGCTGAGGTTGGACAGCGACACCTCGAACACGTCGCCGGTGGCGAACTTCACGACGAGCGTGCGGCCGCCGACCTCGATCGACGTGTTGATGGCCCCGGCGGTGCCTGCGGGACGGGTGTTGACCCGCAGGAGGATGTCGGCGCCGGCAGAGACCGGTCCGGCGGCGATGTCGGCCTTGCCGGAGAGGTAGCCGGCGAGGCCGTCGGCGCCGAGGACGAACGCGCCATCCCCCTCGGTGAGGCGGGCGCCGTCCCCGCCCCCCCCGACGGTGACGTCGACCTCGACGTCGGTGGCGGCCACGACGGTCACCGAGGCACCGGCGCCGTCGGTCGCCTGCCGGAAGGCGAAGTGCCCGGCGAGCACCGGCCCGCCGGATCCAAGCGTGAGGTCGGCCCCGGTGACGTGCACCTGCACGTAAGGGCCGGCGGGCAGGGTCAGGACGCTGGTGGTGCCGCCCAGCGAGAAGTCTTCGGTCACCGGCGCCGTACCGGTGTTGATGTCGATCCGGGCGGCGTGGAACGAGAGCGTGATGCCGCCCGGCAGATCGAACACCACGTCGGTGAGCGAGAGGCTGCCGGCCACGCCCTGGGGGGTCACGACGAACTGGCCGGAGGCCTCGTTCACCGTGACGACGTCGTCCGCCTCGGTACCGATGACGAGCAGCGGCGTTCCCGTCACGCTGGCCACCGTCACCTTGACGACGGACCAGCCGGCGGCGTTGGTGGACTGCTCGAAGGTGAAGTCGCCGTGGAGGCTCTGCCCGGCGATCTCGACGACCGCACCGCTGAGGGTGACGGCGAGCCGGCGGGTCGCGGGTCGGGTGTCGACCTCCACCGATGCACCGGTCGACACGGAGACGTCCGGGATGGCGAAGGCCAGATCGCCGGAGAACGAGCCATGGGCGCCGCCGGGTGTCACGGTCAGGTCGGCGGAGGCGTCGGTGACGACGACCAGCCCGCCGCCGAGGGACAGCGACGCATCGTCGACGAGGAGATGGACGACGCCGCTGGTGGAGTCGACCACGACGTCGCCGGTGATCGGCTGGCCGAGGACGGTCAGGGACAGCGCCGTCCCCGAGAGCCGGACCATCGTCGCTCCGCTCGGTCCGGTCGGGAGCGCCAGCAGCACGTCGTGGCCGCCGAGCGAGATGACCTCGTTGACGTCGGCGCCCGTCGAGTTCACCTGCAGCTCCAGCGTCCCGGAGAAGCTCACGCCCGGGACGGCGAGCGTGACCGTGCCCCCGACTCGGGCCGCCACTCCCCCGGTGGCCACCAGGACGACGCCGCGGCCGTCGGTGAGCGACACGACCGGGAGGTCCCCGCTACTCAGGGCGAAGCGCAGGTTGTCGACCACCACCACGAGGACGGGCTCCCCGCCCGAGGTGACCCGCCGCTCCACCGCCACGTCGGCGGCCAGGACGTGGTCGCCCACAGTGAACAGGGCGCCGACCGCCCCGACCCGCAGGTACGGGCCGGCGGGCAGGTCGCCGGCGGCGGCCGTGCCGGTGTTGACCTCGACCGACACGTTTCCCACCGACAGGCCCGGGATGGCGAGGCTGGCGACGTCGGCGGCCAGGCGGCCGGCGACCCCTCCGGCGCCCATGACGACCGACCCGGCGACGTTCTCCAGCGACAGGAAGGTCGTGGTGCCGTCGCCCAGGTCCAGCGTGCCGCCGGTGATCGAGATGCGGGTGACCGGAGCGCCGCTCTCGGTGCGGCGCTCGACGTCCAGCGTGGCCGCGGTGACCGTCTGCCCGGCCACGGTCAGATCGATGGCGGTGCCGGTGAGCCGGAGGTAGGGACCGGCCGCCAGGGTGGCGTCGTTGTCGGTGCCGGCGGCGTCGAAGGTCACCTCCGCTGCGGTGGTGTTGACGACGATGCGGAGGTCACCGGAGAGGGAGACGCCGGGCAGGGCGGCCACCACGGTGCCGGAGACGACGCCGGCGACGCCGGCACTGGACAGCTGGATCTCGCCCCCACCGCCGGTGAGCGAGGCGAGGTCGGTCGACCCGTCCCGCAGCACCAGCTCGACGTTGGTGGCGGTCACCGTCATGCCGGCCGCGGTGTCGACGAAGGTGAAGTCGCCGCTGAAGCTCTGCCCGGCGACGGCGGCCGTGAGCCCGACGCCGGTCACCGAGACGAACGGGGTGGTGCCGTCCGACGTCTCGTCCGGCGTGCCGCTGGTGCCGTCGGTGAAGGCCACCACCACGTCACCGCCCTCGAAGGCGATCGTCTGGTTCACCGCACCCGTGGTCTCGTTGACCCGGGCCCGAATCTGGCCGCCGATGGTGACGCCGGCGAAGCCGACGAGCTCGACCGTGCCCCGCACGTCGAGGGCGTACAGGCCACCGACCTCAACGAACCCGACGGTGGCGTCCGTGACGAGCAGGCCTCGAGCGAGCGGGTTCCGCGATCCGTCCTCGAGGAACGCCGGTCCGTCGCCCACGAACACCGTGAGGTTGGTGCCGGCGAACTGGCCCGGGCCGGCGCTGAAGTCGCCCTCGATGGTGACGACGTCGGCGATGGTGAGCGACAGGCCGCTGATCGACACCGAGAAGGCGGCGGCACCGGATTCGAAGGTGATGGAGAGGTCCTCGCCGCCGACGGTGACGACCTCGTCGATGGCGGCGCCGGTGGTGTTGACCCTGACCGAGACGCTGGCACCAGGGGTGAGCCCGGGGATCGACGCGTCGATGTCGCCGGAGAGGTATCCGGCGATGCCGTGGCCGGCGCCCGTCCCGCCGGGCGTGCCCTTCAGGACGAGGACGCCGTCGGCGTCGGTGATCGTGCTGGCGCCGTCGACGATAGTCACCGTGCCGTTGCGAACGGCCAGGATGGTGCTGGGCGTCGTGCCCGGAGCGGCCGACCGCTGGAAGACGAAGGTGCCGGCGATCGTCCCCAGCGTGCCGACGGGGAGCGGGGTGCCGGTCGGGACGACGATGACGACTCGCACGTAGGGCCCGGCGGGGAGGGTGACGGGAGGCGAGGTGAGGGCGACGGCGGAGGGGCGGGTGTTGACCTGCACGCTGACGCCGGCGGACGCCAGGGTGAGACCACCCGGGAGGTCGAACGACGCCGTGGCCGAGAAGGCACCGGCGACGCCGTCGGCGGCGATCACCAGCGAGCCGTCGGCGTCGTCGATGGTGACGTACCCGCCGACGGAGACGTCGACGTCGGTCAGCGTGACCGTCACGACCGGCGTGCCGTCGGCGGCGAGCGTCCGCTCGAACCAGACCTCGCCGGTGAGCGCCTGGCCGGCGACGGTGAGGGTGACGGCCGTTCCTCCGACGAGCACCTCGCCGGCGGCAGTGTCGATGTCGGCCGACACCGAGCCGGTCAGCGAGACGCCCGGGACGGCCACGGAGACGCTGCCGCTGAAGGTACCGGCGAGGCCGGTCGGCGAGATGGTCAGCGAGGCGGCGGCTCCGGTGATGCGGGCGAGCCCGCCCGCCAGGACCAGCGATGCGTCGGTCACCGTGACCGACACGGCGGTGGCGGCCTTGGTGATCTCGACGTCGCCGGTGAGGCGCTGGCCGAGCACGTCGACGACCACGCTGGTGCCGGTGAAGCGGAAGAAGGGGCCGCCCTCCACGTCGACGGTGACGCCGGTGCCGTCGACGGTGAAGGTCTCGTCGACGCCGGTGGTGCCGGTGTTCACCTCGAGGTGGAACCCACCGCTCACCGAGACGCCGGGGACGGTGACCCGGACCGTCCCGCTGATGGCGCCGGCGACCTCGCCGCCGGAGAAGACGAGCAGCCCGGCGCCATCGGTCAGCCGCACGAGGGGCGACGGGCTGGGAAGGGCGAAGGTGGCGTTGCTGACGGCGACCGTGACGACGTCGCCGCTCGTGCCGGGCCGCTGCTCGAGGGCGAGGTCGGCGCGCAGGGCCTGTCCGTCGGCGGTGAGCGTGGCGCCGAGGAGGACCACTCGCAGGTACGGCCCCGCCGGGAGGCCGGCGGTCGCGGTCGGCGCCGTGTTGACGGCGACGCTGACGGCCCCGCTGAGCGAGAGCTGGCCCGGCGACGTGTCGACCGTGGCGGCGAACGTGCCGGCGACACCGGCGGCGCTCACGTCCAGGCTGCCAGCGACGCCTGCGAGCACCAGCGTTCCCGGGCCCACGTCGAGGGTGCCGCCGCTCACCGTGACCCGGGTGATGGCGCCGGCGCCGCTCCCGGAGCGGGCGACGGTGAACGACCCGCTGATCCGCTGACCGGCGACGTTCAGGGCCACGCTCGTCCCGCTGAGCCCCACGTAGGGGCCGGCCGGCAGCTCCGGCACGGTGCCGAACGGATCCACCGGAGCGCCGGTCGTGTTCACGACCAGCTGGAGGGTGCCGGTCTCCAGGCTGACGCCGGGGATGTGGAGCTGGACGGTGCCGCTCGCGGCGCCGACCATCCCCGCCGCCGACGACCGCAGGGTCGCCGTGCCTTCGGTGAGCGACGCCACCGGCGTGCTCGCACCCGAGGGGACGACGTGGAACGCCAGCCCGGTGACGGTGATGTCGAGCGTGCCGTCGGCGGCGCGCACGAAGGTGAACGTGCCGGTCAGCGACTGGCCGAGCACGCCGAGGGTCAGCGTGCCGCCGATGTCGGTGAACGGCACCGCCGAGCTCCCCTCCTCGCCGGTGGCAAACGTGACCTGCACCGGGTCGCCACCGGGGATGGCGATCGACTCGGAGAAGGCGATGCCGAGGCTGTTCACGCGGACCGAGAGCTCGCCGGCGAGCGTCACGCCCGGCACGCCGATCAGCTGCACCGTCCCGCTCCCCGCCAGCGCGTGGTCGGCGCCGATGCGCACCACGCCGACGGTGGCGCCGGTCACGAGCAGCCCGCGAGCGAGCGGGTTGAGCGTGCCGTCGGCGAGCCAGGCGGGGCCGACGCCGATGAACAGGCGGAGGCCTCTGCCGGCGAAGACCTCGCCGGTCGTGCCGGTGGCGAAGGTGACGTCGCCCTCGAGCGTCACCACGCCCCCGACGTCGAGGGTGACGTCGGTGAGAGCCAGGGAGAAGACGTCGCCCGCCTGTGCCTCGGTGGCGTCGAACCTCACCTCGACCGTGTGGCCGTCGAGCACGACGGTCTGGATGACCCCGTTCCCCGTGGTGTTGATGCGCAGGAGCGCCTCGGCGTCGAACCCGCTGCCGGCACCCGAGCCCGGGGCCCCCGAGAGGAAGCCGGCCACACCGGAACCGGGGAGCACGAGCACGCCGCTCCCGTGGGTGAGCAGCTCGGTGGAGCCGGCGGTGGCGGTGATGCCGTCGAGCACGACGACGACCAGCGGCACGCCACCCTCACCGACCTGGCGCTCGAAGGCCACCGACCCGGCGAGCGTCCCGACGGTGCCGAGCGAGAACGTGGTGCTCGCCACCTGCACCCGCACGTAGGGGCCGGCGGGCAGTCCGGCGGCGGCGACGGGCCGGGTGTTGAAGGCGACCGTGACGGCGGCGTCGGTGACGGTGACGAACCCGGTGGCGTCGAGCTCGGCGGCGAGCGTGCCGGCGACCCCGCTGGCGTCGACGACCAGCGTGCCCGTGCCGCCCTCGACGGTGAGGGTCTGCGACGAGCCGGCGGCGAGGGAGAGCGCCACGCCGGACGCCGCCACCGAGAGCGCCTGGCCGTTGCGGGTGACGGTGGCCGACGTCGCGGTGACGCTCTGGCCGGCGGCCACGAGGGTCGCCTCCCCCGACGCCTCGACGTCGACTGAAGCGAGCACCGACGTGGAGCCCAGGGTGACGGCGTCGCCGGTGCCATTGTAGACGACGTCCCACCCGGTGCCGGTGAGCGCCACCTCGGGGACGCCCGCCAGCGTCACCAACCCGCCGGCGATGCGGAGGGCGACGCCGCCGTCTCCCTGGAGGAGCAGGTCCAGCGCGGTGCCGGTCACGGAGACCGCGGGCCCGCCGGGCACGGCCAGCACGCCCACCACGCTGGTGGCGTCGAGCACCAGGTCGGACCCGGACTGAGCCAGGGTGGCGGTGGGGGCGCTCACGGTGAGCACGTCACCGATGGTCACCGCCAGGTCGGCAACTGCCAGCGCGAACGCCCCGGCGTCGAGGGCCTCGCCCGACACGTCGTAGGTGCCCGAGAGCGTCGCCCTGCCCACGACGAGGCGAGCGCCGGCGACGACGTTGACGCGGACGAGGCCGCTGACGGCGACGCTCACCGTGTAGTTGCCGGTGGTGCCGGTGATGCCCGAGAACGACACGGTCAGCGTCTCCAGCCCGAGCACGCCGAGGTCGACGTCGTCGAGCGTCTCCGTGCGTGACCCCGACGCCGCGTCCATCACGTACTGCTGGAGGATGGGGACGATGGCACCGACGAGCCCGTCGAGCGGCGAGCCTGCCGTGTACTCGCTGAAGTGCGGCAGCACGGCGCTGACGGTGCCGGTCTGGGGATCGGCGGTCGTCGCCATCTCCTCCAGCGACCCGTCGGGCGCGACGTAGTAGATGCGCGAGGTGGGGGCGGCGTCGCCGACGGCGATCGTCAGCACCGGGTCGACGAGGAAGGTCGTGATGGCGGCGCCGGTGCGGGCGTCGTAGGCGAGCAGGTCGAGGACCGGCGACGTGGTGTGGAGGCCGGGCACGCTCCGCGCCTCCCCGGTCACGAGGACCCACGCGTCGGCGGGCAGCCCACCCGGAGCGAAGCTGAGGGTCACCGGTCCGGCGGTGACGGTGCCGCCGAGCTCGGCGGTCACCAGCACCGAACCTGCGGGCGGCGTGAACGCCTGCGTCAGCGCTGGTTCGGTCTGGCCGTGGGGGCCGGCGTCGACTGCGGTCGCATCGTCGATGACGGTGACCGTGGCGCCTGGCCGGGAGAGGGTGATCGGACCGTCCGCCTGGACGGTGGACGTGCGGGTGACGAGGTCGACGGCGACGGAGCCGTCAGGGATGGACGCTTCGGTGACCTCCACCGGTGGACCGCGGCCAGCGTGCAACGTCACGTCGCCGTCGGCGAACAGGGGGCCTGCGGCCCAGACGAGGCTGGACAGCGTGGCGAACGTGGCGGCCATCGAGCCGCCGGTGGCGGCGGAGCCGTCGCCGTGCGAGCCGGCATTGCTGGTCGGCGACCCGGCCAGGACGGCGGTGGCGTCGATCGGGCCTCCGCCGGCGACCGGCAGGAACGGCAGTGCCGCCACCGCGGTGGCCGTCGTCGCCGTGAGCGCCGCCGAGCGGAGCGGGACAGCGGTCGGCGCCAGGCGTGCCAGCGCGGCGGTGAGGCGACCGGCGCCGCCGTCGTCCCCCAGCCCAGCGCCGACCAGCGCAGCGACGACGAGCCCGGCCGTCTCGAGAGCCGCCTGTGGCGATGCCGGTGGCGCCAGCTCGGCGGCGACGCCGGTCGGGTGGGCCACCGACGACGTCCACGATGCGCCATGGGCATGGACGGTCACCGCCCCGCCGGCGTCGACGGCGCGGCCGATGTCGGCAGAGGTCTCGTGGCGTGCGACCGTCACCGCGGCCAGCGATCCGGTCGAACGGGCGCTGGCGTCCTGGGTGGCCGTCACGGCGAGGTGGCCGGCTGGCGCCAGGGTGGGCCCGGAGCCGATCGTGGCCGAGGTGAGCGCGGAGGAGACGACGACCGCGCCACCGGGTGACAGATCGGTGCCGGCATCGGCCGTCGCCGCGTCGGTCGAGGTCGCCATCACGTCGATCGAGGAAGCGCCGTCAACGGCGGCCCCATCGCCGATCGACGCTCGGGTGCCGGCGTCGGACACCACCACTGCCAAGCTCGACGTGGCCGGCGACGCTCCCCGGGCGACCGCCTGAGCGGTTCGCGACGAGCCCGCACCGAGGGAGACGGCGCCGGGCTCGCCCCGCCCGACGAGCAGTGTGGCACCGTCGAGGATGCGCGCCTCGGTGGACCCGCGGGCCAGGTTGACGGCGAGCGACGCCGTGTGGCCGCCGGACGTCGACGCGTCGCTCATGGCCTGGGCCAGGTCGGCGTCCACCTCGACCGACGGCGCCTCGAGCACGAGGTGGCCGTCGAGGTGCGCACGGGGCGCGAGCGACGTCACCACCACCGCCACCGCCCCGCCCGGGGCGTCGCCGAACCCCGAGGCGTGGACCTCGCTCACGTCGGTGGCACGGGCGGCGACGCGCTGCGTCTCCGACGTGCGGATGGTGAGCGACCGGTCACCGCCAGAGGCGAGGAACGACTGGGTCTGGCCGATGGAGCGACCGAAGCCGAGGGCCCTGGCGACCGCCACCGGGCCCGAGGGTGTGACCGTCAGGCCGAAGATGAGGTCGGCCGGCGACCGACTGTTGCCCGTGGCGCCCCCCGCGCTCCCCGAGGACCACACCTCGAGCGCGCTGTCGGACGTGGCCTCGACGACGAGCCGCCGGGCGACGATCCCGTCGGCGCTCGCCCCCTCGACCGCTGCGGTGGTGACCCGCCCCACGTCAGCCATGGCGATGCCCGCCCCTGCCGGCGACGCCGATGCGTCGCCGATGGCGCGCCCGTCGGTCGTGTTGTTGGCGAGGACGCTCAAGACCCCGCTCGCCAGCACCGAGCTGGCGCCGCCCAGCGTCGAGACGGCCCGGCTGGCGAGCACCACCGACGCCAGCGCGGCATCCTGGGCCGAGTCGGCGTGGGCGGCGTCGCCGAGGGCCGTGGCCCGTCCCCAGGCCACCGAGTCGGCAACCAGGGAGACGTCGCCACTGGAGACGAGGCGCGAGTCGACGACCGACACCGTCGCTGACGATCTGGCGACGACCTCGGCGCGGGTGCCGGTGGCGTCGGCGCCGGCACGCGAGCGTGCGGACAGCGTGATGTCGCCACCTCGCAGAGTCGCCCCGTCGACGGTGACGGAGGCTCCTGCCCCGGCGTCCGAGCCCGTCGACTCGTCGCTGGCGGTGAGCATGATCGCCCCGTCGGCCGCCCCGCCGCTGGTGTCGATGCTCGCCCCCCGCTCGACGAGGACGTGCTGTGCCCGGACGGCGAGGCCGGTCCCGGAGAGCACGAGCTCACCGGTGAGCCGCACCGTGCCGGCCGCGGAGGAGACGACGATCTGCACCAGCCCCGACGCCGGAAGCTCGGCGGTGGCGCCGGCGAGCGTGACCCGCAGCGCCCCGCTCGCCGGGTCGTAGGTGACGGTCGCCTCCTCGCCGGCGTCGCCCAGGTCCAGCGTCGCCACGTCGTCGGCCACGGACCAGGCGGCGGTCCCGGCCTCGGCTGCCGTGACGGCGGGCTCAGCGGTGACGGCCGGCGTGGTGACGCCGCTGGCGGCGGTGTCACCCTCGGAAGCGTCGACCTGGGAGGTGCCGCCCTCAGGAGTGTCGACCTCGGAGGAGTCGCTCTGGGAAAGGGCGCCCTCAGGGGTGACGGCCTCACTCGGTTGAGAGTTGGTCGGTTGAGAGTTGGTCGGTTGAGGGTCGGGTTGAGGGTTGGCCTCCGTTGCAGGTGCATCCTCGGCCGCCGGCAGGTCGACGGCGCGGGTCACGCCAGGAGCGAGGGTGCCCGCCATGAGCCCTGAGCCCGTGTGCTCCAGGCCGAGGGCGTGGCCCAGCTCGTGGCGCACGACGGTGAGCAGGTGCATGGCGTCCCAGCCCCAGCCGGCGGCGTCGTGGTCGACGACCATCGAGTTGCCGGCGATCTGGGCCAGGGTGGAGCCGGGGAGGTCGGCGATCGAGGCCGACACGCCGGAGACGTCGCCGCCCGCCGCCGCCCACTCGGCTTTCGCCTGCCCCAGCGCAGCCGCGAGCTGGGCCTCGGTCAGCGCCGCCGGCGCCTCCGCCGGCGCCGCGGGGAGGCTGGCAGCCGAGAGCGCCTCGCCCTCCGACTGGTCGGCGCCCCCGGCGCCATCGTCGCCCGTGCCCGCCGGGTCGGTCGAGGCGCCGCCGGTGCTCACCGAGGTGCCGTCGCCGCCGCTGATCGTCCCCTGGCCACCGCCGGCCAGCGGACACGAGATCGAGGCGGCCTGGCCGTTGGTGCCGCCGACGGTGACGCAACTATCGGTCGAGAGCGCCTTGGCCAGGGCTTCCAGCGCTTCTCGGAGCTGTGCCTCGGCTTGGCGCTGCGCCTCGGCAGCCCGCGCCGCCGCCTCGTCGGCCGGGTGCGGTGCCCCACCCGCCATCTGTCCGCCGCCCCCGCCCGGTGGGCTTGCCGACGGGCCCAGTACCCGCTCACGCTGTGTCGTGACCTCACGCTGTGGCACGAGCTCACGCTGTCCCGCCACCTCGGGCTGTGTCGCCGGCCTGGCGGCCTCGGCCCGAGCGAGCAGCTGGTCGATACGTGCCCTTGCCTCCTGGGCGGAGCCGACCGTGAAGTTGATCACGGTCGCCTCACGCAGGGGCTGGGCAGACGAGCTGGGTGGTACCTGAGGTGCAACCGGTTGCGGGCCAACGGGCGGCTGGCTCGTGGCCGGGGCCGCTGGCTCCGCCTCGGCGGCCGAGGTGGGCACGACGGCCAGGAGGGAGACGACCAGGGAGACGACCGCGAGCAACGCCGTGGCCCGCCGTAGCCGACGCCCACGTGGCGAGGGTCGGGTCGCGGCGACGTCCATGGGGACAGGCTCGCTCGCTGGTTGCACTGCCCTCCCCTCTCGATCGCCGAGTGGCCACTCCGACGCGCGCGTCTCCACGAGCAACGCAGATGTGGGCTTCGCACGGAGGGTAAGAAGCGGCTTGTCCCGCCGCCCAGGGGCAGTTGTCCCTTTCTGCCCGGGACATTTCGGCTACCGGACGTCGCGGTGGGGTCTCGACCCGGGGTTCAGGGATGCAGCTCCGGTCGAGGTTGCGGCGCCGAGGTCTCGACCGTGAGCACAGCCTTCTTCCCATCTGGGCGAAGGCGGGACTTCAACGCTCCAGCTCGACTCCAAGCCGAGATGCAGGTGCCTTGACCACTACATGAACGCTGTGGCATGTGGCGAGGCGTGGGTGCAGGAGCCAGCTCGACACGTGGCTCGCCGCCTGCCAGCTCGTGCCAGCGACCACAAGCGGTGGATCCCTGTCGGAATGCAGCCATGCGGTCGCTCCGAACGGTCCGCCAAGTAGGTTGAGAGTCGCCCTCAGGCTGATGCTGCCCGCAAGGATGAGGAGAAGTATCGTCATGGGACTCCTGGACAAGTTCAAAGGTCGCAGTGGCGACATCAAGAAGAAGGCCGCCGACGTGGCCGACCAGCACGGCGACAAGATCGACCAGGGACTGTCAAAGGCCCGTGGTGCCGCCAGCAAGGCCACCGACGGTAAGCACGACGACAAGATCGCCACCGTGGAGCAGAAGGCTCGCGAGGGCGTCCAAAGACTCGGTGACGACAAGCCGGGCGGAGGCACATCGCCGCGTCGGTAGCGCCGTCGTAGGCGGCACAACGGCGCTGTCGGTGGAGGCTCACTCTCCCGACTGGACGACGCTGCACCGATCGAGGGCCGCGTCGGGCTGACGGCATAGGCCCAGGGCGACAGCGACCTCGGGTGACGCGGAGGACACCAGCCCGACCATCATCGCTTCGCCGTGCGGCGCTTGTTCATCGACAGGCGACGACCAAGGCGCCACGCCGGTCCGGGTCACACCGCTCCCTTGCCCACCAGGCCACGGTCGGCCATGCGGGCGATGTGGTGTGACAGGCGGCTCTTCTCCCACCCGAGGACGTTCCCCCGCCGGCCCGGGCGGGCACGCTCATCTCGATGAAAGGACCTGCTGTGGCCTTCTCACCCGTCCGTCTCAACCACGCGGTGCTGTTCGTCGCCGATCTCGAGCGTTCGGTGCGCTTCTACACCGACGTGTTCGGCATGGACGTCGTCGCCCGCGAGCCTCGGGCCAACGCCGCCTTCCTGCGGCTGCCCCGCTCGGGCAACCACCATGACCTCGGCCTCTTCGGCGTCGGCACCGGCGGCGGGCCGAAGCGCCGCGGCGCCATCGGCCTGTACCACCTGGCCTGGCAGCTCGACACCATCGATGAGCTGGTCGCCGCCCGCCAGGCCCTCCTCGACGCCGGCGCCTACACCGGCGAGTCGAGCCACGGCGCGACGAAGAGCGTCTATGGCGCCGATCCCGACGGCAACGAGTTCGAGGTCATGTGGATGCTCCCCCGCGAGGAGTGGGGCCCGTACGAGAACGCCGCCCCCATCGACCACCTCGACCTCGCCGCCGAGGTGGCGCGGTGGTCGGGCGTCCGCACCGCCGGGCGCACCGGCCCGGGGGCCGATCGCTGGTGATCGCGGCACCAATGACAAGTAGCGACCAAAACGTCTCCGGACCACAGTGGCGCCCGGTCGCCCGACGGGCTACGGAGTCGGTCGACGGGGTTCACCGTCGGCGTGACGTGCGGCCTGTTCGCCCAGAGGAGCACGGTGGACTCACGACGGCTCCCCTCGCTGCGTGGCTCCCCAGCTGCAGGTGGGTGCTCCACCGTGCGCAAGAGCGGGCAGGGCCCCGGGCTACCCTGTCGTCGGAAATGTCTCAACGCCATGCGGGTCTCGTGCTGCTCTTGGTGGTGGCGTTGGCGGCGTTCGGGCTGTCGGTGGCGGTTGATGCGACCGGTGATCGCGGCTCTGCAGACGATAGGGCTGGTGCGGCGTTCGCCCAGCGTGCACCAGGCGTCGATCCCTCGGCTGCTCGGCTCAGGGTCGAGGAGCGACCGGGCGCGGCGTCACAGCGCCTGCTGAAGGAGCGGCCGATACTGCTCGCGCTTGTCGCCGCGCTTCTGGTCCTCCCGGTGCGTGGTCGTCGCCGAGCGGTCGACGTCGCCCAGGCCTGGGGGGTCAGCGTGTCGTGGTGGCTGCCGCCCCTGGGCCGCGCCCCGCCTGCGCTCTTCCACTCCTGATCCCCTGATCGAGCCGGCCGCGCGTGCCGGCAGAGCTGGAAGGAACCCACATGACGAGTGCGCCTCGTCGGCGCGCCGCCGCCGCGGTCACCGCCGCGAGGCTGAAGCCATTGGGCGAGCGGCTGCCCAAGGTTCGCCCTTCAGGCGTAGTGAGCGGCAAGTGAACCACCCAACGCCGACCCAGAGCCTCGTTCCAAGAGTTCACCCGAAATCCGCACCTGCGGCAGGCCGTTCTCACGGCACCCGTCCAGACCCTGAAGGAGCGAACCCATGACCCCATCGGTTGTGTCCCGTCCCCGGCCCCAGCCGCTTCCGCAAGCCAAGCGACGGGATGAGCTGCTCTACATCGCACTCGCTTTGGCGGCTCTCAGCCTGGTCGCTCTTGTCGCGCCGGCGCTCGAGCTCCCGCCCGTGGTCCCCGAGCTGACCGTGGACAACCCCCACCAATGGAACGTCAGCGTGACCGTCACCGATGCCGACCGCGAGGCGTCGTTGGCGGTGGGGTCGTTGGGGCGAGAGACGACGCAGACGTTTCTGAGAACCACCGACCAGGGCGAGCGTTGGATCTTCAGTTTCCGCTACGGCGGCATCGATGGCGGGGAACTGGTGTTGAGCCGAACCGAGCTCGAGGAGGCGGGCTGGCGGATCGAGGTGCCAGACGAGTTCGCCGCTCGGATGCGCACAGCAGGCGTCTCCCCATCAGCGTGACGCTGTCCCTGCCGACGCCAGCCATCTGCAGGCCCCTTCACGGTCTCCTCCGACCAGCCTGCGGGGGGCAGTGCGCTCGGGCATCTCCTCCTCCAGTGAGCTGGTGCACACGGGAGAGGCGGGGCAGCAGCTCCAGTCATTTCCTGGTGTCGAACGTCGACGACCCCACTGAACATCACCGCGCGCCGCGTGGACGAGCGCCCCGGAACGTAGCGGGATCCCGTCCGAGATCCCGCTACCCGGCGGCGCCGAGGCCGCGGTGGTGGCGGTTGCACGCGACGACACACCACAGCTCCTGGAGGACGACCGGCATCGTCCGTGCGAACCGGGTGACCGGCTCGTCGTCGCGGCGCGCCGCGACCGCCTGGACGCGGTCGTCCAACACCTTGCCGGCTGAAGCCGGCCAACCGTGAGCATCGACGGCTGGCTGCTGATCGCGGCAGTGCTCCTGCTGCTCGGCGTGGTCGCCAGCAAGGCCTCCAGCCGGCTCGGCGTCCCGGCGCTGCTGCTCTTCCTCGGCCTCGGAATGCTCGCTGGTTCGGACGGGTCCGGCGGCATCGCCCTCGACGACTTCGAGCTCGTCCAGTCGCTCGGCGTTGTTGCCCTCGCCTTCATCCTCTTCGGCGGCGGGCTGGATACCACGTGGGACGACGTCCGCCCGGTCGTTTGGCAGGCCGTCGGGCTCGCCACCTTCGGCGTCGCAGCCACCGCAGTGACGGTTGGTCTGTTCGCCACCGTCGTCTTCGACCTGTCACTGACCGGCGGGATCCTGCTGGGCGCAATCATCTCATCCACCGACGCCGCGGCCGTCTTCTCGGTCCTGCGTTCCCGCGGCGTCGGTCTACGCGGCCGGCTCCGCCCGCTCCTCGAGCTCGAGTCCGGCAGCAACGACCCGATGGCGGTCTTCCTGACCATCGCCATGATCGAGCTACTCACCGACCCCGAGGTCGCGATCGTCGACCTGCTGCCCATGTTCGTCCAGCAGATGACCGTCGGCGCTGTCATCGGTTACGCACTCGCGCGCGCCGCCGTGTTCGCCATCAACCGGCTCCGCCTGGAGTACGAGGGCTTGTACCCGGTACTCGGCGTCGCGGTGGTGCTTCTGGTCTACGGCGTGACCGCCGAGCTGGGCGGCAGCGGCTTCCTCGCCGTGTACGTCGCCGGTCTCACGATGTCGACCAAGCAGTTCCTCCACAAGCGGAGCCTGCTCCGGTTCCACGACGCGGTGGCCTGGCTGATGCAGATCGTGATGTTCCTCGCCCTCGGCCTACTCGTGTTCCCATCCGACCTTCCGGCGGTAGCAGGCCGAGCCCTGCTGATGTCCGCCGTACTGATCTTGCTGGCGAGGCCGCTGGCGGTGCTCCTGACCTTGACGCCACTGCGGTTTCCCTTCCGCGACACGCTCCTCGTGTCCTGGGTCGGTCTGCGCGGCGCAGCGCCGATCATCCTGGCGACGTTCCCGCTCGTGGAGGGTCTGCCGCAGAGCGAAGTGGTGTTCAACACGGTCTTCTTCATCACGATCACCTCGGTTCTCGTCCAGGGCACGACGATCCCGATCGCCGCCCGGGTGCTCGGCGTGACGGCGCCGGCGCCACCGTCGACCGCGCACCTGGCCGAGCTGATCCCCGAAGGGGCGATCACCAAGGACCTCGTTGAGATGACGCTGCCGGGAACGGCTCGAGCCGCGGGACGGCAGATCGTCGACCTGGGACTCCCCCAGGGCGTGCTCATCGTCCTGCTGAGCCGTGACGACGACGCCATCGTCCCGCCAGGGGGGCACGGTGCTCGAGCCGGGCGACCAGCTCCTGGTCCTCGTCGACACCGACTCCGCAGACGACGTCCGCGGAGTCCTGGGGGCGGAGCCGGGGGCAGAAGGCTCATGACCACCAGTGCCGGCTGGCGGTGTGCGCCAGTACAGCCACGCCAGTGAGCGACCCGCAGGGCCTCCGGGAACCTCGGGTGTGAGCAAGGGCCTTTATCGGGAACGTGGCCGCACCGGCCCGCAGGGCGCCGGCCCCGGGCGCCCCGTCAACTGCGCTCGGCCGGGCGCCGCTGACGCTCAGCTCAGCCCTTCACCGCTCCCATGGTGAAGCCGGTGATGAACCGCTCGAGGAAGAGGTTGAACACCAAGGCGATGGGGACCGCCACCATCACCGTGGCCGCCTGGAGGGACTGCCAGAAGAAGACGTCACCCCGCACCAGCTCGGTGGGGACGCCGATGCTGATCGTCTTCTCGCTGGTGCGGGCCACGAAGGCCAGGGCGTAGATGAACTCGCTGGCCGACAGGGTGAAGGCGAACACGACGACGGCCACGATCCCGGGGAAGGCCAGCGGCACGAGAATGCGGGCGAAGGCGCCGAAGCGGCTGTAGCCGTCGATGGTGGCCTGCTCCTCGATCTCGCGCGGGATCGTCTTGAAGAACCCCATCAGCAGCCACACCGACACCGGGACGGTGATGGTGGGATAGAGCACCACCAGCGCCCACACCGAGTCCTGCAAGCGCAGCGTGGCCACCACTCGCGACAGCGAGATGAAGAGCAGGGACGGCGGGATGAGGTACACGAAGAAGATGGCGATGCCCATGGCCCCGCCCCACGGCATGTCGAGGCGGGCCAGGCTGTAGGCGGCGGGCAGGCTGAGGGCGAGGGTGATGGCCACCACCAGGACCCCGACGAGCAGGGTGTTGCGGGCGAAGGTCGGGAAGGCGGTGCCGGACAGCAGCAGGTCGACGTGCTCGAGGGTCGGGTCCAGGTTGAACACGAACGGGTTGTTGGCCCGGTTGTAGAGATCCTGGTTGCGCTTGAAGGCGGTGATCGTCGCCCACACGAAGGGAAAGGCGGCCATCCCGGTGAAGGCCAGGACCAAGCCGTAGAGGGCCACCCGGGCGCCGGTGCGGCGTCGGCGGGCGGCGCGGCGGGCGACCTCGACCTCGGTGGTGTCGGACAGGTCCACTCACATCACCTCCATGCGCTTGGCCGAGCGGAGGATGAGCACGGCGAACACCAGCAGCACGGGGAAGAGGAACAGGGCGATGGCCGCCCCCTGGGCCAGGTCCCCACCCTGGATGCCACGGAAGAACGCCCAGCTCGACAGCACCTGGGTGGCGTCCACCGGGCCACCGCGGGTCAGCACGAACACCACCGCCATGTCGGTGAAGACCACGATGGCCCCGAAGAGGGTGGCCACGGCGATGACCGGGAGCGTCATGGGAATGGTGATCTCGAACAGCGTCCGCCAGAAACCGGCGCCGTCGACCTTGGCGGCGTCGTTGATGTCGCTGGGGATGGCGCTCAGCCCGGCCATGATGATCACGGCGGCAAGGGGCACGATCCGCCACGTCTGCACGGCGATCACCGAGGTCATGGCCAGCCCCTCGTTCCCCAGCCAGTACAGGTTCCCTTCCAGGAGCCCCAGCTGCCGGAGCACCCAGTCGATGGGGCTGAACAACGAGTCGAGCAGCCAGACCCAGGCGATGGTGGCGAGCGAGGTGGGGGTGGTCCAGGGCAGCAGGACCAGCAGGCGCACGACCCACTTGCCCCGGAAGTCCTGCACCAGCACCAGGGCCAGGACCTTGGCCAGGACCACCACCAGGGCCATGGCCACCACGGTGATCAGCACGGTGTTGAGCAGCGCCCGCCGGAAGGTGGGGTCGCCCACGACGGTGGCGAAGTTGCGCAGCCCCACGAAGTCGAAGCTGGGATCGCCCACGGTGACGTCGCTCAGGCTGTAGGCGATGGCCAGGAAGAACGGGACGGCCACCAGCGCCACGATGTAGACGACCGCCGGCAGCAGCATGACCCGGGCGAGGAAGCCCTTCCGGTCGAGCAGGTAGCGGCCGCCCGGCTCGGCGGTGCCGGCGGTGCCGGCTGCTGTTGCCGGCGGCGTGCTCACAGCCGCTGGCGCTCGGTGCGCAGGCCGGAGCCGACGTCGAAGAAGCGCAGGTCGCCGGCGGCCACCACGAACTCGTGGGACCGCTCCACCGGGACGTCCACCGAGACGGTCGCCGGCAGCATGGCGATCACCCGGGTCTCCTCGCCCAGGCCCTCCACGGTGCCGATCACGTGGCGCTCCGAGCCCAGGTACTCCACCCGGTGCACGTGGAAGCTCACCGTCAACGCCTCGGCGCCGGCGTCGGCCACCCCCTTGGGCAGGAAGCTCTCGGGCCGGAAGCCCACGACCACGTCGTCCCGGCGCACCAGGTTCATCGGCGGCGAGCCGAGGAAGGTGGCGACGAAGGTGTCGGCCGGGTGGCGGTACACGTCGCCCGGAGTGCCGACCTGGCGCACCCGGCCCTTGTCCATCACCACGATGCGGTCGCCCATGCCCATGGCCTCCACCTGGTCGTGGGTCACGTAGACGGTCGTGGTGCCCACCCGGCGCTGGAAGAGCTTGAGGTCGTCACGGGCCGTCGCCCGCAGCTTGGCGTCGAGGTTGGACAGCGGCTCGTCCAGCAGGAACACGCTCGGCTCCCGGACGAGGGCTCGGGCCAGGGCGGCTCGCTGGCGCTCGCCGCCGGAGAGGTGGCGGGGCTTGCGGTCGAGCAGGTGGCCGATGCCCAAGAGGTCGGCGGCCCACTGGGCCTGGCGCCGGCGCTCGTCCGGCGCCATACCGGCCGCCTTGAGCGGGAAGACGATGTTCTGCAGCACGGTCTTGTGCGGATAGAGGGCGTAGCTCTGGAACACCATGGCGATCCTGCGGGCACGGGGCGGCAGTCCCGCCATGGAGTTGCCGCCGATCAGGACGTCGCCGGCGGTGGGCTCCTCCAGCCCGGCGATCATCCGCAGCAGTGTCGTCTTGCCACACCCGGACGGGCCCAGCAGGACAAGGAACTCGCCATCGGTGGTGGCCAGGTCGACGGCCTCGACGGCGTGGACGTCGCCGTCGAAGTGCTTGGTGAGGGCCCGGACCTCGACGATGGCCACGTCGCCGGCGCCCGGTCGGTCAGCCCTGCCCGCCGACCAGGCCGCGCTCGCGCCACCGGGCGAAGATGCGCCGGACCTCGGCGTCCGCCGCCACCACCGCCTCCTGGGGGCTCGTCTCCCCCCGGGCCGCCCGGGCCATCATCTGGGGCAGCACGAAGGTGTTGAAGACCTCGCCGATGGCGGCGTTGGCGGGGCCGGGGTGGCCCACGGTGGTGCTCCAGCTCTCGGCGTCGGTCAGCAGGGCCAGCTTGTCCTCGGGCACGGACCCGAACGGGTCGCGGGTCAGCCAGTCGTCGAGGTCGGGAACGGTGTCGCGGAAGGCCGGGAAGGTGTACAGCTCGGTGTTGTAGGTGGCGGCGCTGTAGTTGGCGACGAGGTTCAGGATGAACTCCTGGGCCGCGTCCGGGTTCTGGGCGTGGGTGGGGACGACGTAGATGGGGATGACGTGCTGGCTGGCCAGGCCGGTGCCGCCCGGCCCTCTCAGCGCCGGGGTGAAGAAGACGTCGTCGGCCACGTCGGGGTTGGCCTGCTGGGCCGTGCGGTAGGCGGAGATGGAGTTGAGGATGTAGGAGAACTCGCCGGCGATGAGCCCCTGGTTGTTGGATGCCGCGTTCCAGGCGAAGACCTCGGGGGTCATGGTGGCCTGGAACAGCCGGGCCATGTAGTCGACGGCCTCCACCGTCTCGGGCGAGTTGAGCACCACGTTCTCGTCGGCGTCCTGCACCGATCCGCCGAACGACCAGATCATGGCCCGGGCCGCCATGTTGGAGTCGATCTCGTTGGACATCCCGATGCCCATGTGGACGCCCTGCTCCTCGCGGATCCGCGTCCCGCCCTCCAGCAGCTCCTGGTAGGTCGAGGGCCCGTCGGGCAAGCCGATCTGCTCCCACATGCTGCGGCGGTAGTCGCCCGGGTCGGGCACCCAGCCGTGACAGAACCCGTAGAACTTCCCCGTCGTCGGGTTGAAGGAGCTGCGGGTGCACAGCTCGGTCTGCTGGCCGAACCGTCCCCGGACCTCCTCGTTGAGGTCGGTGAGGTCGAGCACGCTCGGCTCGAAGGCCGACGGCGGCGACAGGAGCTCGACCAGGTCATGGCCCTCACCGGCGGCGATCTCCGCCGACAGCCGGGTGCCCAGCTCGGCCAGGTCGATGTGGTCGACCGACACGTTGACGCCCACCTCCTCGCCCCAGGCGGTGGCGAAGTCGTCGAACCACTGGTCGTGGCGGGGGACGAAGTGGCTCCACTGGAGGATGCGCAGGTCGCCCGAGAGCTGCCCGGACGGCGGGACGATGCTCGACGACGGGGCCGGGGCGGCATCGCCTCCCGGCTCGCCGGGCTCGGTCCCCGTGCCACCGCAGGCGGTGGCGACGATCAGACCACTGGCCAACTGCACGAAGCGCCGGCGAGTCATCCCCGGCTGTCCGCTGGGCTCCATCCCTGCCTCCCTCGTTCGCAGGTGCGGCCCATCTTCATACCGCACGCTGGGCCGGCGTGCAGCGCGCCCGGGGATCAGTCAGTCCAGGCAGTCCGCCCGCGCCCGGGCCGTCGTCACAACCAGCGCCTGAGCCAGGCCTCGGCCGCGGCCACGGCGGGGTCGACGTAGGTGGAGACGTCGTAGAGGTCGATGTGGTTGGTGGTGTCCAGCCACACCGCCTCCTTTGGCTCGCCGGCACGGGCGAAGGTGGCCTCGGCCCCGGCCGGCGAGCAGTAGTCGTCGGCGCCGCCGTGCACCATCAGCCACGGCGTGGGCGAGATGAAGTCGGCGCCCACCGCCAGATCGGCGGTGAGCAGCGAGTACAGCGATGTCCGGGTGATCCGGTTCTCCCATCCAGGGCTGCTCGATCGCTCGGTGCCGTAGTAGGCGAACGGCTCTGCCCCACCCATGAGCGCGGGCGTGTCGTCGTCGCTGACCGCGGCCATGTACTCGACCTCACCGGTGGCGTGCTGGCGGGCGGCCACGGCCATCTGTTCGGCGAGGACGCCCCGGTAGGAGTCGGCCCCCATCCCGGCACGCATGGCGTGAGGGTCGTTGTAGCCACCCGCCACGGTGACGAGCGCCCGCACCCGGGGGTCGAAGGCGGCGAAGCGCAGTCCGTAGCCTCCGCCCAGGCAGATCCCGACGCAGCCCAGGCGGTCGGCGTCGACCGCCGGGTGGGCGGCAAGCCAGCTGAGGGCGTCCCGCAGATCGTTGAGCTTGCCCGCGGGATCCTCGTGCTGGCGAGGGTTGCCGTCACTGGCGCCGAAGCCGCGGTGATCGAAGGCCAGGGTGACGTACCCGGCGTCCGCCAGGGCCTCGGCGTAGCGCCCCGTCACCTGCTCCTTCACCCCGGTGAGGGGACCGGTGAACACCAGCCCGGGCAGTGGTCCCGGTGCGTCGGGCGGGACACGGAGATGGCCGGCGAGCTCCAGGCCATCGCTCGTGAACGTCACCTCCGTCTGGTCCACCACCATCCATCATGGCGGTACCGTCCTCCGCCGGCCACCCGGACGGCTCCCCAACGGGTCGGCGCCACGTTCACTCCCGCCGATCGAGGGACGACTGCAACCACGCCCGCAGCTGGGCCAATGGGGCGGCTCCGACCTGGCGAGCCACCTCCTTGCCGTGGCGCAACACGACCAGGGTGGGGATCCCGCGCACGCCCAACCGGGCCTGGAGCGACGGCGCGTCGTCGACGTTGACCTTGACCAGCTTGCAGCGGCCGGCGAGCTCGCTCGCCAGCTCCTCCAGCAAGGGGCTGATCGTACGACACGGCCCGCACCACGGAGCCCAGAGGTCCACGACCACGGGAAGGGGACTGCGCTCCGCCACGTCGGCGAAGGTGGCGTCGTCGGCGTCGACGATCCACGCCAGCGGGTCCTTGCATCGGGCACAACGAGGTGAGCCGCTCGCCGCGGCTGGGATCCGGTTGCGCGTGCCGCACGAGGAGCAGCTCACCACCGACGGTGCCACCGATGACTCCTTCCCCTTGTTCCTCGCCGCCACCGGGTCTGCCCCTCGACCTCGTCGAGGGCTCCGCCGGCGAGGAAGGCGCCGGAGAGCAGCCTCAGGCCGTCGCCGCTGAGGTGCTCGAACCAGCCGCGGTCGCTGGCGGCGATCGTCATCGCCGGCCGCCGGTGGCGTTCGCCGAAAGGTGGCGCCCGAAAGCAGCGACGACGACACCCCTACGTGTTCAGCGCGTCGGTACGACGTCGGAGGGCCCGGCGAGCGGCAGCGGACCACGAATGGGACACCGCAGGGTGGCCGACCACCCGCTCCAGCAGGCGGACGTCGTCGGTGCGCCTCGATTCCGCCAGCTCCGCCACGGTCAGGTGCTCATCGGGCCTCGACACGAGCTCGACGGCGTCGCCGCCGGTGACGCTGCCCTCCTCCACGATGCGGAGGTAGGCGCCGAAGCGCCCCACCATCTCGAACAGCGGGACGAAGTCCGCCGTGTCCATGCGGAGGCCCAGCTTGAAGCACGGCATCCGGGGCTCGCTGACCTCGAGCACGCAGGTGCCGATCCTCCAGCGCTCACCGACCCACGCCCCGTTCACGTCGAACCCCTCCACGGTGAGGTTCTCGCCGAACGTTCCTGGCCCGAGCTCGACCCCCAGCTCGCCACTCCACCACCGGTAGTCCTCCAGCCCGTATGCGTAGACGGCCTTGTGGACCCCGCCGTGGACGCGCCGGTCGGCCTGGTCGTCACCCGCGAGGTTCACGCCTCGCACCGCCACGGGGCCGGCGACCGGATCCTTCCAGATGGCGGTGCGGACCAGGCGCCCGTGCCACTCGACCTCCCGGGAGGCACCGACGTTGACCGAAACGAGATTCCCGATCCGTTCAGCCGTGGCGGTGCTCCTCCCCGCGGTGCCGACCCTCGTCTTCACCGACTGGCCGCGCTTGCTCTCATAGGTGTAGCAGCCCTGCCAGGTGGCCGGCGGAGTCGTCTTCTCGTCGCGCCGCATCTGCTCGAATGGACAAAGAGATGGCCAGCTGCGGGAGCTGAACAGGGTCCGCCCCGAGCTGCCGGCGCCGACGGGCTTCAGAACAGGGTCGGTGGCTCGGGCGCATCATCCCTTGGCGCCACGCGTCGCTGGCTGCCGGCGGCCGTCGGCCGTTCCGCGGCCGGCGACGGGCTCATCAGGGAGTCGGCCCATGCCCGGATCCGAGCGTTCGGATCGTCCTTCGCCAGCGCGTAGGCAGCCTCCGGGCCCTGCTGTTCAGCGATGCGGGCCAGGCCGAGCCGGCGAACCGCCTGGTCTGGCCATTGGATCGCCTCCGTGACCAGCAGTTCCTGTACTTGTGGGACGAGGCTGTCGATGGCGTCGAGCAGACCTGCGGCCACGGCCGCTCCCCGGCGAGCATCGAGGGCCCGGGCCCGGGCGAGCACGGGACCCCAGGCGCCCGAATCCCGCCTCGCAGCGTGCGCGGCAGCCCACCTGCGCAGCGGCGGAGCGACCTCGCGCCGGACGACAGTAGGTCCGTCCGGCACCGACTCCTCTTCACTGACCGCCGACACGTCGTGATCCTCGTCGATGACGACGACGATGACTTCATCGCCCAGCCACTCGTCGGGGAGTTGCCAGTAGACGGCTTCGTCGGCGGCGAGAAACGTCCGGGTGAGAAGGTCGAGCTGCTCCTCGTCGAGGATGTCGGACTCCGCGATCCTTCGGACGAGGTCCCCGACGCCGCCACGCCAGCGCAGATCGGTGACCAGGAGGATGGCCGTGACGGCAGAGGTGGACGGCTCGGTCTCATGGTGCTTCTGAAGGAGGGCGAACGCCTCGTCGGCATCGGCGCTGCGACGGATCGGCGGGTGCAGCACGAGGATGCGGTGAAGCTCGTCGGCGGTCCTGGCCGACCAGAGGTCGGCCACCTCACGCATACCATCTTCTGGGTCGACCCGGCGCCGCATCCCCATCACGGATTCGGCGGTCGCCTCGAAGGGGGTCCCACGGTGTCAGGCCGCCGGCTGCTTGCCGAGCTCGATCGGCACGCGACGGTCTTCATCGTCGAACACCGCGACGAGCTCCAGCCGAGCGCCGAGCGCTTCGAGATACTGCCGCAACGTTGAGATGCGCACATTGTCGGCGTGTTCGAACTTGGAGATGGCCCCCTGGGTGATCTCCAGGCGACCGGCCAGCTCGGCCTGGCTCACGGCCTCGGCATGACGGAGCTCGTAGAGACGGAGCTCCTCCCGCGACCGCTCCCGGGCTTCCGCGACCGCTTCTTCGGCTCCCGGCTTCGACCGCAATTCGGCCCGCACGATTGACCACTTGGTGTGACCACTCATCAGATCCAGCCCTTCTCACGCAGCTCGTCGAGGTAGACGTCGTACAGCTCCTCCGCAGCCGGGACGGCCCACTCGTACCACTCGTTCCATTGCGATTTCGTTGTACTCAGCGGCGGTCTCGGCGAAGTGTTCGCGCAGCGAGAGCCGGAGGTCTCGACGCCCATCGTCGTACCGAAGGTCGGTGAACGTGAACACCCCTCGGGGCTGCTTACGCGCAGCGGCGAGAACGAGCGACGAAATCGCCCGGCTCCGCTTGGCGCCGCTGAGAAGGTCGATGTGCGACCACGCTGAGTCGAGGAACGCCCGGTCCTCGGGGGTGAAGTAGAGCCCGTCGAACGTGGTCTGGATGAAGTCTCGGCTGTCGGCCGCCGGACCGGTGATTCGCGCGACATCCCCGTCCGTGAGGGTGACAGCGTTGTTAGCGACGGAAGCGTCCGCAATCACCGTCGGGAACGAGAGAAAGTCGTTCGAGGTGACAGCGTAGCCCATCGACTTCAGGGTGTAAGACACGCCACCACTGCCCGAGAACGCATCGAGCGCTGAGGCACCACCGAGCTCCCGAAGAGTTCGGCAAGGTGGGGAACCAGCCGATGCTTCGACCCCATGTACCTCAACCTCGGGAATCTCGCTGCGGCAGCAGCCGCGTGCTCGGCTCGAGACAGCGGTGCGGTCATGGCCATGTCGAACAACGTGGGCGGCCGCCCGGCGCCCCTGGCGGACCGGGGGTCAGATTTCGGCCGGGCCATCCTGGCCTCCTGGCGTTCGTCGGATCAGAGGGTCCTCGGCCGAGCTGCCGGGCGCGAGCGCCGGCAGTACCGACATCATGCCGCAGCCCCTGTGACACCCACTCTCCACCACGGCCCCGCGCGGGGCGGGCGCCACCTTGATGTGACCGGAGCGCGCTACGCGGCGGGCGCCGCACCGATCCTCAGGATGAAGTAGCGGGCGTCCTTCACACGCTGCCTGAGGCCCCGAGCTGGCGCAGGTTGAAACTCCCCGAGCGGCCATGCGTCGCGATGTCGAACTCATAGAACAGGGCGAGGACATTTTCGATGTCTTCCTCCACCAAGTCCTCGAAGTCGTCGTCAGCGGGGCCCGCTCGCCTCAGACAAAGCGAATGCGAGCTCGCCGGGAGATGTCGCCTTGCCCGTACGATCGCAGGCCGGATCGTCGTGCTCAACGACCTCCCCTGGTGGTGCCAGACGCTCGAGGACATCAGCGCCGCGAAGAAAGCCGACGCGGGCTCGAGAATGCGTTGGCTCGCCGCAGCTCACGGTTCTCCTGCTCCAACGCCTTGATCCGCGCCCGGTCCTCGCTCGAGGTGCCCGCCTTCAGGCCCTCGTCGACGTCGGCGCGCTTGACCCACTTGCGCACCGTCTCGACTCCGTACCCCAGCTGATCGGCGACCCGCTGGATCGTCCCGTGCTCGGTGCCCAGCTCCCGGCGCAGCTGACGAACCAACCGCACCGCCTGGGCCTTCTCCTCCTCTGAGTACCGACGCGTCGTCGGCCTCCCCGGCTTGATCTCCTTCGGCATGACTCCATCCTCGTTTCCAAGGTCTGGAGCCTCCAACCAACCCAGGGCGGTTCAGTGAGCGCAGCGGAGGCGGCCTCGGCCCACGTCGTCCACGCCGTGGTGGAGGAGGTGGTGGTGCTGGAGGCGGCCAAGGCCCGCGACGAGGCCCGGCGTCTCGCCGCCGAGGGCGACTTCACCGGCGGACAGAGCCTGCTGCGGGCATCGGCGCACCAACTGCGTCTCAGCGCCATCGGCTCGGCCAAGTCCGACGAGCTGCTGGCCGAGGCCGACATGCTCGACGACACCGGGGCCTCGCTGGCCCCGAGCTCCTACGACGCCAGCGCCCGCAAGCGCCTCCACGGTGCCGCCATGCGCCGGGAGCTGCGTCGCCTCGGTGTGCAGCGTGTGGCGCCCGAAGAGCTGGAAGGCATGGTGATCGACGCCTGCTTCGAGCTGTTCGACTGCGGAGCGGCCTGGGACCCGACGGGCGGCGCCCTGCCGTGGACGTGGGCCGGGCGGCGCCTACGCCGGGTTGCCTCGGCGTGGGTCGGCCAGCACGCCGACGAGCTCGATGTCGAGCGCTTCGACGCAGGCGCCGACGCCCGAGGCCCGACCCTGGTCGACGACGAGGCCGAGCTCGACGTGCTGGCGCGCCTGGCCGAACGCCACGCCGGCTGCGCGCTGGTGCTCGACGCACTGGAGCACGTGGCCAGCCGGCGCGACCGGGCCATCGTGTTGGAAGTACGGGTGCAGATGGCCAGCGGCGATCCCTCCCCCGCGCTCACCGTGGCCCGCCGCCACGGCCTGACGCCTGAGGTCGTCCGCCAGGTGGTCTGCCGGGTCCGGGCACGCCTCAACCACCTGGCAGCCCACGACGACCGGTTCGCGCCGCTGGCTGACGTGCCGCCCGTCGCATGACGGCCGAAACTCTTTCCTCAGGGGCCGGCGCGCTCAGATGACGCGCTCGCTGGGGTCTTCCTTACTCAAGCTCACCCTGGCCACACGTCGATATATGAGGGACGGACATGATTCGGTGCCATGGGAGGACCGGATGGACATCAACGATGCACCTGCGGCTGACCCAGCCCGAGTCGCTTCTCGACCCAGAGCTCGCCACCGATACGGAGGCACCTGCCACCGATGCGGACGAGCGATCACGGTCCAAGAGGGCGGGCGCGGCGCAGACCTACTCGTCTTGGACTACGACGAGACCTGGGTTCATGCTGGTTGCCTCTAGGACCGGGTATCTGAGGATCGAAGGCATTCACGGCGGTAAACGCCTGTTGGTGCCACAAAGCGGGTGAGGAGTTCGCCAGTCCGGCTACGTCCGGACCGTGCGGGGTTTCCGGGACTTGCGGCGCTTGCAGATCCGGCTCCGTCCGGCTCTGTCCGTCGTCGTTCGTTCGACAAGCTGTTTGACACGTTCTGGCGCGGTACATGCTCAGCCACGTTGCTGCTCGAGTTCGTGCTCGACCGCTCGGCGAGTCCAGCTGGATACAGAGCGATGATCATCGCAGCGCGCCGACGAACCTCCTCCAGGGCGTCACCCCAGGGTCTCCGGCCCGAACCGAACCGGGACCATCTCGGTGAGCCTGGACCGGCGGCGGCGACCGGGACCCTGCGGCTCCCGGTTCTCGGGCTCGGCGTAGAACTCGACTTCTTCGGCGCGAGTCATCTTCTTCGTCATCGGTCCTCCCGCACCGCTCGGCGGTGACAAGGCGTCCGGACATCGTCCGGACAGTGACTATGCTCCCCACATGAGCGAGCCCGCCGTCACTCCGTCCCGGCGCCACCGCCTCGAGGTGCGCGTCACTCCCGAGCAGGACGCGCTGATCCGCCAGGCGGCCGATCTCGAGGACACGACCGTGACCGCCTTCGTGCTGGACACCGTCACCGCCAGGGCCAAGGGCGTGATCAAACAGCGGCAGGACCTGGTGCTGTCCAACGAGGCGTTCGATCGCTTCATCGCCGAGCTCGACAAGCCAGCCGAGCCGGCACCAGAGCTGGTTGAGCTGTTCAAAGAGAACCCCGCGCTCCGCGACGAGTGAGCGATCCGAACGTACGGCTGGAGCGCCTGGGGCCCCACCACCATCTCGGCAGCTTCGAGTGCGGGAACGCGGAGCTCGACGACTGGCTTCGACGCCATGCCGTCCCGGCACAGGAGATGGCTCGGCCCGGACGTTCGTGCTCATCAGCAAGGACCACGTCGTTGGCTACTTCAGCCTCACCATGGGCTCGGTGCGACGGGCCGACGCCCCCGCCAAGCTCGTACGAGGCCTACCTGCCTATCCCGTCGGGATGGTTCTGCTCGCCCGGCTCGCCGTCGCCGGCCAGGCCCAGGGCAAGGGGATGGGTGCGTTGTTGCTGGCGGAGGCTCTGCGCAAGGCCGTCGCAGCCGGGGAGGCTGTCGCAGCCCGACTGGTCGTGCTCGACGCCGTCGATGACGACGCCGCCAGGTTCTACGAACGACACGGCTTTGTCCCCGCTCCCGGCCACCGGCTGCGGCTGTACCGACGAATGAAGGACATCCGCGCCAGCCTCGATCGGGCACGGCAGTGAGCGACGCAGGAAGGAGCAGTCGACGCCGCGGATGATCCGGGTCGACGGCGAAGGCGTCCATCCCTGATGAGGGGTCTTCCTTACTCGAGCCCACTCTGACCACACGTCGATAGAAGAGGGACCGACATGATGAGACATCTGGCAGGGTAAGGGCATGGATTCGGCGCGTTCGTACGAGCACATCACCGCCGAGGACCTTGCTCGACTCGGCGAGCTCGCCGGCGCCGACCGAGAGCAGTTCTTCAAGGGGCGCCCCGAGTACCGGGATCGGCTTCGCACCGCAAACCAGAGGGACCTCTTCCGGCGAATCTTCGGGTTGGCGACTTCATGCTCGATGCTCGCTGGCATGGTCGACTCGTCCAACGCGAAGACCGCTTCTGCGTCGTCGCCTACGACGGCCTCGACCCGCTCACCGGACGTGAGCGGCTGTCGCTGGGACCCGCGGCCACTCGTGAGGGCGCCGAGCAGGTAGCCGGCGATGGCGGCGAGGCCGGGTGGTCCTGCGGGCCCGAAATGAAAGCACGGAGCCCGCCCCGCCGCCGTAGAAGCTGCAACGGGATGGCGAACGGGGAAGGAACCCCACCATGATGATCACCGAGTTGAGCAAGCGTGTCATCCCCTTCCGCCCCCACGACGCCCGCCGGATGGGAGAGGGCTGCTACTACCTCGACCGCATCGTGTGGCTGAACGGCGGCGGGATCGAGCTGGGCGACGGCGTCGGCTTCAACTACGGCTGCTACGTGAACGGCCTCAACGGCCTCGTCGTAGGCGACGGCACGATCTTCGGTCCCTACACCATGATCCACACCGCAAGCCACAACATGAAGGACGTGACGCGGCCCATCCCCGAGCAAGGCTGGCAGGAAGGCCCCCCGGTGCGGATCGGACCCGGGTGCTGGGTCGGTATGGGGGTCTGCATCCTTCCCGGCGTGGAGATCGGCGAGGGTTGCGTTGTCGGTGCCGGCAGCGTGGTGACCAAGGACCTCGACGCCTACGCCGTGGCGGTAGGCAACCCCGCCAAACCGATGAAGAGCCGACGCTGATGCGGGTGCTGTTCCTGCAACAGCAACCGTGCATGCGCTCGCTGAAGTACGCTGTCGGCCTGCGCAGCGCCGGCGTCCCCGTCGAGCTCGGCTTCGCCTACGTGGGGCGGACCCTCGCCGAGTGGTACGGGACCGGCGACGAGCTGTTCGACCACTGGTGGCGCGTCCGCGCTGAGCCCCAGACCGACCTCGCCGGCGTGGTGGCCGAATTTGGGCCCGATGTGGTCCACAGCCACAACCTGCCGGACCAGCTCACCGTGCTGGCGCTCGAGGTGGCCAACGGGGCGGTCCCGGTGGTGCACGACACCCACGACCTCCAGAGCCTCCGCCACACGCCCTACGAGGACGGCTTCCCTGAGCCCGCCGGGGCGCTCGGACTGGAGCGGGCGGCCGTCGAGGGATGCACGGCCCTGGTGGCGGTGTCGAGCGAGATGCTGGCCGAGATCGGTGCCCGCCACCGGCTGCCCCAATGCACCGCGGTGTTCGCCAACTACGCCGTGGGCCGGGACCTGCCCCCGGTGCTGCCGCCCCCCGAACGGGCGCCGCAGCGGCCACCGCGTGTCGTGTACCAGGGGACGCTGTCCACCAACGCCGGCCACTACGACCTTCGTGAGATCTTTACCCGGCTCGTGGTCGAGGGCGTGCACCTCGACGTCTACCCGGCTCGTCCCGCGCCCGAGTACGCGGAGCTGGCGGCGGCGTGGCCGGGCATGACGTGCCACGAGCAGGTGGCTCCCCAGCGCCTGCTGGAGCTGCTGCCCGCCTACGACTTCGGCTGGGCCGGGTTCAACTCCTCACTGAACCGCGCCCACCTCGACACCGCCCTGCCCAACAAGGTCTTCGAGTACCTCGGTTGCGGACTGCCGGTGCTCACGCTGGACCACCGGGCGATGGCCGGTCTGGTCGACGGGGAAGGGGTTGGCGCCAGCCTGAAGACGCTCGACCGCCTGACCGTTCAGCTGGAAGAGCTCGACATGGTGGCGCTGCGGCGACGGGTGGCGTCGGCCCGGCACCGCTTCACCGTGGAGGCCAACGCCGAGCGCGTCGTCGCCCTGTACCGAGAGGTGATCGGGCGATGAAGGACGAGGCTCCGCCCGGCGTGGCGGTGGTGGGCTGCGGTCGCTGGGGTCGCAACCTGGTCCGCAACGTCCACGCTCTCGGGGCGCTTCGTGCCTTGGTGGACATCGATCCCCTCACGAGCAGGACCTTGGCCGACCAGTATGGCGTGCCCGCCGTCGACCTCGACGGCGCCTTGGGGGACCCCACGGTGCAGGGCGTGGTGGTCGCCGTGCCCGCCGTGAACCACGCCGAGGTTGCCGGCAAGGTGCTCGACGCCGGCAAGCACGCCCTGATCGAGAAGCCCCTCGCCCTGCACGTCGGCGAGGCTGAAGCCCTGTGTGGCGCCGCAGACCGGGCCGGTCGGGTGCTGATGGTCGGCCACGTGCTGCAGTACCACCCCGCCTTCGTCGAGCTCCGACGCCTCGTACGCCAAGGCGCTCTGGGCCGCTTGCGCTACGCCTACTCCAACCGGCTCAACCTGGGCCGGATCCGCCGGGACGAGAGCACCCTGTGGAGCTTCGCCCCCCACGATGTGTCCATGATCTTGACGCTCATGTCCGCCGAGCCGGTGTCGGTGCGGGCGGTGGGCGGCAGCTACGTCCAGCCCGGGCTGACCGACGTGACCACCACCCACCTCGCCTTCCCCGCCGGCGAGAGGGCCCATGTGTTCGTCTCCTGGCTCCACCCGGTCAAGGAGCACAAGCTCGTGGTGGTCGGTGAGGAGGCCATGGCCGTGTTCGATGACGGCCGGCCCTGGCCCTCCAAGCTGCGCCTGTTCCGCCACGGCATCGCCTGGAGGGACGGCGTGCCCGAGGCAGTCCGGGCGGAAGGCGAGCCGGTGACGGTCGAGCCCGGCGAGGCCCTGGAGGCGGAGTGCCGCCACTTTCTCGACTGCATGGCCAGCGGTTCGACGCCCCGCACCGACGGCCGAGAGGGCGTACGGGTGCTGCGGGTGCTCGAGGCCGCGGAGCGCTCGTTGTTCGAGGAGGCCGGTGCGTCGGCCCGGGTGACGCCGGTCCGTCCCCGGGTGTTCGTCCACGAGAGCGCTTACGTCGACGAGCCGTGCGAGATCGGCGACGGCACCAAGGTGTGGCACTTCAGCCACCTGCTGGCCGGGACCCGCATCGGTCGGGACTGCACGCTGGGTCAGAACGTCATGGTCGGTCCCGACGTGACCGTCGGCGACGGCTGCAAGATCCAGAACAACGTCAGCGTCTACCGGGGGGTGACGCTAGAGGAAGGGGTGTTCTGCGGGCCGAGCTGCGTGTTCACCAACGTGGCCCATCCCCGGGCCCAGGTCGACCGGGGCGGGGAGCTCCGACCCACCATCGTCGGCCGGGGCGCCACCATCGGCGCCAACGCCACCGTGGTGTGCGGCCATCGCATCGGGGCCTGGGCCATGGTGGCGGCGGGAGCGGTGGTTACCTCAGACATTCCTCCCCACGCGTTGGTGGCGGGGGTGCCGGCGCGGCGCATCGGCTGGGTGAGTCACGATGGGGAGCGGCTGGGCGACGACCTGGTGTGCCCCCGGACCGGCCAGCGCTACGTCTTGGTCGGCCCCGACCGCCTGGAGTGCGCCGGGGATGAGTGAGGCCGCCCCCGAGGTGCCTCTCGTCGACCTGGCAGCCCAGCGCCGGCGGCTGGAGGGCAGGATCGAGGCCGCCGTGGCGGCGGTGCTCGACCACGGGCAGTTCGTACTGGGCCCGGAGGTCGGCCGCTTCGAGGAGCAGCTGGCCGGCGTCGGTGGCGTGGCCCACGCCGTGGGCTGCTCCAGTGGCACCGACGCCCTTCTGCTGGCGCTGCTGGCGTGGGGAGCCGGCACCGGCGACGCCGTGTTCGTGCCCGCCTTCACCTTCGCGGCGACGGCCGAGGTGGTGGCCCTGGTCGGCGCCACACCGGTGTTCGTCGACGTCCGGGCCGACACCTTCACCATCGACCCCGCCAGCCTGGCTGGCGCCATCGAATGGGCCCCCGCTGCCGGCCTACGCCCGGTGGGGATCATCACCGTCGACCTGTTCGGCCAGCCTGCCGACTACGGCGAAATCGAGGACGTTGCCGCCGCCGCCGGGCTGTGGGTGCTGGCTGACGCCGCCCAGAGCCTGGGCGCCACCTTCGCCGGGCGCCCGGTGGGCTCCCTGGCAACGGCCACCGCCACCAGCTTCTTCCCCGGCAAGCCCCTCGGTTGCTACGGCGACGGTGGCGCGGTGCTCACCGACGATGCCCAGCTGGCCGAGCGGCTGCGCTCCCTGCGGGCCCACGGTCAAGGCGCGAGCAGGTTCGACCACGTACGGATCGGCCTCAACGCCCGCCTCGATACCGTGCAGGCCGCCGTACTGCTGGCCAAGCTCGACATCTTCGACGACGAGCGCGTCGACCGCCAGGCAGTGGCCGACCGCTACGGCGAGCGCTTGGCCGGCGCGGTGACGGTGCCCTCGGTGCGCTCCGGCACCACCTCGGCCTGGGCCTGCTACACGGTGCTGACGCCTCACCGTGACCGCCTGACCGGCGCCCTGCGCCGGACCCGGATTGCCTCGGCCGTCTACTACCCCAAGCCCCTGCACCACCAGCCCGCGTTCCGCGGCTTCCCCACCGCGCCGCAAGGCCTCCCCGTCTCGGAGCGGCTGGCCGGCGAGGTACTCAGCCTGCCCGTGCACCCGTACCTCGACGTGCCCACCCAGCATCGGGTGGTCGACGCGGTGTGGGCAGCCGCAGGGTCGGCGCCGTGAGCCGGGACTCCACCGTTGAGCGGCTCGTGCCATTCAGCGTGGCCGACGAGGCGATCTACCTGCTCGACAGCGAGGCGGAGCCCTGGAGCATCCAGCTCGAGGTCTGCGTCGCCGGCACCCTCGACGAGGTCCGCCTACGCCAGGCCGTTACGCAGGCCCTGGCGCGCCATCCCATGGCCAGGACCCGTTAGTTACTTCCACCTGAAAAAGTGAGTCCGAAATAAGCCTGTGACCTGGGCGTTTGCGTGGTCAGGGTGCTCGCGATCCACCGCGAATGTCGTCACGATGGCTCCAACCTCCCGTTGCGCAAGAGATTGGA
>JAHWKL010000030.1 GCA_019347915.1 Actinomycetota bacterium
GACTTCTGGACCATTCCGGCGCGCGTGGAAACCGGCGACATCATCTGGCCCGATGACCCGGACCCCAAATCCAATCCCGCCGCTCGCGCGCCCGAGGGCGTCAGCTACTTCCATGCGCCACTGGCGTACCTGCCTGCGGGCGGAGAGAACCCGATCGACATGCGCTGCATCTTCCCGACGCTCGGCTGTGATGCCGCCGCCAGGACCCGACCACAGGCCGTCGAGGCCGAGCCCCAGCCCCAGCCACGTGCTGGCAGGCGGCGCGCCCAACCCAAGCCCAAGTAGATGCCAGCGCCCGTCCTGACCGCCAGCGCGAGGATCACCTGCGTCCACGGCGGGCAGGTGATCCTGTTCCCCCGCCAGACGAAGGCCTTCTGCGGCGGAGCCCCTGTCATGTGCGTCCCCGACCTCGTCGGCGCACCGGTCGTTGGCTGCCCCGTCGTGCCCAGCCCGTCGACGAAACCGTGCACGACGGTGGTCGCGACGCTGCCGGGATCGTTCTCACCGCATCTGTTCGTCGACGGACGCCCTGCCTACCTGACGACCCTCCTCGCCCTCACCGCCGCCCATCCCGACGCCGGCTTCGACGCCGCCACCGTCGGCCGCCGGCGGGCGGGCGTCGGGGGGCGGGCCCGGGTGACCATCGCCCGCATCGCCGCCTCCCACGGCGACCCGGAAGCCCGCCGGGTGCAGGCCCTGCTCCACCTGGGACGCCTGGTCGAGCTCTACGACCGGGGCATGTGCGAGCCGTTGCCGCTGTACTGCGACACCTCCGCCGCCCACGCCGCCGCCCGGGCCGCCGGCAGGGACGCCAAGGGCGCCGAGGCCGCCGCCCGCAAGGTGTGGGAGTCGGAGTGGGACTTCCCACGGGAGGACAGCCATCCCGAGCACCTGCTCGTGCTGGGCGGCGCCCTCCCCTTCGCCGACCTGCTCGAGGCGCCGCCGTGCGAGGAGGAGGAGGAGGGGCAGGGCTGGGCCGCCGACGAGCCCACCCGCTTCGGGCGTTACGCCCGCCGGCTGTGGGACGGGGTGCTCGAGTGCGAGACGTTGGTCGACCGGTGAGCGCCGCCCGCGGGACCGTGGCCGGGGCGGGGGACCTCGGCGCCGGCGCCGTCCCGCCCTTCGACGTCTGCGGCCCGCTGCCCACCGGGGTCACCGTGCTGGAGGCCAGCGCCGGCACCGGCAAGACCTTCACCATCGCCGGCCTGGCCGCCCGCTACGTGGCCGAGGGCACCCGGCTCGAGCACCTCCTGCTCGTCACCTTCACCCGCATGGCCACCGGCGAGCTGCGTGACCGCGTCCGCCGGCGCCTGGTCACCGCTGAGCACGGGCTGGCCCGGGCCCTGGCCGGCGTGGCCCCGCCCCCCGGCGACAGCGTCCTCGGCCTGCTGGCCACCGGCTCGGCCGGCGAGGTCGAGACCCGCCGGCACAACCTGGCCGTCGCCCTGGCCGACTTCGACGCCGCCACCATCGCCACCACCCACGGGTTCTGCCAGCACGTGCTCAGCGGCCTGGGCGTGGCCGGCGACGTCGAGCTCGACGTGACCTTCACCGACGACCTGAGCGACCTGGTCAAGGAGGTGGTCGACGACCTCTACGTCCGCCGCTTCCACCGCTCGCGGGACGCTCCGCCCTTCAGCCGGGCCGAGGCCCAGCGCATCGGCGACAAGGCGGTGCGCAACCCCGACGCCGTGGTCGAGCCCCAGGACGCGCCCGAGCACACCGAGCGGGCCATGCGCCGGCGGCTGGCCTGCGCCGTGCGCGACGAGGTCGAGCGGCGCAAGCGCCGGGCGGCGGTGCTCACCTACGACGACCTGCTCACCCGCCTCCGCCACACGCTGGCCGACGACGAGCGGGGCGCCGCCGCCTGCCACCGGCTGCGGGAGCGCTACCACGTCGCCTTGGTCGACGAGTTCCAGGACACCGACCCGGTCCAGTGGGAGATCATGCGCCGGGTCTTCGGTGACGGCGACGCCACCCTCGTGCTCATCGGCGACCCCAAGCAGGCCATCTACTCCTTCCGGGGCGCCGACGTCTACGCCTACCTGGAGGCCGCCCGCCAGGCCCGCTCCCGGGCCACGCTCAGCGTCAACTGGCGCAGCGACCAGCCGCTGGTCGACGCCTACGACGCCCTGTTCGGCGGGTCGAGACTGGGCGACGCCGGCATCGCCTACCGCACGGTGCGGGCCGCCCCTGCCCACCAGCAACCCCGCCTCGCCGGCGCGCCCGAGCCGGCGGCCCTGCGGGTGCGCATGGTGCACCGGGACGACAGTGGGCTCCCCACGTACAAGGGGTACCTCACCCTCGACTCCGCCCGCGAGCACATCGCCGCCGACCTGGCCGGCGACGTGGTGCGGCTGGTGTCGTCCGGCGCCGAGATCGTCGAGCGCTCCGAGCAGGGGGCGGAGACCGGGCGCCTCCCGCTGCGCCCCGGCCACGTCGCCGTGCTGGTGCCCCGCCACCGGGACGCTGACCGAGTGCGCGACGCCCTTGCCACCGTTGGCGTGCCGGCGGTGGTCAACGGCGCCGGCAGCGTCTTCGCCACCCCCATCGCCGGCGAGTGGCTGCGCCTGCTCCAGGCCCTCGAGCGCCCGACGGCGGCCACGCCGGCGCATGCCGCCGCGCTCACCGTGTTCCTGGGCTGGACCGCCGAGCGGGTCGCCACCGCCGGCGACGACGCCTGGGAGGAGCTCCACGCCCGGCTGCACCGCTGGGCCGGCGTGCTGCGCCGGCGGGGTGTGGCCTCGCTGCTGGAGGCCATCACCCTGGCCGAGGGGCTGCCGGCCCGGCTGCTGGCCCAGGTCGACGGCGAGCGCCGGCTCACCGACCTGCGCCACGTCGGCCAGCTCCTGCACGCCGAGGCCACGTCCGAGCAGTTGGGCGTGACCGCCCTGACCGGCTGGCTGCGCCAGCGCATCGCCGACGCCGGCGACGACCGTGACGCCGAGGATCGGGCCCGCCGGCTGGAGTCCGACGCCGAGGCGGTGCAGGTGATGACCGTCCACCGCAGCAAGGGGTTGGAGTTCCCCGTCGTCTACTGCCCCTACCTGTGGGACCCGGGCTGGATCCCCCCGGACGAGCCGCCCGTCTACCACGACGGGCGGGCCGGCGACCGGCGGGCCATCGACGTGGGCAGCAGCGGGCAGGGCCGGTCGTGGCGCAAGCACGTCGAGGAGCGGCGGGGCGAGGAGCTGCGCCTGGCCTACGTCGCCCTGACCCGGGCCCGCCACCAGGCGGTGGTGTGGTGGGCGGCGTCGTGGGACAGCCGGCACTCGGCCCTGTGCCGGCTGCTGTTCTACCGGGACGAGCACGGCAACGTGGCCGTCGACGGCGACGAGCCTCCCGGGGACGGCGAGGCCGAGGCCACGTTCCGAGAGCTGACCGAGCGGGCCCCGGGCTGCATCAGCGTGGAGCGCAGCGACGGCGGCGGCGGCGCGGTGTGGGCGGGCGAGGCGGAGCCGCCGGCGTCGCTGGAGGTCCGCCGCTTCGGGCGCCGGCTCGACACCCAGTGGCGGCGCACGTCCTACAGCGGGATCACCGCCGGCGCCCACGACGAGCGGGTGGCCAGCGAGGCCGAGGACACGGTGGTGTCCGACGAGGAGGTGGTGGCGCCGCCGAGGCCGGCTGGTGGTGCCGCCGGAACCGGGCCCGGGGCTTCGGCACCGGCCCCCGAACCGCCGGCGGGCGCCGGCGACGAGGGCCGGCTGCGAGCGGTTCCCTCGCTGCTGGGCTCCATGCCCGGCGGGGCCGAGGTGGGCACCCTGGTTCACGGGGTGCTCGAGCGCATCGACTTCGCCGCCGCCGACCTCGACGGCGAGCTGGCGGCCGCCCTCGCCCGCGAACAGGCCCGCCGCCACGTCGACGTGGGCGACCCGGCGGCGGTGGCGGCCGGCCTGCGGGCTGCGGTGGAGACGCCGCTCGGCCCGCTGGTGGGCGACACCCGTCTGCGTGACGTGGGCCGGGCCGACCGCGTCGACGAGCTCGGCTTCGAGCTCCCCCTCGCCGGCGGCGACGATCCCACCGCCGAGGTGTCGATGGACGACGTCGCCGCCGTGCTGAGCGAGCACGTCCCCGCCGGCGACGTGCTCGCCGGCTACGCCGGGCGCCTCGGGGACCCCTCGCTGCAGCACTGGCTGCGGGGTTACCTCTCGGGCAGCCTCGACCTGGTGGTGCGGGTGCCCGGCGCCGGCGGGGCGCCGCGCTTCGCCGTCATCGACTACAAGACCAACTGGCTGGGCGCCGCCGGGCGAGCCGCTGACCGCCTGGCATCACCGGCCGGACGCGCTGACCGCCGAGATGTGGCACGCCCACTACGGGCTGCAGGCGATCCTCTACGTCGTCGCCCTGCACCGTTATCTGCGCTGGCGGCTGCCCGGCTACGACCCCTGGCGCAACCTGGCCGGGGCCCTCTACCTGTTCGTGCGGGGCATGGTGGGCGCCACCACACCGCGGGTCGATGACCAGCCCTGCGGGGTGTTCGCCTGGAAGCCGCCGGCGGCCCTGGTCGAGGACCTGTCCGGCGTGTTCGACCGGGGGAGGCCGGCGCCGTGACCGCCATCGAGGCCGTCCCCCAGGTCCCCGAGGTGCCCGAGGCCGCCGAGGCCGATCCGTTCGACGTCCGTCTCGCCCGCCGGGCTCCTCGGGTGCTGCGCCAGTTCAACGCCGCCGGCGTGCTCGACGCCGCCGACGTCCACGTGGCCCTGCGCCTCCATCGCCTGGGCGGCGCCGACGAGGGCGACAAGGCCGGCGAGGCCGGCGAGGCCGTGCTCCTGGCCACCGCCCTGGCCGTGCGCGCCCCCCGGCTGGGCCATGTGTGCACCGACCTGGCGACCATCCGCACCACCGCCACCATCGACGTCGAGCTGCCCGTCGACCTGCAGGCGCTGCCCTGGCCCGACCCCGAGGACTGGGCCCGGCGGGTGGCCGCCAGCCCGCTGGTGGCCAGCGGTGAGGGCGACGGGACACCCGACGGCCACCCGCTGCGACTCGTCGGCACCCGCCTGTACCTCGACCGCTACTGGCGGGAGGAGCGCCAGGTGGCCGTCGACCTGCGGAGTCGGGCCGCCCAGGACGGGGCCGGGGTCGACACCGACGTCCTCACTCGGGGGCTCGACCGCCTCTTCGCCGGCCCCGACCCTGACCACCAGCGCCTGGCCGGCGCCTCGGCGGTGCTGCGGCGGTTCTCGGTGGTGGCCGGGGGGCCGGGCACGGGCAAGACGACCACGGTGGCCCGGGTGCTGGCCCTGCTGCTCGAGCAGGCCGAGGCGGCCGGGTCGCCGCCGCCACTGGTGGCGCTGGCCGCCCCCACCGGCAAGGCGGCGGCCCGCCTGGAGGAGGCGGTCCACGAGGAGGCGTCCCGGCTCGACGTGAGCAGCGGCGTCCGCGACCGGCTGCTGGCCACCGGCGCTTCGACGCTGCACCGCCTGCTCGGGTGGCGCCCCGGCAACCGCAGCCGGTTCCGCCACGACCGGGGCAACCGCCTGCCCCACGAGGTGGTGGTGGTGGACGAGATGTCGATGGTGTCGCTGTCGCTCATGGCCAAGCTGGTCGAGGCCGTGCGCGCCGACGCCCGGCTGGTGCTGATCGGCGACCCCGAGCAGCTGGCCTCGGTGGAGGCGGGGGCGGTGCTGGGCGACGTGGTGGGCCCCGCCGCCGACGGACTGCTGATGCGGCCCCCGGCTCGCCAGGCGCTGGCCGAGGCGAGCGGCCACCAGGTGAGGGCGGAGGAACCGCCGGCGGGCACCGCCATCGGTGACGGCATCGTCGTGCTGCGCCACGTCCACCGCTTCGGCGGCGGCATCGCCCAGCTGGCCGAGGCGGTGCGCCGGGGGGACGCCGGCGCCGTCGTGGACGTGCTGGGAGGCGACACCGGCGACGTGCACTGGATCCCCGCCGACGTGGGGGAGACACCGACGACGGCGGCACTGCGCCCGGTGCGGGCCGCCGCCGTCGACGCCGGCCGGCGCGTCACCGAGGCGGCCCGGGCGGGAGAGGCCAGGGCGGCCATCGAGGCGCTGGCCGGGTTCCGGCTGCTGTGCGCCCACCGGCGCGGTCCGCACGGCGTGTCGACGTGGATGGGCCGGGTCGAGTCGTGGCTGGCGGCCGAGATCGACGGCTTCGCCGCCGGCGGCACCTGGTACGTGGGCCGGCCGCTGCTGGTGACCGAGAACGACTACGGCCTGCGCCTCTACAACGGCGACACCGGGGTGGTGGTCGCCGCCGCCGCCGACCGCGTGGCCGCGGTGTTCGAGCGCCGGGGAGAGCTCCTCGAGCTCGGCCCCACCCGGCTGGCCGCGGTCGACACCGTGTACGCCATGACGGTGCACAAGAGCCAGGGCTCGCAGTTCGACACCGTGGCCGTCCTGCTGCCCGACCCGGCGTCGCCCATCCTCACCCGGGAGCTGCTCTACACCGCCGTCACCCGCGCCCGCCGGCGCCTGATCCTGGCCGGTACGGCCGAGACGGTCACCGCCGCCATCGAGCGGCCCATCGCCCGGGCGTCCGGGCTGCGCCGCCGGCTGTGGGAGGAGGAGGCTCCCGCCGGCGGCTGAGCTGCTGCACGTCGCCCTTGGGCACGCTCCATCCCCTGCTGTCTCGGCTCAGGCCCCTTGACAGCTAGGGGATGTTCAGTCACTCTTCCTCGTGAGAAGACTTCATGCGACAAAGTGTCGCACGGAAGGGGAGGGCGTGACCCCACGTCGGTACGACATGAGCGGACGGGCGGAGGCGGTAGCAGCCACCCGAGCGCGAATCGTGGCTGCGGCCATGAGGTTGCACTCCGAGCGGGGCGTGCTGGTCACGAACTGGGACGACATCGCCCGTGAAGCGGGGGTCTCAACCGCGACTGCGTACCGACACTTCCCCTCGCTGGCCGAGCTGATCCCGCCCTGCGCACGCACCCTCTTCGACCTGATCCAACCGCCCACGCTCGAGGTGGCCAGCCGGCAGTTCGCCGCCCTTCCGACCCCTGCAGGGTGCTTCGAGCACCTGGTCCGCACGTCCTCTCACTGCTTCGCCCGCGGAGAAGGGTGGCTGCACGCCGCCCACCGCGAACGCGACTTCGTTCCCGAGCTCGACCAGGCGCTGCGCATCATCGAGAAGTCGCTGTGGGTCCTCGTGCGGGCCGCCGCACGCCAGCCGATCGCCCCTGATGTCCAGCGGGTGCTGTTCGTGCTGTGCGACTTCCCGCTCTGGAAGTCCCTCGTCGACGCTGGGCTGTCCCGACGCAAGGCGGAGAACGCGATCGTTGCCCTGGTGCGAGCCGAGCTGGCTCGTGTCGGCCTTGAAGCGAAGGAGGAATCATGAAGACACTGACCACCGTCCCCGTGGCGTTCGACGACGTGGGGGAGGGTGAAGCGGCGCTGTTGATGCTCCCCGGGTGGTGCTCCAACCGCACCGCCTTTCGGCCGCTTCTCGCGCCGGCCGGGCGTCGTCGTCGGGTGCTGGCCCTCGACTGGCGGGGCCACGGTGGCTCGGAGCGCCCGCGTGGGGACTTCGGAACGGCGGAGCTCGTCGACGACGCCGTCGGGGTGCTCGATGTCGCCGGCGTGGAGCGCGTGGTCCCCGTCGCCCTGTCTCATGCCGGGTGGGTCGCCATCGAGCTGCGGCGCCGGCTCGGGCCCGAGCGCGTTCCCGGCCTGGTGTTGCTCGACTGGATGGTGCTCGGTGCGCCGCCGCCCTTCTACGACGCCCTCGCCGGGCTCCAGGACCCCGGATCGTTCGAGGCGGTGCGGTCGGCACTGTTCGCCATGTGGACCGAAGGCGTCACCATCCCTGAGCTCGACAGCCACATCGGGGAGATGGCGGAGTACGCCTTCCCCATGTGGGCGCTCGCCGGGCGCACGATCTCTGCCGCCTTCGCCGAGGCCGGCTCGCCGGTCGCCGGTTCTGGAGCGCCTCCAGCCGCCTCCCCCCACGCTGCACCTCTACGCGCAGCCCTCAGACCCCGCTTACCTCGACGCGCAACGCGGCTACGCCGGCGACCACCCATTTTTTGAGGCCGAGCACCTCGCCGCAGCAAGCCACTTCCCGATGTTCGAGGTGCCCGTCGAGATGGCCGAAACCATTGAGAGGTTCGTCGCCGGGCTCTGAGCCGAAGCGGGGCGTCCCCGCGCCGAGACCGTGATCACCCATTGCCTCGGTGGGGTCCACCGGTTTGACTTCCACATCAGCGTTGGCCGAGAGGAGGATGCATGGACTTGGTGAAGCTTGCGTCTGTGGAGCTCACCTATACCGCCCTCGAGGCGCTGGACTACGGGAGCGGAGGACAGCTCTACGGCACCATGAACGGTTCGCTCGCCGGTGATCGGCTTCACGGCACGCTGACGCTCACCAACCTGGCTCGCCGCCGGCCAGACAACGTCAACTTGCCGACTCTGCGCGGGCTGCTGACCACCGACGACGGTGCGGTCGTTTGGGTCGAGCTCGACGGTGTCGCAACCTCGAGACCCGAGGACGGCGCTCGGGTGTTCGTCACAACGTGCCGGTTCCGCACAGGCGATGAACGGTACGGTTGGTTGAACACCGTGTTCGGAGTCCTCGAGGGCGTGCTCGACTCTGTTGGCGTCGGTGGCGTGGCGCGCGGCAACCTCTTCGAGTGCCGCGCCACGGTGGGATGAACAGCCCGCTCCGGTCGTAGCCGGGTGGTATCGACGGGCGCCGGTCTGGCGAAACATCGCCGGCCTGCGGCCGGCCGCCACCCGTTCCTTGGCACTGCGCCTGTGCCGTTACCGGGTGCCCCGACTGGCACTGCGGGACAGGGCGCCGGTCCTTCGGTGCCGCGGGTGCACGATCCTGGCGCCCTCCCAGCAGGTCCGACCGGGGGACCGATGAGAAATGGCGGCGGCGCCGGTCTGATTACGGTCCGCCAGGTGCCTGGGACCGCGGCAAGGGAGAGCAACCCATGAGACCGCTCCGATACTCGATCAACGTCACCCTCGACGGCTGCTGCGACCACCGGGTGCCGATCCCTGACGAGGAGTTGCATCGCCATTTCGCCACCGAGCTGGAACGAGCCGATGCCCTTCTCCTTGGCCGGGTGACCTACGTGATGATGGAGGCAGCGTGGCGGCAGCCGGCGACGGGAACGTGGCCTGACTGGATGGCTGATTGGATGATCCCCTTCGCCCGGACGATCGACGGGGCAAAGAAGTACGTCGTGTCGGGCACCCTGGACCGGGTCGATTGGAACGCGGAGCTCGTCCAGGGTGACCTGGGGAGAGCCGTTCAGCAGCTCAAGCGGGAGCCTGGCAGAGGCCTGTACGTGGGAGGCGTGACCCTCCCGCTGGCCTTGGCGGATCTGGGATTGATCGATGAGTACGAGTTTGTCGTGCACCCCATCGTGGCGGGCCACGGGCCGACGTTGTTCGCCGGCCTGAGCGAGCGGCTCGACCTGGAGCTGATGGGGCGCCAGGAGTTCCGGTCGGGGGCGGTCGCTCTGCGTTACCAGCCCCGCTGCCAACTCCGCCACAACGCCGAGGCCGACACAGGCGTGTCCCCGAGCGCCGGGCCTGGGGGGCACCGCCGGGCGGGAGGTAACCGGCGCATCGTGCTGATTCGGCCGCCCGATAACACCAGCCCAGCACGACCCAGGGCACGCCCCCGACAGCGACATGCGTTTCTTCGCCGCTCGAGCCCGCCCTGGTCGATCCGCCGTCACTCCCATGGAGCACGGCGTGGCGACGGTAAGTCCTCCCGTCCAAATGGTTGGCCAGCGCCTCCTACCTGGGCTGCGCCCGTCGCCGAGTTGTCTACGGCAACTCGGCGTACACCCGGGGGATGGCTCCGGCCACGTCCTCAGTGAAGGACTCGAACGGCGTCGCCTCCACCCTCCGTTTCGCTCTCAGCCCGACGTGCTTCCAGGTCCCCACCACCTCACCGTCGCTCACGACCGTGGCACGGAACATGCCGTTGGCGCCGGGAACGATGCGGTCGGCGAGCTCGGCGGGCAGCACGCAGCGCCGGTCCTGGTAGCCGAGGATGAGCTCGTCGAAGCCGGGCAGCAGGAAGACGCCCCGCGCCTCCCGGCGGCACGACTCGAGCACCTCGGGCGTCCGCGGGTCCATGAGGTGCTCGACCCCGTCGACGTCGAGCGTGGCCAGCCGGGCACGGGCCAGCGCCAGACCGGTGCGGGCGTCGCCGGCCACGAGGTGGCCCCAGCGCATGAGGTCCTTGACCGTCGCCGGCCCATGGCTGCAGAAGTAGCGCCACGCCAGCTCACCGAGCGCCTCGTCGCCCTCCAGCCGGCGGGGGTCGGGGATCCACTCGTCGACGAGCACGATCAGCTGCTGATCGTCCCGCACCGGGCCGAAGCACAGCGTCCCGGTCTGGGCCAGGTGCCACAGCAGGTGGTAGCCGCGCTGGCCGGCGGTGGTCAGGCCGGCGCCGTCCCACACCGCCAGGAGCTCGTCACGTGACAGCCGGCGCCCGCCCGCCAGTGCCCCCACGGCAAGCTCCCGGGCGCGCTCGAGGGCCGTGGCGTCGAGGCCGAGGCGGGCCCGGCGGGCGGCGGCGCCGGCCACCACGCGCGGCGTCATGAGCTGCAGCATCCACGGCAGGTCCTCGGCCGCGACCAGGTGGAGCGTTCCCCGCATGGGCCACGACCGGACCACCTCGCCGGCGTCGAGGGCAGCCCTGATGTCCCGACGCGTGCCCGTCGACGTCCGCAGTGCCACCGAGGTGAGCGCCCCGCTGTAGTCCTGCGCCTGGAGGGCGGTCATCCAGCGGACGGCGTCGGCCGCCGTGGCCGAGCCTGGACCGGCGATGCGCTGCGCCACCAGCCTGAGCAAGGCGACCTCGTGCAGCGACGTCATGGCCTCAGGGCAGGATGAGGTGGGAGTCGCCGAACTCGTGCCACAGATAGCCCTCCTGCAGCGCAGCCTCGTACGACTGCTCGAGCAGCTGATGCCCGGCGATCGCTTCGAGCATGAGCAGGTGCGACGCCGTCGGTTCGTGCCACCCGGTGAGCAGGCCGTCGACCGCCCGCATCCCCCGCTCGGGCGTGATCACCAGGTCGGTCCATCCGTCCAACTGGCGCACCTCCCCGGTCGTCGGGTCAACCGCCGCCTCCAGCGACCGCACCACGCTCGTGCCGATGGCGACGACCCTGCCGCCGGTCTGGCGGGTGGTGCTGACCCGATGGGCCGTCGCTCTCGGCACCTTGACCCGCTCCGGGTAGGGAAGCTCGTCTGCTTCCAGTGAGGCGACACCGGTGTGCAGGACGATGGGCGTGACCCCCACACCCTTGGCCACCAGGCGGGTGATGACCTCTGGTGAGAACGGCCGGCCCGCGCTCGGCATCTCCGCGCTCCCGAGCTCGGTGACGTACACGCTCTGGTAGGCACTCGACGGCCACGAGCGGTCGAGGTAGCGATAGCGGATGGGCGTGCCGTTGGCGGCCAGCCACGGGAGCTCCGGCTGGGAGAGGCTGAGCTGTCCCACCCACAGGCGCTTGCTGCCCATGTAGGGCTGGAGCAGCTCGAGATGCCCGCCCTTCCCGAGGCGGATCGGCGTGGGTGGGTCTCCGTCATCGTCCGGCCGCCACTGTCTGGTCGACAGGCCGCTCGGCCAGCGGGGCTCCACCACCCAGAGCCCGCCATCGAGGCGGGTGGACAGGTGGATGACGACCGCGGTGCCGTTGGTCGTGCCTGTGCCGTTGACGGCGGCGGGGATGGTGCCCGAGGTGTTGACGACGACGAGGTCCCCGGCTTCCAGGAACGCCGGCAGCTCCTCGAAGGTGGTGTGCACGAGTTCCGGTCGGAGCGGAAGGCGACCATCATGCGAACACGGTCGCGCCGAAGTCCCCTCGTCTCGGGCGGCTCCCTGGCCTCCAGCGCCGGCGGCAGGTCGAAGACCAAGCTCGCCGTCATGGGCGGGCCCCGGCAAGGAGCTCTGGCGCCCGCAGACGCCCGCTGGCCGGCCGTTGCTCCAGGAGCGCCCGGATCGCCGGCACGACCGTCGACGGCTCGGGACGGTCGGAGATGTCTTCGTCAGGGAAGGCCTCCTGGTGCATCTGGGTGCGCATGTCACCGGGATCGAGCCACCACACGTGCAGATGGGGTTCCTCGACGGCGAGCACGCGACTCAGCTGTTCGAGCGCCGCCTTCGAGGAGCCGTAACCGCCCCAGCCAGCGTAGGCCTCCACGGCAGCGTCCGAGGTGATGTTGAGCACTGCGCCCCTGCTGGCGAGAAGCAGCGGTAGCGCTTCTTGGATCAGGGCGAGGGGGGCGACGACGTTGACCCGGTACACGTGCTCCAGGACGTCCAGGCCGAGGTCCCGCAGGGCGGGCAGGGGGGAGGCACCGAGCGTGCTGGCGTTGTTGATCACCAGGTCGAGGCGCCCGGTGGAGCGGGCTGTTTCCACGAGCTCGTGGCGGTGGGCCGGCTGGGCGATGTCCCCCGGGACGGCGTGGGCCCCGATGGCCGCGGCCACGGCGCGCACCGCATCGGCATCGCGCCCGTCGATGCACACGTGCCAGCCGTCTTCGGCCAAGTCCTCTGCCACGGCGAGCCCGAGCCCGCGGGAGCCGCCGGTGACGATCGCTGTCGCTGCCATGGCCGGAGCGTACGACCTCAACTTTACTTCAGGTCAAGGGCCGATCCGTGGCGGTGCGGCCGCTGGGGTTCCAGGGGCTGAGCTCCGGGGAGTCCTTGGACGATGACCACCGTCGGTCCACTCGTCGACACCACGGCGGGAGCTGGCCAGCGGTGGCCAGTCCGCCCCGTCCCAAACCGCCAGAAGCTCGTCGCGGGCCAGCCGGCGCCCGCCCGCCAGTGCCTCCGAACGGCGTGGTCGACAGCCCGGAGGAGGCGGCGCAGTGAGAGGCGCTGAGCGTCGACCGCACCGCCGCCGGGATCGACTACCTGCTCGGTGAACCTGCCGACCGCGGGCGGGGTCTGGGCACGGCCATGATCCGGACCTTCGTCGCCGACGTAGTGCTCGTCCGGCACCCGGCGTGGTCGCAGGCGTGCACGGCGCCGTAGGCCCTTGACGACCGAACACGCGTTCGTTACACTACCCGTAACGCCTCGAGTGCCGGCGGTGCGGCCCTCCTCTTCGGAGCACCACGAGAGGGACCTGCCGGGCATGTGCGAGAACGCGACCATGAAGGGCATCCGGGCGGCAGTGGCGGGCTACGCCGCCACGTTCGACCCGAACCTGGTTTCGGCGGCCGACGCCCGGCGGGTGTTCGACGACGCCATCGCCACCGAGAACATGGTGGCCACCGTCAAGGCCCTGGCCGCCCGGCGGCTGGCCGGCACCGAGGCGTGGCGAGACGACGGCGACCTGAGCCCCGCCCACCACCTGGCCCGGCGCTCGGGCACCAGCGTGACCAAGGCCCGCCAGGCCCTCGACACGGCCGAGAAGCTCCAGCAGCTACCCGACCTCGACGCCTCGGCCCGCTCGGGAGCGATCTCCCCGGCCCAGGCCGCGCCCATCGCCGAGGCCGCCGCCAAGGACCCGAGCGCCGAGCGCCGCCTGGTGCGCAAGGCCAAGCGGTCCTCGCTCGGCGAGCTGCTCGACGAGTGCGCCCGGACCAAGGCCGCCGCCGAGCCCGACGCCGAGGCCCGCCACCGGGCCATCCACGCCTCCCGTCACCTGCGCCGGCGCCGCGGTGCCGACGGTGCCGGGGAGCTGAGCTACCGCTCCACCGCCGAGGAGGCCGCCGAGATCTTCTCGGTGGTGCAGGGCTACGCCCAGCGGGTGTTCGAGGCGGCCCGGGCGGAGGGCCGCCGGGAGCCCGAGGAGGCCTATCTGGCTGACGGCTTGCTGGCGGCGGTGCGAGCCGGCGCCGCCGCCGGGACGGCCAGGCCCGCAGGTGGGAGTGACGAGACCCGAGGCACCGGTGACCGCACGGGACAGCCCAGTGGCGGTGCCGACGACGTCGATGGTGTCGAAGAAGAAGGAACCGAGCACCAGGAGGCCGCCACCGGCGAGTCCGCCGAAGGACACGAGACCGGCGACGGGCTCCCGGCGCCGGTGCGGCCGGCCAAGGTGGTGGTGCGCATCGACTGGGACGCCCTGGTGCGGGGCTGGCCCGCCGACGGCGAGGTCTGCGAGATCGCCGGGGTCGGCCCGGTGCCGGTCTCGGCGGTGCAGGCCATGGTCGCCTCCGGTGACGCCTTCTTGGCCGCGGTGGTCACCAAGGGCACCGACGTGGTCAACGTGGCCCACCTGGGCCGGCGACCCAGCGCCGCCCAGGGCAGCGCCCTCGACTGGCTGCACCCCACGTGCACCGTCGCCGGGTGCAACGCCTCGGTCCGCTTGGAGGTGGACCACCGTGAGGACTGGGCCACCACCAGGATCACCCTGCTGCGCCTGCTCGACCGGCTCTGCCGGCATCACCACCGGCTGAAGACCACCAAGGGCTGGGCCCTCGTGGCCGGCGCCGGTACGCGGGCCATGGTGGCCCCGGCAGACCCACGCCATCCCAGGCGGGCCCGGGCCGGGCCGGCGCCGCCGGCCGCCGAGAGCGCATGAGGCGGTGGGCGACCTCGAAGGCGCTCAGCGTCGGCTGCCCCACTGCCGGGACACGATCCCGATGGCGACGTTGAACAGGGCGAACGCGATCGGGAGGAACCCCGCCGTCTCACCCTCGACCGCCAGCATCCACACGCCGAGGAGCAAGAGCGCGGCGGTCATGACCACGAAGATGCGGATGGCCGCCGGTGACGTCTCCTTCATGGCCGGCGATCCAACCACAACGTGGGTGAAGGATGCTGCCGTGCGGTCAGCGGCGGCCCTCGGCGACCCATGGAGGTCCGGCTGGCGAATCGCTCGTGAGCGACGGTTCCAGCGCCGCCAGGCCGGGAACCGTTGAACGATGACCACCGTCGGGTTTCACGCCTCCCACGAGCAGGCCCCGCCCAGCGCCCTCCTCGCCTCCGTCCGTCATGCCGAGGAGGCGGGTTTCCACACGGCCATGTGCTCGGACCACCTCGCCCCCTGGAGTGAGCGCCAGGGCCACTCCGGCCACGCCTGGACCTGGCTCGGCGCCGCCCTCGCCACCACGTCGCTCCCGTTCGGCGTGGTGACTGCCCCGGGACAGCGCTACCACCCGGTGGTGACCGCCCAGGCCATCGCCACCCTGGGGGAGCTGTTCCCCGGGCGCTTCTGGGCCGCGCTGGGGTCGGGCGAGGCCATGAACGAACACGTCACCGGCGATCGTTGGCCGGACAAGCCCACCCGCGATGCCCGCCTGCTCGAGTGCGTGACGGTGATGCGGACCCTGCTCGCCGGCGAGGAGGTCACCCATGACGGCCTGGTCCGCGTCGACCGGGCCCGGCTGTGGAGCCTGCCCGAGCACCTCCCCGGCCTCGTCGGCGCCGCCGTCAGCGCCCGGACCGCCGGCGTCGTCGGCACCTGGGCCGACGGCCTCATCACCATCAACCAGCCCATCGACACGCTGCGGACGGTCATCGACTCGTTCCGCGAGGCCGGGGGGGAGGGCAAACCCGTCCACGTCCAGGTGCACCTCTCCTGGGACGAGGACGAGGACCGCGCCCTGGCCATCGCCCACGACCAGTGGCGCACCAACGTGTTCTCCTCGGACCTGTGCTGGAACCTGGAGCTGCCCGCCCAGTTCGACGCCGCCGCCGAGTACGTGCGCCCCGAGGACGTGAGGTCAGCGGTGCTGGTGTCGTCCGACCTGGGGGAGATCACGGCGAAGTTGCACGCCATCGTCGACCTCGGGGTCGACGGGTTGGCACTGCACCACGTGGGCCAGGACCAGGAGCGCTTCATCGACGCCTTCGGCGCCAAGGTCCTGCCGGAGCTGGCGTCGTGAGCACCGCCCGCACCAGCGACCTGTGGTGGAAGAACGCCGTCGTCTACTGCCTCGACATCGAGACCTACCTCGACACCGACGGTGACGGCATCGGCGACGTCGAGGGGCTGATCGAGCGCATCGACTACCTGGCCGGCATCGGCGTCAGCTGCCTGTGGCTCATGCCCTTCTATCCCTCGCCCAACCGGGACGACGGCTACGACATCACCGACTTCTACGCCGTGGATCCCCGGCTGGGCTCACTCGGCGACGTGGTGACCCTCATCCGCACGGCGACCGACCGCGGCATGCGGGTGATCGTCGACCTGGTCGTGAACCACACCTCCGACCAGCACCCGTGGTTCAGGTCGGCACGCCGATCGAGGACCTCGCCGCACCGGGACTGGTACGTGTGGCGGGACGAGCCGCCGGACGAGCCCACCGCCGGGGTCGTGTTCCCCGACGCCGAGGACTCGATCTGGAGCAAGGACGACAAGACCGGCCAGTGGTACCTCCATCACTTCTACAGCCACCAGCCGGATCTGAACATCGCCCACCCGGCGGTGCGCGAGGAGGTGGCCAAGATCGCCGGCTTCTGGCTCGAGCTCGGGGTAAGCGGCTTCCGGGTCGACGCCGTCCCCTACCTCATCGAGACCGGCGGGGTACCGGGTGACGTCGACCTCGACCCCCACGGCTTCCTCAAGGACCTGCGGGCCTTCATGTCGCGACGCCGTGGCGACTCCATGCTCCTCGGCGAGGTCAACCTGCCGCCGGAGCCGTTGCGGGCCTTCTTCGGCGACGAGCAGGGCGACGAGCTGCAGCTGTTGTTCGGGTTCCCGGTGATGCAGGCCATGTACCTGGCCCTGGCCCGCGGCGACGCCCGGCCACTGGTCGAGGCGCTCGAGGCCAACCCACCGATACCGCCGGACTGCCAGTGGGCCACGTTCGTGCGCAACCACGACGAGCTCACCCTCGACCAGCTCAGCGACGGCGAGCGCCAAGAGGTCTTCGACGCCTTCGGGCCCGACCCCGACATGCAGCTCTACGGGCGGGGCCTGCGCCGGCGCCTCCCTCCCATGCTCGACGGTGACCAGCAGCGGATGCGCCTGGTGTACAGCCTGCTGTTCTCCCTCCCCGGCACGCCGGTGCTGTTCTACGGCGAGGAGATCGGCATGGGCGAGAACCTCGACATCGACGGCCGGATGAGCGTGCGCACGCCGATGCAGTGGACCGACGAGCCCAATGCCGGGTTCTCCCAGGCCCCTCCGTCGAAGCTGCGCCGGCCGCTCCCCGAAGGGCGCTTCGGTCCTCTGGCCGTCAATGTGACGCAGCAGCGCCGCGACACCGACTCCCTCATGAGCTGGATGGAGCGGATCATCCGCCGGCGACGGGAGACGCCCGAGCTCGGCTGGGGCGAGCCGACCGTGCTCACGACGAGTGAGCCCGCCGTGTTCGCCCACCGTTGCGACTGGGAGGACGGCAGCGTCGTGGCCGTGCACAACCTCGGCGACGAGCCGTGCATCGTGGAGATCGAGGTCGGCGCCGACCCCGACGCGACGCTGGCCGACCTGCTCGACAGCGACGTCGGCGCCCATCCCGTCACCGGTGATCGGCTCCAGCTGCAGCTGGAGCGGTACGGGTACCGGTGGTTCCGGGTGCAGCAGCCGAGCGGGCGCTCCGTTCCCTGACCGCCACCGCCTCCCTGCGCCCTCGACCACCGGTCGAGATGTCCCCCCCGAAAAGGGACAATTGTCCCTGGACCGCGGGACAAGGGGACCGCCAGGGTTGCTGGGAGCACACACGACACGACAAGGAGGGCTCGTGACCCTGAGGAAGAAGCTTCTCGTCGGAGTGGCGACGGCCGCAGTTGCCATGATGGGTGTGGGCGGGCCCGCCTTCGCCGACCACGCCCACTTCGTCGTCATCACCCATCCCGTGAGCGGTGAGACGACGTGCCAGTACCTGGCTGCAGGCCGATCCGAGCCTGCCCCCAACCACCCGCTGCACAACAACGTGCACACCGGAACCCCGGGCACCGACGCACACGGCACCGACTTCGACAAGGAGTCCAACGAGTGGGCGCGGTGCGACACGGTGCGGGGCGAGTAGCACTGGTTCGGCCAACGTCCCCTCGGTGGTCGAAACGCCGCAGCTACGGTGAGCCGGGTGTCGCCGGCGTTCGAGTGGATCTGCGAGATCGAGCCGCCGACGACGCCCGAGCTCATGCACGTCCGCCACCAGATCGGGACGCTGAGCAAGGTCGCCTCCGCCTACCTGATCCCTGACAACCACGTGGGTCGGGCCACCGTGTCCAGCATCGCCGTGGCCCACGAGGTCGACCGCATGGGCGGACGGGCCATCGCCTGCCTCAACGCCCGCGACCGCAACGCCCTGGGCTTTCGACGGGACCTCCTCACCGGTGCGGCGTACGGTCTCGAGGAGTTCTTGTTCGTCTACGGCGACGACCCCAGCTCCGGCAGCCGCACCGGGCAGCTCACGGTGCGCACGATGATGGACGACCTGCGCCGGTTCAGCGACGAGCGCCCCCGTTCCGCCGGTGCGTTCAGAGCGGGCGTCACCACCCGGCTCCGGGCGCTCCCCGCCTGGAAGCAGGCGGCCGACCTCCTCTTCGTGCAGGTGTCCTTCGACCTGGAAGAGCTCCTGGTCTGGCGTGACACCATCCACTTCGATGGCCAGGTCTACGCAGGCGTGATGGTGCTTCCCAGCGTGTCCATGGCCCGCAGGCTGATGGAGGCCATCCCCGAGATCGACGTCCCGCCGCACTGGCTGGATGCCATCGACCACGACCGAGATGCCGGGGTGGAGCTGGCGTGCGACCTGGCCCACGCCATCGCCGACAGCGGGGCGTTCGACGGTGTCCACCTCGTTCCCGGCGTCCGCTACCGCGAGACCGCCTCTCGGCTGGAGGGGCGGGGCGGGTCGTCGTAGCAGCGACCCTGGAGAATCGGACAGCGAGGGGAGAAGGGAAAGGTGAACGGCGGGCCAAGCTTTACTCGGCGACAGACCTTGGTACTCGGGGGCGTGACGGTTCTGTCCGCCATGGCTGGCGGTGCAGCCATGGTCCGACAGCGCACGCAAACGAACACGAGCGCCACACCGGTGACGACCACCAGCCTCGCGCCTTCGTCGTCGTCCGCCACAACCACCCCCGAGCCGATGGTGGCCGACGAGACGACGACGAGTAGCGCCACCTCGCCAGCCGCGTTGACGGTGGTGGAGGTGTTGTGCCGTGAGTCGTGGGCGGCTGCGCCGGCTGGTGCCGGCACTCCGCACACAATCGACCAGATCACCGTTCACCACAGCGCAACGCGCCTCGATGACAACCGGGACGTGGTCGATCACATCCGTCGGTACCAACGTGACCATCAACAGTCGCGAGGGTGGGTTGACCTCGCCTACCACTACGTCATCGACGCCCGTGGCAATGTCTATGAGGCACGCTCGACCGACTTCGTCGGGGACACCTCGACGAACTACGACCCCACTGGCCACTTTCTCGCCATGTGCGACGGGAACTTCGAGGAGCAGGACGTTCCGGAACCGCAGTTCGACGGCCTGGCTCGACTGCTGGCCTGGGGCGTTCACCAGTACGGCCTGACCGTCGAATCGATCTCGGGCCATCGTGACCACGCACCCACGGCTTGCCCAGGTCAGAACCTGTACGAGCAGGTAGAGAGCGGTGAGTTGGCGCGACGGGTCCAGGCCCACCTCGCTGTCGGGCCCGTGGAGCGGCGTCTGGTGTGCGGCGCCGAGGCGGGACGACGGATCGATGCCATCCAGGCAGGGGCATGACCGAATGTCGGAGTGTCAGCGTTGCGCCACCCCGCGAGAACGCAGGGCCAGCCGGCCCATGGTGCCGGCGAGCAGGAGGACCACCGCCAGCGGCGCCAGCACGCCCGATTCCCCGGTATGGGCGAGTGTCGGCGGCGGTCGCGACCCACGGGTGGTGTCGGACTCAGGCGCCGGCGACGGTGAACCGGCCGGGACCGGAGTGGTAGTGGTCGTCGGCGTCGGCGCTGTTGTCGGGGCCCCGGGCACGGGGCCCGTCGTGGGGACCGGGGAGGGCGCCGTGGTGGCCGTGCCGGTGGCGTCGTCACTGGTCCGACCCGCCGGCGTGGTGGTCTCCGGCACGTCGGTCGCCTGGGGCTCCGGAGCCGCTTGGCCTGCTTGACCGGTGGTGGTGGGCCCGGCTGGAGCGGTGGTGGTGGGTCCCGCTTCGTCGGACCGGCCGTCGCCACCGAGGTCGCCGGGGCGGACGACGGCCACGGCGATGCCGGCCAGGAGCGCCACCACGATGGCCGCGGCCAGCGCCGGCTGGGGGTTCACGCCGGACGGCATGCCCACCTCACGACCTCGACCATCCTCACCGTGGGGAGAAGCTAGGTGGAGGCAGCCGCCGACGGGGTGATGGTGGCGCCGCCCACGGCCGACGACAGCGTCAGGACGACTCGGGTGGCTCGACCACCGCCTGGTGGTGGGTGTGCAGCCGGCGCCGGCCCACCCGCCGTCCCGGCGCCGGACACCGGTACAGTCGACCGTCCCGGGGGGAGCGAGGAGACGGTGATGAACGACGAGGTCACGAGCCACGAGGGCGCGCCTGCGCACGGTGAGCCGACCGCCGACCGGCCGACCGAGACGGCGACGTTCGCCGCCGGTTGCTTCTGGGGTGTGGAGGCGGCGTTCCGCCAAGTGCCGGGCGTGGTGTCGACCACGGTGGGTTACACGGGCGGCACCCGTGACAGCCCGTCGTACCGCCAGGTCTGCACCGGCCGCACCGGCCATGCCGAGGCGGTGCAGGTCGTCTACGACCCGCAACGGCTGTCCTACGACGACCTGCTGGCCGTCTTCTGGGACAACCACGACCCCACCACCGCCAACCGGCAGGGCCCCGACGTCGGCACGCAGTACCGCTCGGCGGTGTTCGTCCACGACGACGACCAGTTGAGGTCGGCCACCCGGTCCAGGGACGAGCTCGACGCCTCCGGTCGCTTCCGCCGGCCGGTCGTCACCGAGATCGTCCCGGCCTCGACGTTCTGGCCGGCGGAGGACTACCACCAGCAGTACCTGGAGAAGCGTGGACTCTCGACCTGCCGCATCTGATGGCACACTTGAGCGTCGTCCGGTCGCGCAGGGAGCATGATGTCGTTCAACGTCGGTGATCACGTCGTCTACCCGCACCACGGAGCTGCGGTCATCGAGCGCAAGGAGATGCGTGAGGTCTCCGGCGAGCAGACCGAGTACCTCGTGTTGCGGATGGCCCACGGCGACCTGACGCTGTCGGTTCCCGCCGACAAGGTCGAAGAGGTGGGCATGCGCCGGCCCATCAGCGTGGAGGACGTCGAGGACCTCTTCCAGCTGCTGTCCAAGAAGGACGTGCGCGAGCCCGGCAACTGGAGCCGGCGGTTCAAGAACCACCAGGAGAAGCTGAAGACGGGCGACGTCTACCAGGTGGCCGAGGTGGTGCGGAACCTGGCCCTGCGGGAAGCGGCCAAGGGGCTGTCGGCCGGAGAGAAGTCGATGCTGGAGCGGGCCCGGAGCATCTTGGTCTCCGAGCTCAGCGTGGCGCTCGAGGTCTCCGAGGACGAGGCCCTCGAGCGGCTGTCGGCCGAGCTGACCTGACGCCGCCGAGGCGGCGAGCGGCCACTCGGCTCACAAGCCGACCTCGAACCACACCTCCTTGCCCGCCCCGTTCCGCGACGTGTCGACGCCCCAGGCGCTGGACAGCGCCTCGACCAGCCCCAGGCCCCGACCGGACGTGGCCTCGGTGCCCACCAGGCGGCGCACCGGCGGCACCGAGCTGGCGTCGCAGACGGCGACCCGCACCCCGTCCGGGGACAGGCGCACGCTGATCTCGATGTCGCTCTGGGCGTAGAGCACGGCATTGGTCACCAGTTCGCTGGCGAGCAGCACGCACACGTCGGAGACGCCGTCTACTCCCTGCTCGCGCAGGAGGTCGCCGACGAAGCGCCGTGCTCGACGAGCGCTGGCCGGCTGCGCCGGTAGCTCCAATCGTTGCTCCAGCATGTGCACGTCGTTCCGGCAATCGCGGTCGGGGGTCGACAAGGTTGTGCCCCTGGGTTGCGGGGCCGACACCTGTGGCTAGGGTCGAGGGCGTGGTTGTAGTGCCAGCCCTACTCAGCGCGGCCCAGAGCGAGCCGAGCACGACCGAGGTCGGCGCCTGCGGCGAGAACCCTGGCGCGGCCTGCCTGTACGTCCTGGAGCGAACCGACAACGCCGCCCTGGCCAAGGCGGTCGACTTCCTCCTGGCCAAGCCGCTGAAGATCGCCCTCATCCTGGTCCTGGCGTGGATCCTGGCCCGCCTGGCTCGCCGGGCCATCGGGCGCTTCGTCCGCAGCTTCGAGCAACCCGGGGTGCAGAACACCATCGGCAGCCTGCGGGACAAGACCCCGGCGGCGCTGCTGTCCACCTCCCC
>JAHWKL010000031.1 GCA_019347915.1 Actinomycetota bacterium
GATCGAGTAGGTCGCGCCGTTCGCCGCCGCGACGGCGTCGAGGTGGTGCCCGAGCAACGCGTCGACCTCGGCGTTCATGGACACGACGTGCCGTCCGCCCTCGAGGGCATCCAGGATGACGCGCGTCCCGTGTTCCATCGCACCAGTCGCCTCGACGACGACGTCGACGCCCGCGGTGCCGGTGACGGTCAGGTCGAAGAGGTTCCCGGGATCGGTGGTCGCGAGATAGCGGACGTCGCCTCCGGCCGGGACGGACTCGCTCGCGCGCGTCTCCGCGGAGCCGCGGGCGATCGCGCCGAGGTCGGTGAACATCACGTCCGTGACGCCGAGATCGAACGTCTGGGGCCCGGTCGGCGTGCCCGCCTCGTCGCCGACGACGACGAGGACGTTGTCGTAGCCGAGGGTGGCGAGCCGCTCGGCCGCAGCGCCGGCCAGCTCGGGGACGAGCTCGACTGCGCAAACGCGCGCCGCGAGCTCGCACAAGAGCGCGGTCTGGTAGCCGCTGCCGGCGCCCACGTCCCACAGCACACCCGAGGGGGGCAGGGCCAGCTTGCCCAGCGCCACCGCCCGCACCTCGCCCTTGGTCACCATCCCCCCTCGGGAGGCGAAGGCGGCTTCGGGGCGCCCCCACGCCAAGGTGGGCGCCGGCGCCACCGCAGCGGCGGCCTCGACCAGGACCACCACCGAACGGGCATCCCACGTCCCCGCCGCCAGCCCCTCCAGGTCGGTCTCGTCGACCCGCTCGCCGGGCTCGCCCAGCCGGGCGCACACCGCCACCTGTCGCGGTGCCGTCCCCCGGTCGAGCAGGGCCCGCCCCAGTGCCTCGGGCGGCGAGCCGGGCGACACCAGCACCGCCGCCTTGGGCGACCCAGCCGCCACCGCCGCCGCCTCGGCCAGCGGGCGGCCGTGGGCCGAGACCACGGTGGCGTCGTCCCAGGGCAGGCCCAGGCGGGCGAAGGCCAGGGCCACCGACGATGGGGCGGGGTGAACCTCGAGCCGCCCCGGGCCCAGGCGCCGGGCCAGGGCTCGCACCACGCCGAAGAAGCCGGGGTCGCCCGAAGCCAGCACGCACACCCGCCCGGGCTCGGCCGCCACCGCGTCGAGCACCGGCCCGAGGGCGCCCTCGATGGCCAGGGTGCGGGCGGGCGGCGGCCGGCAGGCGTCGAGCTGGTGACGTCCGCCGACGACCAGGTCGGCGGCTTCGAGGGCGCGCCCCGCCGCCTTGCCCACCGGCTCCCCCCCCAGGAGGCCGACCACGGCCACGCTCGCCGCCATCGTCCTCAGCCCGCCCGTCCGCACGCAGCAGCGGCGGCGACCACGCGGTCGCCCTCGAAGTCGACCATGGTCACCTCGACGTCCAGGGCCCCGCCGGCGTGGTCGCTGCAGGCTCTGGCTGCCCGCCGGCACAGCTCCACCAGGGGACCGGCCACGCCGGCGGCGTCGCACACCTCGAAGAAGTGGCGGGCGGTGGCCGTCTCGGTGGCCGCCGCCACCACCGGCGCCGGCGCCTCCGCCCGGCGGGCGGCCTCGGCCAGCAGCTCGCCGTCGACCCGCGACCGGTGGAAGTGGGTCATCATCACCCCGGCGGCGAGCTTGGCGATCTTGCCCACCATCCCCACGAAGGCGACCCGGCGGACACCCCGGGCGGCGGCCCGGCGCAGGGCGATGCCGGTGAAGTCGCCCACCTCGACCAGGCACACCTCGGGCAGCTCGGGGTGGAGGCGGCGGGCGGCCCGCTCGGAGCGGCTCCCGGTGGCCAGGGCCAGGGCGTCGGCCCCGTTGGCGGCGGCCACGTCGATCTGCTGGACCACCGACGCACGGTAGGACGCCGTCGAGAACGGCCGCACCACGCCGGTGGTGCCGAGGATGGAGATGCCACCGAGGATGCCGAGGCGGGCGTTGGTGGTCCTCTCGGCCATGGCCTCGCCCCCCGGCACCGAGAAGGTGACGACCACCGGGCCAAGCGTGGCCTCGGCCAGGGAGGCCAGGATCATGCGCCGGGGCACGGGGTTGATGGCGGGCACGTCCACGGGAAGGCCCAGGCCGGGCCGGGTCACAGTGCCCACCCCGGGCCCGTTGCGCAACTCCGTGGCCGTCCCCGCCGGCGCCCAGGCCACCTCGGCGGTCATGCGGGCGCCGTCGGTGCAGTCGGGGTCGTCGCCGGCGTCCTTGACCACCACGCAGCGGAACGGGCGCTCGGCCTCCACGGCGAAGCGCACCCGGCGACCGCCGGGCAACCCCACCTCCACCTCCGCCGGCGGCTCCCCTCCCACCAGGCCCAGGGCGGCGGCCTTGGCCGCGGCGGCGGCACACGTGCCCGTGGTCCACCCGGTGCGCAGCCCGGCTCCGGTCCGGGGAGACGAGGTGGCGGTCACGACTGCGGCCGCCCCGCGGTGGTGCCCGGCGCCGAGCGCCGGCGGAAGCCGTGGGCGTAGTCGGGCGAGTACAGGTGGCTGCGCCGGCCGCCGCCGGCCAGGGCCTCGCCCACCAGCACCAGCACCGTGGTGCGGGCGCCGGTGGCTCCCAGGTCGCGGGCCAGGTGGCCCACGGTGGTGGTCACCACCTGCTGGTCGGGCCGGGTGGCCCGCACCACCACGGCGGCGGGGGTGTCGGCGGTGTAGGCCGACCCGTCGGCCAGCAGCTCGGCCTGGAGCTGGTGGGGCCGGGCGGCGGAGAGGAACACCGCCATGGTGGCCCCGGTGGCGGCGAAGGCGGAGATCGACTCGCCCGGCGGCACCGAGTCGGAGGTGCGTCCCGGCAGGCGGGTGGCCACCACGCTCTGGGACACGCCAGGAACGGTCAGCTCCCGGCCCAGCACGGCCGCCGCCGCCGAGAGCGAGGTGACGCCGGGGACCACCTCGAAGTCCCGCCCGTGCTCGACGCACCAGTCGATCTGCTCCTGCACGGCCCCGTAGAGCGACGGGTCCCCGGAGTGGAGCCGGACCACGGCGGCGCCGGCGGCGGCCCGGTAGACGGCGAGCACGTCCTCGAGGGTCATGGCCGCCGAGTCGTGCACCTCGACACCGGCCCGGCAGTGCCCGAGCAGGGCCTCGGGGACCAGCGACGAGGCCCACACCACCACGTCGGCCCCGGCCAGGCGGTCACGCCCCCGCAGGGTGATGAGGTCGGCGGCGCCGGGGCCGGCGCCCACGAAGGAGATCACGGCGCCACGGTCGCTCTCCGGTGGGGAGGGACCACGACGGTGGCCAGGTAGGAGGCCCGCTCGCCGGACCGCTCGGCCACCGGGCAGACCCGCTCGCCGTCGAGGCCCAGCAACTCGCCCACCACCGCCCCGTCCAGGCGACCGGCCTGGCCCAGGCGCTGGGCCAGCTCGGGCAGGTGGTGGCCGCCCTTGTAGACCACCACGGCGGCGGCGGGGTCGGCCACGGCGGCGTCGAAGGCCGAGGTGCCGTCCAGGCCGGTGACCACGGTGAGCACCTCGGCCCCGTCGGCCACCACCGTGCCGGCCCTGGCGGCCAGGTCCTGGAAGGCCATGATCCCCGGCACCGTCTCCACGGGCACGGCCGGGCGCAGGGCTCGCACGGCGGCGACCACCGACGACACCGTGCTGTAGAGGTTGGGGTCGCCCAGGGTGACGAAGGCAACCCGCTCGCCGGCGTCGAGGTGCTCGACCAGCCGGCCGGCGGCCTCGGCGATGCCGGCGTCCCGGGCCGTGCCCTGGCGGGCCATGACGAACAGCAGGCGCTCGACGGCGACCTCGGGGGCGGCCCGGCGCACCACCGACTCGGCCCGGCCCTCGACCTCGGGGTCGCTGACGGGGGCGAAGACGCGGTCGGCCTCCCGCAGCGCCCGCAGGGCCCGCAGGGTCAAGAGCTCGGGGTCACCGGGGCCCACCCCGACGCCGATCAGCGCTGCTCTCATCCCATGCCTCGTGGGACGCTGCTGTTCCCGCCCGCAGCCGGTCTCCTGGCTCCCGGATCGACGCTCGCCCCCGCCTTCCCGTCGCCGGTGGCGTGATGGGGGTTCGCTCCCCGGTCACAGTGGCGGCACCGCGCCGGGCTCGCACCGGCTTCCCGTGCACTGCAGACGGGGCGACCCTAGTGGAGCCGGCGCCGGGACGCCGCTGGCCACCGCCTCGCCCTACGATCCCGGCGATGAGCGTCGACCCGGAGCTGCTGCGGGCCCTCGAACGCTCCGTGGTCGACGATCCCGACAACCGGGCGCTGCGGCTGCACCTCGTCGACCTCCTCCTGGAGGACGACCAGCACGCCGCTGCGCTCGGTCACTGCGAGGCGCTGCTCCGAGTGAACCGTGACGACGCCGGCGCCGAGGAGCGAGGGGCCATCGCCCGCCGCGGGCTCGGGTTGGATGCCGGCGGGGCACCGAGCCCGGCGGCGAAGCGGGAACCGGCGCGAGCGCCGGGCACGCCATCGGCAGCGCCGTCGACGGAGGACCTGGCCGAGATCGTCCGCCCGGAGGTCACCCTCGACGACGTCGCCGGCATGGACGACGTGAAGCAGCGCCTGCGCCTCGGGTTTCTCGAGCCGCTGCGCAACGAGGAGCTACGCGAGGTGTTCGGCCAGTCGCTCCGGTCGAGCTTGCTGCTGTGGGGCCCGCCAGGGTGCGGGAAGACGTTCCTCGCCAAGGCTCTGGCGGGCGAGTTGGGCCTGTTCTTCATCCACGTCGGGATCGCCGACATCCTCGACATTGGCTCGGCTCCAGTGAGCGCAACGTCCGCCAGGTGTTCGATGAGGCACGGTCCATGCGCCCGAGCGTGCTGTTCATCGACGAGCTCGACGCTCTGGGGCACAGGCGCTCCCACCTCCACAGCGCCAGCGTTCGCACGGTCGTCAACCAGCTCCTCCTCGAGCTCGACGGTGCGTCGACGGACAACGAGGGGCTCCTCGTGCTGGGTGCGACCAACCAACCGTGGGACGTCGATCCCGCCCTCCTGAGACCGGGCCGCTTCGACCGGCAGGTGGTGGTCCTCCCGCCCGACGAGGCCGCGCGCGCCGCCATCCTGAGACGCCACCTGACGCGCTCGCCGGTCGGAGACGTCGATCTGGAGGCGATCGCCCACCGCACCGAGGGCTACTCCGGGGCGGACCTCGCGCGTGTGTGCACCCGGGCCGTCGAGTTCGCCCTGCATGCGTCCGTGAAGGCCGGAGCGACCCAGCCGGTCAGCCAGGACGACCTCGACCGTGCCGTGGCCGACACGCCGCCGAGCACCGACGCGTGGTTCCGCCTGGCTGAGAGCTACGTCCAGTTCGCCGACGACGGTGACCGGTACGCCGACCTGGCCGCCTACCTCGCCCGGCGCCGGCGCCGGGGGCGCCGGTGACCGGCCTGCACCCGGCTCAGCCCTCGCCCGACGGCTCTGCACTCCGACGCGTGCAGCTGCTCATCGACGCCGGCCGGCCGCACGACGCCGTGGACATGGCCAGGGAGGCGCTCCGGGAGGCCCCCGACGACCCCGACCTGGTCGGGGCCATGGCGTGGGCGCTGTTGGCCGCAGGAGACGCCCATGCTGCCCGCACCTGGGCCGAGCGCTCCTTGGCCCTGGACCCGGCCAACGGCTCGGTCCACGACCTCCGAGCACGTGCGCTCCTCAAAGGCGCGGGCTCGGCGGAGGAAGCCCGGGAGGCCGCGGAGCAGGCGGTGTGGGAGGACCCGCACGACCCCTTCTCGCTGTACACCCTGGTGCGGGCATCGCTCCAGTGCAACGATCGGACCGGCGCGGCGCATGCCGCAGCCACGTTGCGACGCACCGCTCCCGACTGGCACCTCGGGCCACTCGCAGAGGCGTTGATCGAGCTGGAGAGGGGCCGCGTCGACCTGGACAGGGAGCCGATCCCGTTCTTGGCTCTGGTCGCCCTCGGCATCTTCACCGGGGGAACGGGGCTGGTGGTACTGGGCATCATCTGGGTCATCCGGGCCCTGCGCCGAGCGCCCTATCTCCGACGGGCCGACGCCCTGCTCCACGAGGTGCTGCGCCTGGAGCCCGAGAACGCGGCCGTCCGCGCTCTGGCGTCCGACGTCCTGCGCCTCCGGTTCCGCTTTGCCCGGGCCGTCGACTACGAGGTGGCGGCGGCTGCAGCCGATCCGGAGCTGGTCGACGCCGAGGAGTTCACCGCGTCGATCGCCCGGCGGACCACGGGGGTCGTCGTCGCAGGATGGGTGACCTGGATCTTCGTCGTCGGCTTTGCCGACGAGCTCGTCGCCTCACGGCAGCTCGTGGCCGGCGGCGGCTTGCTGCTCGCCGTCGCAGTGACGACGGCGATCTTCCTATTCGACCGCGGGCAGACGCTCAGGCTTCCGCAGACGCTGGTTCGCCGTACCCGCCGGTGCTGGTTCCAGCCGGTTGCCACGGCCCTCGCCGCGGCGACGATCGTCTTCGTCGGCTCGAAGTACTCCGGCGGCCAGAACCACCACCTCCCCGAGGACTACTACCTGGCCGGGGCGGTGTCGTCGCCGGTGGCCGTGGGCTGTGCCGCCGTCTTTGCCGCCCGCTTCCTCCGAGCGAGGCGAGAGGCGTAGCGCCTGGCGATGGAAGCTGAGGTTGCTCGCCGGCTACTTCCACGATCACCTGCTCGTGCCCGCCGAGCGTGCGGCGGAGGCGGTCCAGGTGCTGCGGCGACTGAGCGACCGTCACCGGGACTGAAGTGCCCTCAGGCTCTGGGTCCTCTGTCAGCCCCCCCGCACCAGGCAGAAGGGATGGCCGGCCGGATCGAGGAAGACGCGGAAGCTCGTGCCGGGTTGGAACTCCGCCTTGCGGGCGCCCAGGGCGAGGACCTGCTCCTCGCCGGCGTCGAGATCGTCGACGTCGAAGTCGAGGTGCGCCTGCTGCGGCCGTTCTCCGCCCGGCCACACCGGCGGCTCGTGGTCGGGGGCGAGCTGGAAGGCGAGGGTGACGCCGCCGTTGCTGCGCAGCTGCACCCACTCGCCGTCGTCGTCCTCGACGTCCCAGCCGGTCATGGCGCTGTAGAAGGCAGCCAGCGATCGGGGGTCACGGCAGTCGAGGGCAACGACGCTCAGCCGCCCGATGGGAACCACGCCCCCAAGTCTCGCGCTCAGAGGTCGCCGCTACGCACTTCGAGGCCGGCGGCGGCCAGTGACTCCTCCAGTTGCTGGCGCTCGCCCGGGCTGAGGGGACGGCCCTCCTCGCCGGCGCCGGGAACGGGAACCTCGAGCATCGCCGCCGCCGCCGCCAGGGCGGCGTCGTAGGAGGCCAGGTCGGCGTCCCACTCGTCCCTGGTCGGCTGCTCGTAGGCGATGAGGCGGCGCCGGCGCTCCCGCAGGTCGGCGCCCACCTGCTCGATGGGGGTGGGGCTCACGCCGGCGCCCGCGCTTCGCCGGTGCCGGCGCCGGCGGGCGTGGCCGCGACCACGAACCGCTCGGCCACCTCAGGGGCTCCCCCCAGGTGCAGGTGGAGGTAGGAGGCCACCAGCGTGGGCGAGGCCCACCCGGCGGTGGCCCGCCCGTGCCGGCCGCACAGGTCGAGGCCGTCCCCCGCCGGCGCCAGGTCGGAGTAGTGGAACTCGTGGCCCCACAGGGCGGTGCCGCCCGGGCCCAGCGGGCTGTCCCGGCGCAGCGTCGCCCGCCGGTACCCGAGCGACAGGCGCCCGGTCATGTGCCCGTCGCTCGGCAACGCCCCGGCCAGCCGGTTGCCGTCGAGCGAGCGGGAGAGCCACAGGAGCCCCCCACACTCGGCCCAGGTCACCAGGCCGGCGGCCACCCGCCGGCGGACGTCGTCGAGCAGGGGGCGGTTGTCCGCCAGCGCCCCGGCGAACACCTCCGGGAACCCCCCGCCGGCGACCAGCCCGGTCGCCCCCTCGGGCAGGGCGGGATCGGTGCACGGGTCGAAGGGCGCCAGCTCGGCGCCGGCCGACACCAGCAGCTCCAGGTTGTCGGGATAGGAGAAGCTGAACGCCGGCCCCCCGGCCACCGCCACCCGGGCCCGGCCCATGGGGCGGGCGCCAGGAGGTGCCTCGGTCACCAGCGCCGGCGCCGAGGCGGCCAGGCGCACCACGGCGTCGAGGTCGACCGAGGCGCCCACGATCCCGGCCAGGCGGTCGAGCGAACGCCGGATCTGCTCCGGCTGCTCGGCCACCGGCACCAGTCCCAGGTGGCGGTCCCGCCACGCCAGGGCGTCGTCGCGGTGCAGGGCGCCGAGCACGGGCACGCCCAGGGGTGCCAGGGCGGCACGCAGGGCGGTCTCGTGGCCGGCGCTTCCCACCCGGTTGAGCACCACGCCCCCGAGGCGGAGCTGCGGGTCGAAGTCCCGGTAGCCCTGCACCACGGCGGCCACCGAGCGGCTCATGCCGCCGGCGTCGACCACCAGCACCACCGGCGCCTCCAGCAGGCGGGCGACGTGGGCGGTGCTGGCCAGGTCGACCGGTGGGGCCTCGCCCTCGACCCGGGGTGTCAGGGCCCCGTCGAAGCACCCCATGACCCCCTCGACCACCAGGACGTCGGCGCCCTCCGCCGCCCGGGCGGCCAGCGGCGCCATCGCCTCCTCCCCGCACATCCACGGGTCGAGGTTGCGCCCCGGGCGGCCGGTGGCCAGGGCGTGGTAGCCGGGGTCGATGAAGTCGGGCCCCACCTTGGCCGACGCCACCGCCGTCCCCCGCCGGCGCAGAGCGGCCATGAGCCCGGTGGCGACCGTCGTCTTGCCCACTCCCGAGGCGGTGCCCGCCACCACCAGCCGGGGCCCGAGCCGCGCCACGCCGGCGATCATGCCACCGGCAGGGCGGCGAGCGCAGCGAGGCCCCCGGGAACTCGAATGCGCGGTAGCCGGCGGGCGAGCGCAGCGAGCGTGCCGCCGGCAGGGCGGCGAGCGCCAGCGAGCTCTGCCTTGCCGGAACGGCGATGAGCGCCGCCGGAGGCGGCACCACGCCTTTGCGAGCGCAGCGAGCGTGCCGCCGCAGGCGGCATGTGTCAGAACTCGATGCCCTTCTTGGCGGTGATGCCCTGGTCGAAGGCGTGCTTGATCTTGCGCATCTCGGTGACGGTGTCGGCCACCTCGACCAGCTCCGGCGCGGCGTCCCGCCCGGTGATGACCACGTTGGTGTGCTCGGCCCGCTCACGGATGCCGGCCACCACCTCCTCGACCGGGACCCAGCCGAAGGTGACGGCGTAGGTGAGCTCGTCGAGGATGAGCAGGTCGTAGTCGCCCGAGGCCAGCTTGGCCCGGGCCACCTCCCAGGCGTGGCGGCCCTTGGCCGCCGACTCGTCCAGGTCGGTCGACTCCCAGGTGAACCCGTCGCCGAGGGTGTGCCACTCGATGCCCAGGTGGTCGGCCAGCTTGCGCTCGCCCGTCTTCCACTGCCCGCCCTTGATGAACTGCACCACCCCGACCCGCCAGCCCCGGGCCCATCCCCGGCCCATGACGCCGAACGCCGACGACGATTTGCCCTTGCCGTGCCCGGTGTTGACGAGCACGAGCGAGCGGGCACGGGCCATGTCGCGCAGGGTAGCGGCGGGACCCTCGCCGTTCCCGCACTACCGTCGACGCCCAGTGCCTGTCGTTGTCGTCCCCCAGCCTCGCTCGGCGACGGAACCCGTCCGGAAGCCGCCCGGAGACCGGCGGTGAGGGGCGGGCTCATGGTGTGCGGCACCGCCAGCGACGTGGGCAAGACCCATGTCACGACCGGGCTGTGCCGGCTCCTCGCTCGAAGAGGGGTCCGGGTCGCGCCGTTCAAGGCCCAGAACATGTCGCTGAACTCGTTCGTCACCGACGATGGCCACGAGATCGGCCGGGCCGAAGGGGTCCAGGCGCTGGCGGCCGGCCTTGCCCCCGAGGTGGCAATGAATCCGATCCTCATGAAGCCCACGGGCGAGCGCACCAGCCAGGTGGTGGTGATGGGACGGCCGTGGGGCCACCTCGACGCCGCCGCCTACCACGAGCTCAAGCCCCAGCTGCGGGGCGTGGTGCTCGGCGCCCTCGACGACCTGCGGTCCCGCTTCGACGTGGTGATCGTGGAGGGGGCGGGCAGCCCGGCGGAGATCAACCTCCTGGCCCACGACATCGTCAACCTGCCCTTGGCCCACCAGGCGGCACTACCGGCGGTGGTGGTGGGCGACATCGACCGCGGCGGGGTGTTCGCCGCCCTCTACGGCACCGTGGCCCTGCTGCCCGATCCCTACCGCGCCTTGGTCCGGGGCTTCGTGATCAACAAGTTCCGGGGCGACCTCGCCCTGCTGGGCGACGGCGCCACCGAGCTCGGGCGCCGGTGCGGCGTGCCCACCCTCGGGGTGCTGCCCTGGGTGCACGACGTGGCCCTCGACGCCGAGGACTCGCTGGCCCTCTCCGGGCGGCGGCCCACGGCCACGGCGCCGGCCGTCGCCGACACCCTCGACGTGGCCGCCGTGCGCTTCCCCCGCATCGCCAACTTCACCGACCTCGACGCCCTCGCCATCGAGCCCGGCGTCGAGGTGCGCCTGGTCGACTCCCCCGCCGCCCTGGGCCGGCCCGACCTGGTGGTGCTCCCCGGCACCAAGGCCACGGTCGACGACCTCGGCTGGCTGCGGGGACGAGGCCTCGACCGCGCCGTCGACGCCTCGGGCGCCCTGGTGCTCGGCATCTGCGGGGGCGAGCAGATGATGGGCCGGCACATCACCGACACGGTGGAGTCGAAGCGGGGCGAGGTCGAGGGCCTGGACTGGCTCGACGTGACCACCACCTTCGCCGCCGACAAGGTCACCCGCCAGCGCCGGGGGGAGGCCATGGGCCAGCGGGCCGCCGGCTACCAGATCCACCACGGCCGGGTGGAGCGGGGCGAGGGGGCGGCGGCGTGGATCCACCTCGACGACGTCCACGGCGAGGACGAGGAGGGCGCCGTCGACCTGGTCGACGCCCGCTTCCTCGGCACCAGCCTCCACGGGCTGTTCGAGCAGGACGGCTTCCGCGCCACCTTCCTCACCGAGGTGGGGCGGCGGGCCGGCAAGCGCTTCGTACCCGCCGGCGTGTCGTTCGCCGCCGCCCGCCAGGCCCAGCTCGACCGGCTGGCCGACCTGCTGGAGGCCCACCTCGACCTGGCCGCCCTCGACGCCATCATCGCCGAGGGGGCACGGCCGTCCGCCAACGGCGCCGGCGGCCAGCCCGTCTCCGCCCGGGGGCGGGCGTCGTGATCCTCGTCCTCACCAACGCCGACACCGAGATCCTGGCCCTGCGCTCGGTGGTGGAGGGCCTGCCCCACGGCTTCCCGCCGGTCCGGGCGGCCAACCCGTCGGCCCTGAGCCAGGCCCCCGCCCTTGATGGGGTGGACGCCGTGGTGGTCCGCCTCCTCGGGGGCCGCCGGGCGTGGGAGCCGGGGTTCGACGACCTCCACCGCGCCTGCGTCGAGCGGCGGGTGCCGCTGGTGGCCTTCGGCGGCGAGGCCGTGCCCGACGCCGAGCTCATGGGCCGCTCCACCGTGCCCGCCGCCACCGTGGCCGCCGCCTTCGACTACCTGGTGGCCGGGGGCCTGGCCAACGCCGAGCACCTGCTGCGGTTCGTGGCCGACACCGTGCTGATGACCGGCTTCGGCTTCGACCCGCCGGCCGAGGTGCCCGCCTTCGGCCACTGGGGCCGCCGTGCGCGCCACCCGGGCCGGCCGGCGGTGGGCGTGGTGTTCTACCGGGCCCACCTGCTCAGCGGGAACACGCTGTTCGTCGACGCCCTGTGCGACGCCATCGAGGCCCGGGGGGCCGACGCCGTGCCGGTGTACTGCTACTCGCTGCGGCCCGACGAGCACGGGCAGGTCCCCGCCCTCGACCTGCTGGCCGAGGCGGGAGTCGACGCCGTGGTGACCACCGTGCTGGCCTCGGGCTCCCTGGCCGGCGGGACGGAGGGCAGCGACGACGAGGAGTGGGCCGCACCCCGCCTCGCCGCCCTCGACGTCCCCGTGGTGCAGGCGCCGGCGGCCACCATCCCCTCGGCCGCCTGGGCGGCCAGCGACGCCGGCATGTCCCCCCTCGACGTGGCCATGGGCGTGGCCATCCCCGAGTTCGACGGGCGCATCGTCAGCGTGCCGGTGTCGTTCAAGGAGGTGGTCGACGACGGCGACGAGCTGGGCTCGCCGGTGCTGGCCTACCGGGGCGTGCCCGACCGCGTCGAGCGGGTGGCGGGCACCAGCGTCCGGCTGGCCTCGCTGAGGCAGGCGCCGGCGGCCGAGCGGCGGGTGGCGGTGGTGCTGTCCGCCTACCCGACCAAGCGCAGCCGCCTGGGCAACGCCGTGGGCCTGGACACGCCGGCCAGCGTGGTCGGCCTGCTCCACGCCCTGCGTGACGCCGGCTACCGGGTCGACGACGTCCCCGCTGACGGCGACGCCCTCATGGCCACCCTGGCCGACGGCTTCACCTACGAGGACCCGGTGCTGAGCGCCGACCAGCTGGCCCGGGCGCCGGGGCGCCTGGCCGTCGGGCGCTACGCCGAGTGGTTCGCCGGGCTGCCCGCCGGCGCCCGGGCCGCCGTCGAGGGCACCTGGGGGCCGGCGCCGGGCCAGGTGTGGCGCTCGGGCAACGACCTGGTGTTCCCCGGCCTCGACCTCGGCGGAGTGCTCGTGGCCGTGCAGCCGCCCCGGGGGTTCGGGGAGTCGCCCATCGCCACCTACCACTCCCCCGACCTGGCCCCCACCCACCACTACCTGGCCTTCTACCGCTGGCTCGACGAGGGGTGGGGCGCCGGCGCGGTGATCCACGCCGGCAAGCACGGGACCCTCGAGTGGCTGCCGGGCAAGGGCGTGGGCCTGTCCGCCGGCTGCTTCCCCGACGCCGCCCTGGGCGACGTCCCGCTGTTCTACCCCTTCGTGGTCAACGACCCGGGCGAGGGCACCCAGGCCAAGCGCCGGGCCCACGCCGTGGTGGTCGACCACCTGGTGCCGCCCCTGACCCGGGCCGACACCTACGACGACCTGGCCCGCCTGGAGTCGCTGCTCGACACCTACGCCTCGGTGCAGGCGCTCGACCCGGCCAAGCTCCCCGCCGTGCGGGCCCAGGTGTGGGACCTGCTCGTCACCGCCGAGATCCACCGCGACCTGGGCCTGTCGGAGGCGCCCGAGGGCGACGAGTTCGACGACGCCGTGCTCCACGTCGACGGCTACCTGTGCGAGCTCAAGGACGCCCAGATCCGGGGCGGTCTGCACGTGCTCGGAGCGCCGCCCGAGGGCGAGGCCGAGCTGGAGATGGTGCTGGCCCTCACCCGCCTGCCCCAGGGGCGGGTCCCCTCGCTGCGGGCCACCGTGGCCGGCGACCTCGGCGTGGACCTGGCCGCCGGCGCCCGGGCCGACGTCGACGCGGTGGAGGCCGAGTGCCGGCGCCGGCTGGGCACCCTGCAGTCGGCGGGCTGGCGCCCGGCCGCGCCACCCGGCGACCCCACGCTGCGCTGGGTGTGCGAGCGCCTCGTGCCGGCGCTGCGGCGCACGACCGACGAGATCACCAACCTGCTCCACGGCCTCGCCGGCGGCTTCGTGCCCCCCGGCCCCAGCGGGGCGCCCAGCCGGGGCATGGCCTCGGTGCTGCCGACCGGGCGCAACTTCTACTCCGTCGACCCCAAGGCGGTGCCCTCGCCGCTGGCGTGGGACGTGGGGCGGGGCCTGGCCGACCAGCTGCTCGAGCGCCACCTGGCCGAGGAGGGCTGCTACCCGGCCACGGTGGGGCTGGTCGTGTGGGGCACGGCGGCCATGCGCACCTCGGGCGACGACGTGGCCGAGGCCCTGGCCCTGTTGGGCGTGCGCCCGGTGTGGGCCGAGGAGTCGGGCCGGGTGACGGGCATCGAGCGCATCCCCGACGGCGAGCTGGGCCGCCCCCGGGTCGACGTGACCCTGCGCATCTCCGGGTTCTTCCGGGACGCCTTCCCCCACGTGGTCGCCCTGCTCGACGACGCCGTGCGCCTGGCCGGGTTCGGCGCCGACGGCGACCCCCGCCTGTTCGGGCCCAAGCCCGGCGGTTACGGGTCGGGCATCCTCGGTGTGATCGAGGCACGCGACTGGCGCAGCGACGACGACCTGGCCGAGGTGTACCTGGCCTGGGGCGGCTACGTCTACGGGCGGGACCGGGCCGGCGAGCCGGCGCCCGAGGCCATGCGCCGGCGCTTCGCCGCCATCGACGTGGCGGTGAAGAACCAGGACAACCGGGAGCACGACATCTTCGACTCCGACGACTACCTCCAGGACCACGGCGGGATGGTGGCCACCGTGCGGGCGCTGACCGGCAGCGACCCCAAGGCGTGGTTCGGCGACTCGTCGGACCCGGCCCGGCCCCGGGTGCGCTCGCTGGCCGAGGAGGCGGCCCGGGTGGTGCGCAGCCGGGTGGTGAACCCCAAGTGGATCGACGCCATGCGCCGTCACGGCTACAAGGGGGCGTTCGAGATGGCCGCCACCGTCGACTACCTGTTCGGCTACGACGCCACCGCCCACGTGGTGGAGGACTGGATGTACGAGCGGGTCACCGAGGCCTACGTGGGCGACCCCGAGGTGCGGAAGTTCTTCGAGGCGTCCAACCCGTGGGCGCTGCGCTCCATCGCCGAGCGACTGCTGGAGGCCGACGAGCGGGGGTTGTGGGCCGCCTCGGAGTCGGCCCTCTCGACCTTGCGCGCCGCCCTGCTGGAGGCCGAGGGGTGGGAGGAGTCGCGGTGAGCGTCTGCGTCGTATCCCCCACCGTGCCCGCTCCGCCGCCCGGGTCCTGTCACGGAGCGGGACCCCTCCCACGGGCCGCCTCCGGCGCCAGGGGCGCCTCCGGCGTCCGTGGGCCCCTCCCCTCCGTGCCACCCGGGCGGCTGCGCTCGCTTTGCTCGCTTTGCTCGCTTGCCGTTGGCACTGCGACTCCTCCCAGGGAACCCGCCTCGGTGAGGGTCGACTGATGGCGGGCCGGTCCTCGTCCTCGGCGGTGGAGGGGGGAGGTGGGAAGTTCCCGTTCTCTGCGGTCGTCGGGATGGAGGAGGTGAAGCTGGCGTTGGTGCTGGCGGCGGTCGACCGGCGCATCGGGGGAGTGCTGCTGCGGGGGCAGAAGGGGTCGGCCAAGACCACGCTGGCCCGGGGGTTGGCCGTCCTGCTGCCGGGCGAGGCACCGTTCGCCGAGCTGCCGTTGGGCGCCAGCGAGGACCGCCTGGTGGGGACCCTCGACCTGGGTGCCGCCCTGGCCGGGGAGGGCCGGCGCTTCGAGCCGGGGCTGCTGGCGGCCGCCCACGGGGGCGTGCTCTACGTGGACGAGGTGAACCTGCTGGCCGACCACCTGGTCGACGTGCTGCTCGACGTGGCCACCTCGGGGGTCAACCGGGTGGAGCGGGAGGGCATCTCCCACCAGCACCCGGCCCGCTTCGTGCTCATCGGCTCCATGAACCCCGAGGAGGGGGAGCTGCGCCCCCAGCTGCTCGACCGCTTCGGGCTGGCCGTCGACGTGGCCGCCAGCACCGACCCCGGCGAGCGGGCCGAGGCGGTGCGCCGGCGCCTGGCCTTCGACGCCGACCCCACCGGCTTCGCCGAGCGGTGGGCGGGTGAGGAGGGTGCCCTGGCCGCCCGCCTGGCCGGCGCCCGCCCCGCCGAGGTCCCCGACGACCTGTTGGCGTCGATCAGCGCCCTGTGCGCCGACCTCGGTGCCGAGGGGCTGCGGGCCGACCTGGTCGTGGCCCGGGCCGCCGCCGCCCTGGCCGGCGGGGAGGGGCGCCAGCGAGCGGATGCCGGCGACGTGCGCCGGGTGGCGCCCATGGCTCTGGCCCACCGCCGCCGGCGCTCGCCGTTCGAGGACCCGGGGGTCTCCGGCGAGGAGATGCGCTCGGCCCTCGACCAAGCGCTCGACAAGCCCGCTTCTGGCGGTGAGAACGGTACGGAAACCGCCCCGGTTCCACCGCCAGAAGGGAGTGGGGGCGAGGGCGGCGGGGGCGAGGGCGAGGGCGGCCGGGAGCAACAGGTCGAGGCCGGCGCCGCCCGGCCGGTGCTGCACCTGGCCGCCCCTCCGACGGCCGGCGACGCCGGCGGCCGGCGCTCGAAGGTGGCGAGCACCCAGGGCCGGCTGGTGCGCGATCAGCGTCCCACCGGGCCGGTGACCTCCTTGGCGGTGAACGCCACGGTGGCCGCCGCCGCCATCCGGCGGGCCGACGACCCCGGGAGCCCGCCGGTGGTGGCCGCCGACATCCGGGAGGCGGTACGCGAGTCCACCGCCGGCAACCTGGTGGTCCTCGCCGTCGACTGCTCGGGGTCCATGGGCGCCACCCGGCGCATGGAAGCGGCCACCGGCGCCGCCCTCGGGCTGCTGGTGGACGCCTACCAGCGCCGCGACCGGGTGGCGCTGGTCACCTTCCGGGGCGAGGGCGCCGAGGTCGTCCTGCGGCCCACCGGGAGCGTGGAGGTGGCCCGGGCCCGGCTGGCCTCGGTGGCCACCGGCGGGCGCACCCCGCTGGCCGCCGGCGTGGAGACCGCGCTCGGCATCGCCACCGCCGGCGCCCGGCCGTCGGGCCAGCAGCCGCTGCTGGTCGTGCTGACCGACGGGCGGGCCACCGCCGGCCCGCCCGGGACCGACCCCGTCGAGGCGGCCCTGGCCGCCGGCGCCTCCGTGCGCCGCCAGAAGGTGCCCGCAGTCGTGGTCGACGCCGAGGACGGTCCCACCCGCCTCGGGCTGGCCGCCACCCTGGCCCGGGCCATGGGCGCCCGCCACGTCACCCTCGACGAGCTGTCGCCAGGAACGGTGGAGGCCGCCGTGCGCCAGGCTCTTCCCCGATGACGGAGCCCAGCGGGACCGGCCGGACCGGCGGGACCGGCGGGACCGGCGGGACCGGCGCCTTCGCCACCGCCGCCGCCGCCGTGCACCCACCGGACGCCGGCGCCGCCGCCGCCGCCCGCCAGCACCACGATCGCCTGGCCAAGCCCCCCGGGAGCCTGGGCCGATTGGAGGCCCTGGGCGCGTGGCTGGCGTCCATCGCCGGCACACCCCTCCCGCCGGCGCCGGCGCCCGCCGCCGTGGCCGTGTTCGCCGCCGACCACGGGGTCCACGCCCAGAGGGTCACGACCTGGCCCCAGGAGGTCACCGCCCAGATGGTCGCCACCCTGCTTGCCGGCGGCGCCACCATCAACGTCCTGGCCCGCCAGATGGGCGCCTCGGTCACCGTCGTCGACGTCGGCGTGGCCGCCGCCCTGGCACCCACCCCCGGCCTCCTCGACCGCAAGGTGCGCTTCGGCACCGCCGACCTGGCCACCGGCCCGGCCATGACCGAGACCGAGGCGCGGGCCGCCCTGGACGCCGGCGCCGAGGTGGCCGCCGATCTGGTCGCCGCCGGCGCCCGGTGCCTGGTCACCGGGGAGATGGGCATCGCCAACACCACCGCCGCCGCCGCCCTGGTCGCCGCCCTGACCGGCCGTCCCGCCACCGAGGTCACCGGCCGGGGCACCGGCATCGACGAGCTCACCCTGGCCCGCAAGGTGGCCGTGGTGCAGCGGGCGGTGGAGCGCACCGAGCCGGGCGCCGGCCCCCTCGCCGTGCTGGCCTCCCTCGGCGGGCTGGAGATCGCCGCCCTCGCCGGCTTCGTGGTGGGCGGCGCCGCCGCCCGGGTGCCGGTGGTGGTCGACGGCTTCATCGCCGGTGCCGGCCTCCTGGTCGCCTCCCGTCTGGTCCCCGAGGCCCTGAGCTACTGCCTGGCCGGGCACCGTTCCACCGAGCCCGGTGCCTCCGCCGTGCTGCACGACCTACGGCTGACGCCGGTGCTCGACCTGGGCCTGCGGCTGGGCGAGGGCACCGGGGCCTGCCTGGCCCTGCCGGTGGTCGAGGCGGCCGCCCGGGTGCTGGCCGAGACCGCCACCCTGGAGGCCGCCGGGGTCAGCGGCACGCAGCCCAACGGGCCTGGCCGCGGGGCCTAACCTCGTCACCATGGGTGCCCGAGTGACCCCCGGCGACCACGACCCGGCCAGCACCGGCGACGTCGAGTCGCGGATGCGGGCCGAGGGCCTGGAGCCCCGTAGCTGGTCCAACGCTCCCGGTGACACCTACGGCTGGCACCGCCACGGGTACCACAAGGTCCTGTACTGCCTGTCCGGCAGCATCGTGTTCCACACCCACGACGACGGTGACCTCGAGCTGCACCCCGGCGACCGGCTCGACGTGGAGCCGGGGACCGACCACGCCGCCACCGTGGGCGCCGACGGCGTGCGCTGCGTGGAGGCGCCCCGGGGTTGATCGCCGGGGCCTGCCTATCCTGGCCGGCGTGGAGGACAACGGGACGAAAGATCAGGACATGGGCGCGGCGGTGGCGGCCATCACCAAGGGCCTCAACGGCCTGGCCGACTGGCACGGCTACAACGACGCCGAGGCCTGCGGTCCCGGGCGTGGCCCCGACTGCAGGGGCTACTGGTTCAAGCCCGGCGTCATCGCCACCATCGCCGCCCCGGCCGTCGCCAGCGATGCCGACGCCCGAGCCGAGGTGGCCCACTCGATGACCGACGACGAGGTGTGGGCCGAGGTGGAGCGCCGGCACCTGGTCAAGCAGCTCGGCAAGTGCCGGTGCGGGCGCGTCTTCGAGCCGCCCGTCTACAGCCGCCGGACCCGCTGAACGCCACCGCCGGCCGCCTCGTCCGCCCCAGCTGGCGGGGAGCCGGAGAGATCGTGCGGGCACTGGCGAACGAGTGGCGGGAGGACCGCGTCACCGGCCTGGCCGCCGAGGTGGCGTTCTTCGCCATGCTGGCGCTGTTCCCCACGTTGCTGGCCACGGCGGCCGCACTCGGCTCCCTCGGCGACCTCGTCGGCGGTGAGCTGGCGGCCGAGGCCCAGAACACGGTGCTGACCGCGCTCGACCGGGTCTTCACCGACGACGCCTCCGAGGTGCTGGAAGCGGTGCAGGGGTTGTTCACCGAACGGCGGCCGGGGCTACTGACCCTGGGGACCTTCGGCGCGCTGTTCGCCGCCTCCCGGGGGTTCGTCGGGGTGATCCGGGCCCTCGACGAGGCCTACGACCTGGTGGAGCGCCGGACGTGGTTCGCCATCATCCCCAGCGCCGTGGTCCTGGCCCTGGGCAGCGTGCTGGTGGCGGTGGTGATGCTGGCCACCCTCGTCCTCGGGCCCCTGCTCGGCGGTGGGCAGGAGGTGGCCGAGGCGGTGGGCCTGGGCGACGCCTTCGCCTTCTTCTGGGAGCTGCTGCGGGCGCCGTTCGCCTTCGTGGTGCTGGTCCTGTGGGCCACCACGCTGTACCGCCTCGCTCCCGACCATCGCACCGCCTGGCGCCGGCACCTCCCCGGCGCCGTGCTCGCCTCCACGCTGTGGCTGCTGGTGTCGCTGGGCTTCCGCCTCTACCTGCAGATCGCCGCCAACGGCAACGAGATCTTCGGTGTCCTCGGCGGCACCTTGACCCTGCTGGTGTGGCTCTACGCCCTGGGTGTGGGCCTCATCGTCGGCGGGGAGCTGAACTCCATCCTCATTCAGCGGCGGGAGGCGCGGGGCGCGGCCGCGCCCTAGGGCATCGCCGTCCATGGGCATCACCGTGCGGAACGGCGTTAGCGTCGGGACCGTGGACCGGCGGGAGAGGTGGTTGGGCGTGGCCCAGGGCCTGCTGTCGCAACCGACCGCGCCCTTGATGGAGGAGCTCCCCGCCGCCGCCGTGGTCGCCTTCGCCGAGGCCCGTCCCGCCCTGTCCGCCGGGCGGGACGCCGCCGGCAACGTGGTCGTGCGCTACGAGAGTGAGGGCGCCGATCTCGACCGACCGCTGGTGCTGGTGGCCCACCTCGACCACCCCGGCTTCGCGGTGACGGGCACGGACGGCGCCACGGCCACGCTCGAGTTCCGGGGTGGGCTGGCGGCGGCCGACGCCCTGCCCGGCTCCCCCGTCGAGTTCTTCCGCCCCGGCTCCGGCGAGGCGGTGGGGCACGGCGAGCTGGTGGCGGCCGAAGGGCACGACCGCCGCCTGAAGGCAGCCACTGCCCGGGTGGTCGACGGCGCCGCCGAGCCCGGAGGCTTCGCCATGTGGCGCTTCCCCGGCTTCGCCGTGGTCAACGATCGCATCAGCGGCCGGGTGTGCGACGACCTGCTGGGCGCCGCCGTGGTGCTGTGCGCCCTCGACGAGCTGGCCCGCCGGCAACCGGCTGGCACCGCCGTCTGGGGCTTGTTCACCCGGGCCGAGGAGATCGGCTTCCTCGGCGCCCTCGAGGCCATCCGGCTGCGGACGGTGCCGCCGCGGGCCCGGGTGCTGTCGCTGGAGTGCTCCCAGGCGCTGGCCGACGCCCCCCAGGGAGCCGGCGTCATCGTGCGGGTGGGCGATCGCACGAGCATCTTCGACCCCGGCCTCACCGCCGCCCTGGTCCGGGCCGCCGGCGAGGTGGCCGCCGCCGACCCCGCCTTCCGCTGGCAGCGCAAGCTCATGGACGGCGGCACCTGCGAGGCCAGCGTCTTCTGCGCCTGCGGGTACGAGGCGTCGGGGCTGGCCCTGCCGCTGGGCAACTACCACAACGGCCTCGACCGTGGCCCCGGCGTGGGGCCCGAGCACGTGAGGGTCGACGACTACGTCGCCGGCGTGCGGTTGGCCACCGAGCTGGCCCTGTCCCCGCACCTGCTCGACGACGGTGCCGACGACCCGGGGGCATGGCTGCGCCGCCACCAGGACCGCGCCCGTGCCCAGCTCGGCGCCGACACGCCGGCGCCGTCGGCCGAGATGGTGTGAGCCGTGCCCGAGCTGCCGGAGATGCAGGCGCTGGCCGAGCGGCTCCACGCCGCCGTGGCCGGTGGGGCTCTCCAGGCGCTGCAGCCCCTGTCGTTCTCGGCCCTCAAGACGGTCGTGCCCGACCCGGCGTCGCTGGTGGGCCGCACCGTGGAGGAAGTGGGCCGGCGGGGCAAGTACCTGGTGTGGTCGCTCGGTGGTCCCCGGCTCCTCGTCCATCTGTCCCAGGGCGGACGGGCCGACCTCGAGGACCCTCCCAAGACCACCCGGCCCCGCAACGGGGTGCTGCGGGTGAGTGTCGGCGGCCGGCCGGCGGTGATGATCAAGGAGTTCGGAACCGAACGCAAGGCCGCCTGGTGGGTGCTGGCCGAGGGCGACGAGGGCCCGCTGGCCCGGCTCGGCCCCGAGGTGGACAGCCCCGCCTTCGCCGAGCTCCTCCGCACCGGCGACGACACCCGGCGGGTGCACACCATCCTGCGCGACCAGCGCACGGTGGCGGGCATGGGGCGTGGCTACACCGACGACGCCCTGCACCGGGCCCGGCTGTCGCCCTTCGCCACGCTGGCGTCGCTCGACGCCGAGCAGCGCCAGCGCCTGGTCACGGCGGTGGAGGAGGTCCTGGCCGATGGGCTGGTCGCCGAGCGGCGCCGGCACGGCGGCCTGCCGGCCAAGGTGGGCGACCACTGGGTCGTCCACCGGCGGGTGGGCCAGCCCTGCCCCGCCTGTGGCGACACCCTGCGCCGGGTCTCCTACGAGCGCTACGAGGTCACCTACTGCCCCGTCTGCCAGACCGGAGGCCGGGTCCTCGCCGACCGCCGCCTGTCGCGGCTGTTGAAGTGAGGTGGTGATGGACGGCCGCCCCCTCGCCGGCCGGCTCCTGGTCGCCCTGCCCGTCCTCGCCGACCCCAACTTCGCCCGCACCGTGGTGCTGGTCCTCGCCCACCACTCCGACGAGGGTGCCCTCGGTGTGGTGCTCAACCGGCCCAGCCACACGTCCGTGGACGAACCGCTCCCCCAGTGGGGACCACTCGCCGCCGACCCCGCCGTCGTCTTCGTCGGGGGCCCGGTGGGCGACACCGCCGCCATCGGGCTGGCCCGCAGCGACACCGCCGGGCCCACCGAGGGATGGTCGCCCATCCTCGGCCACCTGGGCACGTTCGACCTCGGCACCGAGCCCGACCGGGTGGCGGCGGCGATCGACACGGTGCGGGTGTTCTCCGGCTACGCCGGCTGGGGCCCCGGCCAGCTGGAGGCCGAGGTCGACGAAGGAGCGTGGCTCGTCGTCGACGGTGCGCCCGACGACGTGCTGTGCGCCGACCCCGCCGGGCTGTGGCGGCTGGTCCTGCGCCGCCAGGGCGGCCGTACCGCCTGGCTGGCCAACGTGCCCCTCAACGTCCGGAACAACTGAGCCGACGGTCGTGAACCTCCCGGTCAGCCCTCCGGTCGCCCCCATGC
>JAHWKL010000032.1:0-18479 GCA_019347915.1 Actinomycetota bacterium
CTGCCGCCACCGTCGACGACGGTGGTGGCGTCCTTGGTCACCACCACCTTGCGGGCGGTGCCGAGCAGGTCGAGCGTGGCGTTCTCCAGCTTGAGGCCGACCTCCTCGGAGATGACCTGTCCGCCGGTGAGGATGGCGACGTCCTCCAGGACCGCCTTGCGACGCTGGCCGAAGCCGGGCGCCTTCACCGCCACCGACGTGAACGTGCCCCGGATCTTGTTGACGACCAGGGTGGCGAGGGCCTCGCCCTCGATGTCCTCGGCCACGATGAGCAGGGGCTTGGCGGCCTGCATGACCTTCTCGAGCACCGGGACCAGGTCGTGGACGGCGCTCACCTTGCCGTTGACCAGCAGGATGTAGGCGTCCTCGAGGACCGCTTCCTGGCGCTCCTGGTCGGTGACGAAGTAGGGCGACAGGTAGCCCTTGTCGAACTGCATGCCCTCGGTGAAGTCGAGCTCCATGCCGAAGGTGTTCGACTCCTCGACGGTCACCACGCCGTCCTTGCCCACCTTGTCGATGGCCTCGGCGATGACCTCTCCCACCGCGCTGTCGGCGGCGGAGATGGAGGCCACCTGGGCGATCTCCGACTTGTCGTCGATGTCCTTGGCCTGCTCCTGGAGCGAGCCGATGGCGGCGGTGACAGCCAGGTCGATGCCCCGCTTGAGCGCCATGGGGTTGGCCCCGGCGGCCACGTTGCGCAGCCCCTCGTGGACCATGGACTGGGCCAGGACCGTGGCGGTGGTGGTGCCGTCGCCGGCGATGTCGTTGGTCTTGGTGGCGACCTCCTTCACCAGCTGGACCCCCATGTTCTCGAAGGGGTCCTCGACCTCGATCTCCTTGGCGATGGAGACGCCGTCGTTGGTGATGGTCGGTGCGCCGAACTTCTTCTCGAGGACGACGTTGCGGCCCTTGGGCCCCAGCGTCACCTTCACCGCGTTGGCCAGCTTGTCGACCCCGGCCTCGAGGCTGCGTCGGGCGTTGTCGTTGAACTTGAGGATCTTGGGCATGAGCGACCCCCTACTTCTGGACCGTGGCGAGGATGTCGCGGCTGGACAGGATCAGGAGGTCTTCGCCGTCGATCGTGATCTCGGTGCCCCCGTACTTGCTGTAGACGACGGTGTCGCCCGTGCTGATGCCGAGGGGGATGACCTCACCCGTCTGCTCGGAGCGGCGACCGGGACCGACAGCCAGGACCTCGCCCTGCTGGGGCTTCTCCTTGGCGGTGTCGGGGATCACGAGCCCGCTGGCCGTGGTCTCCTCGGACTCACCGGGCCGCACCACAATGCGGTCGTCGAGGGGCTGAAGCTTCATGTGTGCGCCTCCGTAGGGACTGTTAGCACTCTAAGGGATCGAGTGCTAACGATAGGTCAGCGCAGCGGATGCGACAACTCTCGGCCCCTCGTGGCGTCGAACACCTGGGCCAGACGGCCGAACACCTAGGCCAGACGGAGGTTGGGATCGGCGCCGGCGTCGAGCGACGTGGGGCCGTCCGACCGCAACCGCCACCACCCTGCGGCCCCCACCATGGCGGCGTTGTCGGTGCACATCGACCGTGACGGCACGAAGGGATGCAGGCCGTCCTGCTCGCAGGCGTCGACGAAGCGGCTGCGCAGCAGCGAGTTGGCGGCCACCCCTCCGCCCAGGCACAGGTTGCGGGCCCCGGTGCTCGCCGCCGCCCGCCGGGCCTTGGTCACCAGCACGTCGACCACCGCCTCCTGGAAGCTGGCGCACACGTCGGCGGTGGGCACGTCGGGATGGCGGCGCACGTAGTTGACCACGGCGGTCTTCAGGCCCGAGAAGCTGAAGTCGAAGCCGTGGTCGACGAGGGCCCGGGGGAAGTCGATGGCGTGCGGATCGCCGGCGGCGGCCTCGCGGTCGATCGCCGGGCCGCCGGGGTAGCCGAGCCCGAGGAAGCGGGCGACCTTGTCGAACGCCTCACCGGCGGCGTCGTCGATGGTGGAGCCGAGGAGCCGGTAGACGCCGTGGTCCTCCATGGCCACCAGCATGGTGTGCCCGCCCGAGACCAGCAGCGCCACCAGCGGTGGCTCCAGCGTCGGCTCCTCGAGGAAGGCGGCGTAGAGATGCGCCTCCATGTGGTTCACGCCCACGAAGGGCACGCCCCACACCAGGGCCAACGCCTTGGCCGCCGCCACACCGACCAGCAGGGACCCGACCAGGCCGGGGCCCACGGTGGCGGCCACGGCGTCCACGTCGCCACCGTCGAGACCCGACTCCACCAGGGCCTCGGCCACCACCGGCGGGAGCAGCTCGACGTGGGCCCGGCTGGCGATCTCGGGCACCACCCCACCGAACCGGGCGTGCAGGTCGACCTGGCTGGAGACCACCGACGAGCGCACGTCGGTGCCGTCGACGACCACTGCCGCCGCCGTCTCGTCACAACTGGTCTCGATGGCCAGCACGGCAGTGGAGGTTCCCTCCGTCACGAGCGACCCCCGAGGGCCGAAGGCGCCAGCCCGGCGGCGATGGCGTCCAAGCGCCGGACGTAGCCGGGAGCGTCGATGTCATGGGCCCACATCACCAAGGCGTCCTCCTTGCTCTCGACGTAGTAGTTGCGGCGTACGCCGGCGGGGACGAACCCGAACCGACGGTAGAGCGCCTGAGCGCCGGCGTTGCCCATTCGCACCTCGAGGGTGAGGGCGCGGCAGCGATGCTCGCCGGCCCAGCCGGCCAGCGCCAGCAGCAGCCGTGTCCCGATCTTCTGGCGCTGCCACTCCGGGGCGACGGCGATGGTGGTCACGTGGCCCTCGCCGGCCGCCTCCACCACGCCGGCGTAGCCGATGACCGCACCACCGGACCGGGCCACCACGTAGTGGCGATCGGGTCGGCTCCCGATCTCGGCCAGGAACAACCCCATGGTCCACGGCCGCGGGCAGACCTGGCTCTCGATGCGCATGACACCCCGAAGATGACGCCGGCGCATGGGCACGATGTCGACGGCCGGCTCGGGCGGGCGTCGGATCTGGGGGACGGCCATGCTCAGGAGGCCGGATCGCCACCGGGCCGCACCCGGATGCGATCGTGCCAGTTGATCTCGGCGTCGGCCTTGCGCAGGTACACCGGCGCCAGCTCCCACGAGTTGACGAAGTCCTCCCGCACGGCACGAGCGTGGGCCAGCTGCACCAGCGAGCCGGCCGACGGGTACGCCAGCCCCGCCTCGGCGACCTCGACCTGGATCAGCTCGGCGAGTCGGTCGGCGTAGCGCAGGGCGCCGTCGCCCACCGCCAGGCAATCGTCGCCCGAGGCCAGGATCTCCGAGCACAGCTCCTCGGGGCTCGCCACCCGGTGCTCGGACACCCGCTGCACACCGCCGGGCACCTGGCGGTAGAACCCGTAGAACACCTCGCCCCGCCGGGCGTCGACGACCGAAACGATGCGGCGGTGGGTCCAGCGCACGGGGAAGGCCAGCAGGTCGAGGCTGGAGACACCGACGACAGGGACGCGCAGGGCCATGGCCAGCGCCTTGGCCGTGACCACTCCCACCCGCAGCCCGGTGAACAGACCCGGGCCGACGTCGGCGGCCACGGCGCCGACGTCGTCGAGGGTGACCCGGGCCTGGCGGCAGATGAACTCGATGGCCGGGGTCAGGACCTCGGCATGGCGCCGGCCCTTGGCGGCGTGGAAGGAGGCGAGCACCCCCTCGTGGGCGCCGAGGGCGCAGCCCACCTGGGGCGTGGCCGTCTCGATGCCGAGGATGAGCATGGCTCAGGCCACCGCCCACTCGGACAGCGCCTTGCCCAGGGCCTCCGTCCTCGCCGACCAGCGCCGGCCCACGACCCGCAGCGCCACCGTGCGCCGGTCTTCGTTGTCGCCGGCGCCGTAGGCCAGCCTCACCTCGAGGAAGTCGCGTGGCAGGACCGGCGCCACCGCGTCGCCCCACTCGACCAGGGTGACGGCGTCCTCGCCCACCATCTCGGCCAGGCCCAGGTCCAGCGCCTCCTGGAGGTTCTCCAGCCGGTAGACGTCGACGTGGTGCAGCCGGACCCGGCCGGTGTAGGTGCGGACCAGGGTGAAGGTGGGGCTGGTGACCGGCTCGGTGATCCCGAGCCCGGCGGCGAAGCCCTGGGCGAAGGCCGTCTTGCCGGCGCCCAGCTCGCCGACCAGCAACACGATGTCGCCGGGGCCGGCCACCTCGGCCACGGATGCGGCCAGGGCCCGCGTCTGGTCGACCCCGGTGGTCTCGACGCCGAGCATCATCCGGTGGGCTCCCGCTGGGCCGCGGACAGGGCGAGTGCGGCCCGCACCAGGTCGGCCCGCATACCGGCCATGGCCTCGGGATTGCCCCGCAGGACGGCGGCGGGATGGTAGGTGGGCACCAGGACACGGTTGCGCCAGGGGTAGGTCCGGCCCCGCAGCCGGGTGATGCCCTCGGTGCCTCCCAGCAGCGCCCGGGTGGCCACGTTGCCGAGCGTCACGACCACCCGCGGGTCGACGTGGTCGAGCTGCAGCTCGAGCCACGGCCGGCAGGCCGCCATCTCGTCGGGGCGGGGGTCGCGGTTGTCGGGAGGGCGGCACTTCACGACGTTGGCGATGTAGCAGTCTGCCCGGGTCCGGCCCATCTCCTCGCCGATCAGGCGGTCGAGCAGCTTGCCGGAGCGGCCCACGAACGGCAGGCCGGCGGCGTCCTCGTCAGCGCCCGGTCCCTCACCGACGAAGAGAAGATCGGCGCCGGGATCGCCCATCCCGAACACGACCTGCGTGCGGCTGCCGGACAGGGTGCAGCGGGTGCAGGTGCTGGCGTCGATGGCGATGGCGCCGAGGTCCGCCACGGGACGAATGCTACCTGTGTCCTGGGCCCATCCCCGCCGAGCGCCGGTACTGGCGGGGCACGCGCGAGGAGATGGCGCACACCACCTCGTAGGAGATGGTGTCGAGGCGGGCGGCCCACTCCTCGGCGCCGATGCGCTCGCCACCCTGCTCGCCGAGGAGCACCACCTCGTCTCCCCGGCGGACCGACTCGGCGCCGGCATCGCCCACCGGTCCACAGTCGACCAGGAGGTGGTCCATGGTGACGGTCCCCGCCAGGGGCCGCCGGCGGCCGCCGACCAGGACCTCTCCGCCCACCGCCGAGAGCCGGCGGGGAACCCCGTCGGCGTAGCCGAGGGGCACGGTGGCGACGACGGAGTCGGTCGTCCTCCGGTAGCGCAGCCCGTACGAGACCCCCTCGCCGGCGGGCACGACCTTCACCAGGGAGACGCGGGCGCGCAGCGAGAGCGCGGGACGCAGCTCGATGCGCCCGTGCAGGGCGGGGCTGGGGTCGAGCCCGTAGACGGTGATGCCGCAGCGGACCAGGTCGTGGCGGAGGCGGGGGTGGTCGAGGGTGGCGGCGGAGTTGGCGGCGTGGACCAGCGCCGGCTGCACGCCGGCGGTGCGCAGCTCGGCGAGCACCGCCTCGAAGCGCTCGGCCTGGCGGAGGGTGAACGGGTTCTCCGGCTCGTCGGCCACGGCGCAGTGCGTCCACACCCCCTCGAGCACCAGCTCCGGTCGCCCGAGGACGGCGGCGGCCAGGGCCGGCGCCGTGGCCGGCTCGGCCCCGACCCGGTGCATCCCGGTGTCGACCTTGAGGTGGACACCGACGGGGGGAGCGCCGGCGCGGGCGGCGGCGTCGGCCACACCGGCGATCCCCGAGCGGGTGTAGACGGTCGGACGCAGCCCGAGGTCCACCACCTCGTCGAGCTCGGCCGGGGCCGGCTCCGACAGCAGGAGGACGGGGGCCTCGATGCCGGCGGCCCGGAGCGGCACGGCCTCGGCGCTCATGGCCACGCCGAGCCACGATGCGCCGGCGGCCAGCGCCGTCTCCGCCACCGGGACCGCACCGTGCCCGTAGCCGTCGGCCTTGACCACGGCCAGCACGGCGGCCGGGGCCGCGGTCGCCACCAGGGCCCGCACGTTGGCGGCGACGGCGTCGAGGTCGACCTCGGCCCAGGCCGGGCGGCGGTTCAGCACCCGCCCACCCCCACCCCTGCCTTCTGGCCCCAGGAGGCGGCCAAAAAGCAACCTCTTCTGGGGCCAGAACGGGTGTGGCGCCTCAGCACCTCGAGGCCGTCACGGCCTCACGGGCCGGCGCCCATGACGGCCTTGAGAATGTCACCGCGGGCGACGATGCCCACCACCTTGCCGTCACTCACCACCGGGAGCCGGCTGACCTCGTAGTCGTGCATGAGGGTGGCGGCGCGCTCGAGGGTGTCGTCCTCGGCGCACGACACCGGCTCGTCGTGCATCACGTCGCCCACCGTGGCGCCCACCGCCCGGCGCAGATCCTCCTCGAAGCGGCGGTGCGAGGAGGGCAGCTCGAGGTAGGCGCCGAACAGCGAGATCACCGTGGGGTAGTGGAGCTTGGTCTCCTGCACCAGGAGGTCGCCGGTGCTGAGCATCCCGACCAGCCGGCCCTCGTCGTCGACCACCGGCGCGCCGTCGACGCCCCGCTCGATGAGGAGGCGGGTGGCGTCCTGGACCCCGTCGTCGGGCGAGAACGTCAACACGTCGGTGGTCATGACCTGGCGGACGAGCATGGACCGGGGCATTCAGCCTCCCAGTTGTTCGAGCACGGCGGGGAGGAGCTCCGGCAGGTCGCCCGCGACGAGGCCCCGGGGCCAGCCTAGAGCGGCAGCCCGGCCGTGGACGTGAGCGGCGGCGGCGGCGGCGACCGGCGGGTCGAGGCCGGCGGCAAGGAAGGCGCCCACGACCCCCGAGAGCACGTCACCGGTGCCGGCGGTGGCCAGGCGGGCGTCACCGGTGGCGGCGAGCAGCGCTGGTCCTCGAGGCCCGGCCACCACCGTCGTCGAGCCCTTCAACAGCACCACCCCACCCCTGGCCGCCACCAGCTCCCGGGCGGCTCCCAGGCGGTCGGGCACCGGAGGGTGACCGCAGAGGCGCCGGTACTCCCCGTCGTGGGGCGTGAGCACGGTGGACGGCGGGAGCCCGGCTCGCTCGACGTCGTCCAGGGCGGCCAGCCCGTCGCCGTCGACCACCACCGGCACCGGGCAGCTCCGGAGCAGCCGGCGCACCTCACGGGCCACGCCCTCGCCCCGACCCAGACCGGGCCCCACCACCACGGCGCGGAAGCGGCCGGCGTCGGCGAGCACCTGCTCGGCCCATCCCTCACCCGGCAGCGGCCGACCCACCGCCTCGAGCGGGTCGACGTCGCCAGGGTCAGCCCCCGGGGTGCTGAGGCGCACGTAGCCGGCGCCGGCCCGCAGCGCGCCGCGGGCGGTGAGGGTGGCGGCGCCACTCATCCCCGGGCTGCCGGCCACCACCCACACCGCCGCTCGCCACTTGTGGGTCTGGCGGGGGCGGGAGGGCAGCCAGGCGGCGACGTCGCCGTCGGTGACCAGCCCCGCGCTCGCCGATCCGACGTCGAGCCCGATGTCCGCCACCACCACCTCCCCCGCCAGGTCCGGCCCCCGGCCCAGGAGCAGGCCCGGCTTGAGGGCGGCGAAGGTGACGGTGCGCACGGCGGCGAGGACGTCGGCGGACGCCTCCCCGGTGCGCCCGTCGACCCCGCTCGGGATGTCGACGGCGAGGACGAGCGCCCCCCGCGGGTCGGGTGGGCGCCAGTGGCCGCGGAAGCCGGTGCCGTAGGCAGCGTCGATGACGAGCTGGCACGGGGGAACCTCGGTGTGGTCGGCGGCGGCATCGAGGACGGTGACCCGGGCGCCGGCCCGGCGCAGCCGCCGGGCAGCCTCCCGGCCGTCGGCACCGTTGTTGCCCTTGCCGGCCACCACCACGATCCGCCGGCCGTAGGCACCACCGAGCAGCTGCACCGCGGCACGGGCGACGGCCCCACCGGCGCGCCTCACCAAGACCTGGACGGGGTCGGGGGCGGCGGCGTCGACCGCCGCCATCTCCTCGGGGGTCACGACGGGGATCACGCCGTGCATTCTCGCGGCCCCGCCGCCTACCCGGAGGGGTTAGCCTCTCGCCGATGGTGGACCGGGACGGATCTCAGGGGGTGTCGCGCCGGCAGGTGCTACGGCAGGGATTGGCCGGCGCCGGCGCCTTGGCGGTGGCGCCGCTGGCCGGCACGCTGGGGCCGCTGGCCGTCGGCGGTCCTCCCCCGGTCATCACCCGGGCCCAGTGGGGCGCCGACGAGTCGCTGCGCCGGGACAGTCCCGACTTCGCGCCCATCCACCGCGCCATCCTCCACCACACCGTCACCCCCACCAACGAGCCTGACCCCGCCGGCCGGATCCGGGCCATCTACCGCTACCACGTCGTGAACCGCCGGTGGTCCGACATCGCCTACAACTTCCTGGTCGACAGCGACGGACGGATCTACGAAGGCCGGTGGGCCCGCTCCTACGGTCCCGGCCAGGTCCACGACGGTGAGGACGGCGGCGGCCGGGGGGTGATCGGCGCCCACGCCCGAGGCCACAACACCGGCAGCCTCGGCATCGCCGTGCTCGGCACCTACAACGGCCAGAGCGGCCCCACCGACGCCGCCCTCGGCGCGGTGGCGGTCCTGGTGGCGTGGAAGTTCGGGCCCCGGGGCATCGACCCCCGGGCGCCGGGGGCGTTGGTGGGCCACCGCGACGTGGTCGCCACCGGATGCCCCGGCGACGGGGTGCACCAGCGGCTGCCCCACCTGCGCGAACAGGCGGCGGCGCTCGCCCAGGGCGGTTCGACCGGCGGTGAAGGACTGCTCGACCGGCTGCTCGGACTGGTGGTGGAGGCGCCCAGCGTGCCCCTTCTCGGCGGCGGCTGAGACCAGTACCGGTTCAGAGGGCGACGGCGATGGCCTGGGCCATCGTCGACGTGTGGGTGAGGGTCAACCGCCACTCGGTCACCCCCCGATCGGCGGCCAGCACCGCCGCACGCCCGTGCAGGCGCACGGAGGGCGCCCCCGAGGCCGCCCGCACCACCTCGATGTCACGGAGTGGGAACCGCCACAGACCCACGCCCATGGCCTTCATGACCGCCTCCTTGGCGGCGAAGCGGGCGGCCAAGCGCTCGGTCGGGTCCCGGCGTCGGGCGGCATAGGCCCGTTCGGCGTCGCTGAACAGGCGCTCGGTCAAGCCGGGCGTGCGCCGGAGGGCGAGGCGGAACCGCTCGACCTCGACGAGATCGGTCCCGATGCCGATCACGCCCATCACCCTCGCGTTCTTTGTCGGGTGGCCCACCGCCACGGTGGTTCAGCCGACAAAGAACCAGGCGTGCGGGGGTCCCTCAGTGGGCTCGCCACCGCTCGGCCAGGACGTGGACGGGCGTGGTCAGCAGCTCGACGATGGGGACCTCGGCCAGCACCTCCTCACGGAAGACCGGCTCGGTCTCGGTCACCGCGTCGGCCAGGGCGGCGTAGCGCCCCTGGTAGCCCTCGAGCACGGCCCGGGCCTGCTCCGCCGGCAGCCGACCGGCGGGACGGAGGTGCAGGAGGGCCAGCCCGCACACCGAGTTGTCCTTGACCTCGGGGACGATCAGCACCGTCCGCCCGTCGCTGGCCCCCACGGCCACCGTGACCTCCCGCTGGGAGGCCACCCGGTGCTTGGTACCCCGAAGGGCGGGGTCGTCCTCGGCCCGGGACCGCAACTCGGCGGCAACGCCGCCCTTGTCCACCACGTGCAGGCTGGCGGTGCCGTCGGCGACGTCGCCCTCGATGCGGTAGTGGGTGTGGCCGGTCACCTCGGCGACGGCCGGGCCCAGGGCGGCGAGGGTGCGCAGGGACCGGTAACCGAGACGATCGGGGCCCACCCCCACCGCCAGCACCGACTGGACCAGCGGCGCCTCCAGCAGCGCGTCCTCGGAGCGCGAGATGCCCACGGTGACGGTCTTGGCCTGGTGCTTGATGGCGTCGACCGGGCGCGTCAGCTCGTCGATGCCGAGCGTCAGGGCGTTGGTGAGGTCGCCCACCACGACACTCGGCAGGCCCACCTTTCCGAAGTCGAGCTCGTAGGCCTCGAGCGGCAGCATCCCCGCCGAGTAGCGCAGCAGCAGGGCCAGCTGCACGGCGGTGCCCGGTGTGAGGGCCCCGTCGTAGGCGCCACTGCGCAGGCCGTCGAGCACACGGCGGGCGACGTGGTCGAGCTCGGGGCGGAGGCGATCGAGCAGTCCCTCGTCCTGGCGGCCGTCGCGCCCGGCCAGCGCCGACTCCACCGCCGCTCGACCCTCACGCAAGGGGCGGGCCGAGGCGTCGATGGCCAGGGCCGCCTCGTAGCCGAAGAGGTGCCCGGCCATGGCCGAGAGCACGAACGCCAGCGAGGGATGGACCTCGGGCACGGTGATGGTGGACAGGGCGGCGGGGAACTCCTGGCCGGCGGTGGCGACCACGACCGGCGCTCCCCGATGGGCCCGGTAGATCGCCACCTCCTTGGCCACGTCGTCGGCGTTGGGCTTCGACAGCCCGGCAGCGCACACGAGCACCAGCGGCTCGGAGGAGAGGTCGATGTGCTTCTTGTCCTCGGTGGCGTCGCAGGCGATGGACCGGTAGCACAGCTCCGAGAGCTTGATGCGCACCTCTTCGGCGGCGATGCGGTTGGGCCCGTTGCCCACCACCGCCCAGTGGCGGCGGGAGGGCGCGTGGCGGGAGGCGGCCTCGGCGACGGCCGGCCGCTGGGCCAGCACCGCCTCCATGGCGGCCGGGAGGCGGCGCAGGCCCTCGAGCAGCTCCGAGCGGCGGGCTCGGTCGGCACAGCCCATCACCTCGGCGATGCCCGCGCCGAGGAGGAACCCGGCGGCGACCTGGCCGTAGAAGGCCTTGGTGGAGGCGACGCTCATCTCCACGTCACGCCCGTCGGAGGTGTACAGCACGCCGGCGGCCTTCTCCACCAGGTCGCTGTTGCGGCGGTTGACGATGGCCACGACCGAGGCCCCCCGAGCCCGTACCAGGTCGACCGTGCGGTTGGTGTCGGTCGTGGTGCCCGACTGGCTGACGGCGACCACGAGGGCGTCGGACATGTCGTCGTCGAGCCCGAAGCCCGACAGCTCGGTGGCCAGCATGGCCTGCACCCGCAAGGGAGACCCCACGCAGGCCTCGGCGACAGAGGCGGCGACGCTCTGGCCGGCCACCGCCGCCGTCCCTTGGCCGATCACCAGCACCCGGCGGATGGCGCCCTGGGCGAGGGATCGCCGCAGCGCCGGCGGCAGCACGTCGTCGCCCAGCACGACGGTGAAACGGCCGTTCTCCTCCTGGATGCGCCCCCGGGTTGTGCGGGCCAGCGAGCGGGGGGCTTCGGACAGCTCCTTGAGCAGGTAGTGGGGGAACGCTCCTCGGTCGATGTCCCTCGTGGTGACCTCGGCGGTCTGGATGTTGCCGTCGTCGACGGGGAGCGGGGTGCCGTCGTAGGCGGTGCGGGCCACGCCGGCGATCGTCCCCGCCCGGGAGCCGTCGAGGACGATGACCTGTCCGGGGCGTCCGTCGGCGCCGACGCCGGCGCCGCCGTCCATCCGCAGGTACCGGCGGGTCTCCCCCACCACCCCGTAGGGCTCACTGGCGACCACGTAGGCGTCGTCGGCCAGACCGACGTAGAGCGCCTGGCCGCTGCCCCGCAGGGCGAGCAGCAAGTGCTCGGGATGGTCCGCCGTGCTGGCGGCGATGGCCAGCGACCCGTCGAGGCTCGCCACCGTGGCCCGGAAGGCGTCCTCCTCGGTGTGCCCGTCCGCCAACCGGCGGGACATCAGGGCGGGCACCACCTTGGTGTCGCAGGTGATCTCCGGTGGGATGCGCAACCCCCAACGCTGGTGCAACTCGGCGTGGTTGTCGACGTCCCCGTTGACGGCGATGGTGACGTAGGGGCCGCCCGGGAGGTCCTCCTCCTCGTGGTTGAGCGGGTGGGCATTGGCCTCCGAGACGATGCCGACGCTCGCCCACCGGGTGTGGCCCAGCACGGTGACCCGAGCGGTGGGGGCGGCCACGGCCCGCTGCAGGAGGGCATCCCCCCGGATCGCCGCCCGCAGTGCCCGGGTGTTGTCCCCCAGCTCGCCGATCTCGGCCGCCGCCTTGTAGATCAGGCTCAAGCGGCCGCAGGGCGTCCGCACCGCTCCTGACGTGAACAGCGGGTCGGCCAGGCGCTCCGCCGCCAGGCCGGTCACCTCAGGGCCGTCGAGGTCGAGGCCGTGCCCGTCGACCAGCAGGTGCAGGCCGGCCGAGTCCCGGCCCCGGACCTCCAGACGGTCGAGGGCGGCCAGCGCCGCCTGCACCGAGGCGAAGGCCTCCACCGCGGCGGGACCGGGGTCGCTCCCCGCCAGGTCGGCGACGGCGGCGGCGGCCCCCAGACGGTCGTGGGTCAGGGCCCACACCACGTCCTTGAGTCGCACCAGGGCGGCGTTGCGCGTCTCGAGCTTGTCCCCGGGCAGCGCCTGGGCCTCGGCGTCGACCAGGCGGTCGAGGCGCTGGGTCTCGCCCTCGAACCGGCCCAGGGCGGCGGTGAGCTCGGCCGCCACCTCGGGAGAGGCGATGAGGAACTGCAGCCCGGCGGTGCCGCTCAGCAGCCGGTCGAGCGACTCCAGGGCCTCGGCCAGCCGCTCGATGGCCTCCGGCCGGTCGAGATCGACGTCGGCCATCGCCACCTCGGCCCGGCCCAGGGCGGCGTCGACCTCGGCGGGGGTTGGCGGGGTGCGCTGGGAAGGGCGGCGAACCACGGCGATGATGCCGCACATGGGAGGGCAGGGTAGTGGGTGGCTCGGCGCTGGCCTCAGCGAGGGTCGGAAGCAGCCGATGCGACGCAGGCCCGCTCAACGGCCGCAACCAGGCGCTCGGCGGCGTGCTCGGCCTGGACCGGGGTGGGCGCCTCCACCATGATCCGCACCATCGGCTCGGTCCCGCTGGACCTGACCAGCACCCGACCACTGCCGCCGAGCTCGGCCTCCACGGCGGCGATCTCCGCCTCCACCGCCTCGGGGAGCGCCTCGGGCCGGCGTTGGACGGCGACGCCCCGCAGCACCTGGGGCAGCCGGGTCATGGCCGCCGCCGCCAGCTCGGCCAGCGGTCGCCCGGCCCGGCGGACCAGGTCGGCCAGGAGCAGGCCGCTGAGCACGCCGTCACCGGTGGTGGCGAGGTCGCGGAAGATGATGTGGCCGGACTGCTCGCCGCCGAGCGACCACTGTCCCCGCTCCAGCGCGGCCAGGACGTGGCGGTCGCCCACCGGCGTCTCGACGGCGGTCACGCCGTGCTCGGCCATGGCCCGGCGGAACCCCAGGTTGGTCATCACCGTGACCACCACGGTGGCGTCCCGGAGGCGATCCCGCCGGCGGAGGTCCAGCGCGAACATGGCGAGGAGCTGGTCACCGTCGACGAGCTGGCCCCGGTGGTCCACGGCGTGCACGCGGTCGGCGTCGCCGTCGAGGGCCAGCCCCAGGTCGGCTCCCGACGCCACCACCGTCCGGCACAGCTCGTCGGGGGACGTCGAGCCACAGCCGGCGTTGATGTTGAGCCCGTCGGGCTCGGCGTGGATCACCCGGACGTCGGCGCCGAGCCGGCGGAGAACCGCGGGACCGACCGCCGATGCCGCTCCGTTGGCGGGGTCGAGCACGATCGACAGCCCGTCCAGGCGACGACCCTCGAGCGAGGCGACGAGCGCCTCGATGTAGGCCCCGCTCACGTCTCGATCGGTCACCGTCCCGATGCCGGTGCCGCCGGCTGACGAGACCGGCCCGCCTGCCTGCAGGCGCTCGAGCTCCCCCTCCAGGCGGAGCTCCACCTCTTCCGACAGCTTGCGACCACCGGGTGAGAACAGCTTCACACCGTTGTCCGTGTAGGGGTTGTGGGAGGCGGAGATGACGACCCCCGGCACACCCTCCGCCGCCGACAGCCAGGCCACCGCCGGGGTCGGCAGGACACCCAGGCGCTCGACGTCCACCCCCGAGGCGGCCAGTCCGGCGGCCAGGGCGGACTCGATCATCGGACCGGAGCGGCGGGTGTCGCGCCCGATGACGAAGCGCCCGCCCCCCAACGCCGCGGCGGCGGCCCGGCCCAGGGCGGCAACCCATTCGGGGGTCAGCTCGGCGTCGCGCCCGCGGACCCCGTCGGTCCCGAAACGCAGTGTCAAGTCAGCGCTTGGAGTACTGCGGCGCCTTGCGGGCCTTCTTCAGCCCGTACTTCTTGCTCTCCTTCTCCCGGGCGTCGCGCATGAGGAAGCCGGCTCGCTTGAGGGTCGTCCGCAGGTCCGGATCGAGGGCGACCAGCGCCCGGGCGATCCCCAGTCGCAACGCCCCCGCCTGCCCGGTCGTGCCCCCGCCGTCCATGGTGACGTCGACGTCGTAGGCCTCGGCCGTCGTGGTCAGCCGCAGCGGCTCGGTGGCGATCATGCGGTGCGTCTCCGACGGGAAGTAGTCCTCGAGCGAACGGCGGTTGACGGTGATGGCGCCCTCCCCGTGGCGGAGACGGACGCGGGCCACCGCCTGCTTGCGGCGACCGGTGGACTGCACGAGGGGCTTTCCGGCCATGCTCAGACCTCCTTCCGGGCGGGCGCCGGCGGCTCATGCCGGGCGGCGGAGAGGTCGAGCGACGTGGGGGACTGGGCGGCGTGGGGATGGGTCGGTCCGGCGTAGACCTTGAGCTTGCCCAGCATGGAGCGTCCCAGCGAGGTCTTCGGGAGCATGCCCCGAACCGCCTTGCGCACCGCCTCCTCGGGCTTGCGGGCGAGGAAGTCGTCGTAGCGCTGGCTGCGGATGCCCCCCGGGTACCCGGTGTGGCGGTAGACGATCTTCTTCTGCCCCTTGTCGGCCGTGAGCACCACCTTGTCGGCGTTCACCACGATGACGTGGTCGCCGGTGTCGACGTTGGGGGCGTAGATGGGCTTGTGCTTGCCTCGGAGCAGGCGGGCCACCTCGGTGGCCAGGCGGCCCAGCACCAGGCCTTCGGCATCGACCACATGCCAGGCGCGGGTGATGTCGGTCTGCGTCGGTGCGAAGGTGGGCACGGGAACTACTCCCAGTCGGCGGGCATACCTGGAGCGCCAAGCCTACGGCGACACCCGCAACGCGGCAATTTCAGGGGCTTGCGGAGGGTGGCGGGGAGGCATCAGGCGGGCCCGGCGACGGAGGCGGGAACCACGATGGTCCCGTCTGGGCGTCCCCCGGAGCCGGATCGGCGGCGGTGGACCGGGTCCGCTGCAGCTCGTAGAAGGCCCAGTACGGACCGGTCACGGCGACCAGCAGGCCGCCCAGGTCGTAGAACAGGCTCCCGAGCTTGGGCATGGGGCTCACCAGGTACTCCTGGCCCCCGAGGTGGGCCACCAAGCGGAGGAACACGAAGAAGGCCAGCGCCGCCCCGACCACCGTGGCCGACGCCAGCACCGTGCGCGCCATCGGCGGGGCGCCTCCGGCGCCCCGTTCGACCAGGCGGGCCAACAGCACGGCGACGGGTACCAGCAGGAGGACGGGGACATCGAGCAGGCGCGTGCCGATCTGCACCCGATCGAGGAAGCCGAAGTGGGCGAAGTTGAAGTCCTCCGGCGAGATGGTCGGCATGGTCACCAGCACGGCGAGGAGCGTCAAGGCGGCGGCGGCGACGAGGGCCAGCGCAACCAGCAGGCGGGGCGGGGCCTCTACGAGGCCGGGTGGACGCGAATCGCTCACCGGGACAGCCTCGCGCACACGATCACGGGTAGCTGACCTCCCACAGGCAGAGGCCGTGGGCCGGCGCCAGTTGGCCGGCGGCGGCCCGGTCGCGTGCCTCCCGGATGGCGAGAATGTCGCCCGCCCGCTTCCTGCCCGTCCCCGTCTCCACCACGGTCCCCACCACGCTGCGGACCATCTGGTGGCAGAACGACGTGGCCTCGATCTCGAAGCGGAGCACGCCGTCACCGAGATCGCGCCACCCCGCCTCCAGCACGCGGCGGACCAACGAGGGCCGCTCGCCGGACGGGGGACGCGGCCGACGGCAGAACGAGGAGAAGTCGTGCTCGCCCAGGAGTGGATCGCAGGCCAGGCGCATGGCAGCGAGGTCGAGGGGCTGCTCCACGTGCCAGGCGGTGGCGGCGAGGAAGGGATCGGCGACGGGCCGGTTGAGCACGGTGTAGCGATAACGGCGGGACCGGGCCCACCGGCGGGCATCGAAGCCGTCAGGGGCGATCGACGCTTCCCGCACGACGATCCGGGGCCGGCACTGGCGGTTGACCGAGCGCTGCAGCAGGGCGAGGTCGGCGATGTCGCCGTCGGCGTCGAAGGAGACCACCTGGCCCCACGCATGGACCCCGGCGTCGGTGCGCCCGGCGCAGGTGAGCTCGATGGGATGCCCCAACGCCCGTTGCAGGGCCGCCCCGAGGCTGCCCGCCACCGTCTCCACTCCGGGGTTGGCAGCGAAGCCCGAGAAGCCCGAACCGTCGTAGGCGACGGTGAGGCGGATCCGTACCTGTCTCAGCTCAGACCAGCTCGATCCTCGCCATGGGGGCGTTGTCGCCATGACGGGGGCCGAGCTTCAGGATCCGGGTGTAGCCACCGTTGCGCTCGGCGTAGCGCGGGCCGATCTCCTCGAACAGCTTGTGCGCCGCCTCCTTGTCGCCGAGGAACGCCACCACTTGACGGTGCCGGTGGACGCCGCCCTTCTTGGCCTTGGTGATGACCCTCTCGGCCACTGGCCGCAGGGCCTTGGCCTTGGCCTCGGTGGTGACGATGGCCTCGGCGGCGACGAGCGACGCCACCAGATTGGCGAGCATCGACCGCTGATGGGCGCTCGATCCGCCCAGGCGCTTCCCCTTGGTCGGAGCTCCGGGCACGTTCATTCCCGCCTCCTCAGCGACAGCCCTCGTTCGTCCAGCTTCTCGGCCACCTCGTCGAGCGACTTCTGGCCGAAGTTGGTGATGGTGAGCAGATCCTCTTCGGTCTTCTCCAGCAACTCGCCCACGGTGTTGACCTGGGCCCGCTTGAGACAGTTGCGAGGTCGCTCCGACAGATCGAGGTCCTCGATGGGCAGGTCGAGGTCCGGTGAGCCGGACGTCACCGTGGCGACGTCGCCGAGCTCGAGGCCGGAGGCGGCATCGCTCATGTCGGCGACGAGTCCGACCAGGGACCGCAGCGTCTGGCCGGCGGAGGCCAAGGCCTCACGAGGTGAGATCGACCCGTCGGTCTCGATGTCGAGCACCAGCCGGTCGAAGTTGGTCGCCTGCTCGACCCGGGTCGGTTCCACGGCGAAGGTGACCCGCCGCACCGGGGAGAAGACGGAGTCGACGGGGATGACGCCGATGGTGGCCGCGCCCTGGTTCCGCTCGGCCGACACGTAGCCGCGGCCCCGCTCGACCGTCACGTCGATGGCGAGCCGCCCCTTGGCGTTCAGGGTGGCCAGATGCAGGTCGGGGTTGAGAACCTCGACGTCAGCCGTCGTCTGGATGTCACCGGCCGTGGCCTCGCCCGGTCCCTGCACGTCGAGGCGCACCGTCACCGGCTCGTCGGAAGCGCACGTGAGCACCACGTCCTTGAGGTTCAGGATGATGTCGGTGACATCCTCGGTGACCCCAGCGATGGTCGAGAACTCGTGCAGGGTGTCGTCGAAGCGCACCTGGGTCACGGCGGCCCCGGGGATCGACGAGAGCAGGGTGCGGCGCAGGGAGTTCCCCAGGGTGTGCCCGAAGCCAGGCTCGAGAGGGCTCACGGAGAACCGCTGACGATTGCCCTCTGGTTCGCCGATGGGCTCGACGGTCGGGCGCTGAATGACCAGCATTCGGTTGCTCTCCTTGCGATCTGCTGTGGTTGGCATCGGGCCCCATGGGGGCCCGGGACTCCTACTTGCTGTAGAGCTCGACGATGAGCTGCTCGCGCACAGGAACGTCGATGTGCTCCCGCATCGGCGCGTCACGCACGGTCACGGAGGCACCCTGGGGGGCGCCCTCGAGCCACGGCGGCACCTGGCGGTCGAGGGTCTCGAGGTTGTGGCGGATGACGATCATCGCCTTGGCCCGGTCACCCAACTCGACCACGTCGCTCTTGCGCACAGCGTAGGAGGGAATGGTGACCCGGCGTCCGTTGACCTTCACGTGGCCGTGGCGAACCAGCTGCCGGGCCTGGGACCGGCTGGCACCCCAGCCGGCGCGGAACACGACGTTGTCGAGGCGCAACTCGAGCATGCGCAGAAGGTTCTCGCCGGTCACGCCCTTCTGGCGGTTGGCCTCCTGGTAAAGGTTGCGAAACTGCTTCTCCATGAGCCCGTAGATCCGACGGGCCTTCTGCTTCTCTCGCAGCTGGACCAGGTACTCGGAGTCCTTGCGGCGCATCTGGGTGCGGCCGTGCTCCCCGGGGGGGTACGGACGGCGCTCGATGGGGCACTTCATGGTGTCGCACTTGGCGCCCTTGAGGAAGAGCTTCATCTTCTCCCGGCGGCACAGCCGGCACACCGGGCCGGTGTAACGCGCCATCAGACCCTCCTGCGCTTGGGTGGGCGACATCCGTTGTGCGGCACGGGAGTGACGTCCTTGATGCCGGACACCTCGATGCCCACGCTCATGATCGAGCGGATGGCGGTTTCCCGGCCGGAGCCGGGGCCCTTCACCAGCACCTCGACCCGGCGCACGCCGTGCTCCATGGCCCGCCGGGCA
>JAHWKL010000032.1:18572-21900 GCA_019347915.1 Actinomycetota bacterium
GAGTGACGTCCTTGATGCCGGACACCTCGATGCCCACGCTCATGATCGAGCGGATGGCGGTTTCCCGGCCGGAGCCGGGGCCCTTCACCAGCACCTCGACCCGGCGCACGCCGTGCTCCATGGCCCGCCGGGCGCACTGCTCGGCGGCCATCTGGGCGGCGAAGGGCGTCGACTTCCGCGAGCCCTTGAACCCCACGTTGCCCGCCGACGCCCAGGCGATGACGTTGCCCGCCGGGTCGGTGATGCTCACGATGGTGTTGTTGAAGGAGCTCTTGATGTGCGCCACCCCGTAGGTGACGTTCTTGCGCTCGCGTCGGCGCGGGCGCCGCCCGCCGGGCTTGGGCTTGGCCATCTCGGGTCTACTTCCTCACCTTCTTCTTGCCGGCCACGGTCTTCTTCGGGCCCTTGCGGGTCCGTGCGTTCGTGTGGGTGCGTTGACCCCGCACCGGCAGTCCCCGACGGTGGCGGAGCCCCTGGTAACTGGCGATCTCCATCTTGCGCTTGATGTCGGTGGACACCTCACGGCGCAGGTCGCCCTCGACCCGGAGGTTCTGGTCGACCCAGGTCCGGACCTGGGCCACCTCCTCGTCGGTGAGGTCGCGGACGCGGGTGCCGGGATCGACCCCGACCGCCTCGCAGACCTGCTTGGCGCGGGTGGCACCGACGCCATAGATGTAGGTGAGGGCGACCTCCAACCGCTTCTCGCGGGGAATGTCAACACCTGCGACGCGTGCCATGGGCTACCCCTGCCGTTGCTTGTGGCGAGGATTGGTGCAGATGACCTGGACCCGGCCGTGGCGGCGGATCACCTTGCACTTCTCGCACATCTTCTTGACACTCGGTCGGACTTTCATCGGCGAACTTCCATCACTTGTACCGGTAGGTGATTCGGCCTCGGGTGAGGTCGTACGGCGTCAGCTCCACCTGGACGCGGTCGCCCGGCAGGATCCGGATGTAGTGCATCCGCATCTTTCCGGAGATGTGGGCGAGCACCTCATGACCGTTGTCGAGCTCGACCCTGAACATGGCGTTGGGGAGCGGCTCGGTGACCTTCCCTTCCAGCACGATCGCGTCTTCTTTGGGCTTCGGCAGTGCGAACCCCTCCCCGGGGTGACGGATACGACGGGCAGCCGCTGCCGGCCTCGCCGAGGACGGGCCGCGCGGCGAGGCCAGGAGGCCAGCAGCCCATGCTAGCCCGCGCCAGCGGTGCTTCCAAAAGCGCCGCCGGCACGAACAGGAGCGAAGCCTCGAGCAGTCAGGGCACGGTGAGGACCTGCGGACCGTCCTCGGTGATGGCGATGCTGTGCTCGAAGTGCGCCGACAGGGAACCGTCCTTGGTGACCACGCCCCAGCCGTCGGGCAGCACCTGGGTCTCGGGCCCGCCCATGTTGACCATGGGCTCGACGGCGAAGACGTTGCCCACCCGCAATCTGGGCCCCCTCCCCGGGGGCCCGTAGTTGGGGACCTCCGGCTTCTCGTGCATGGCCGTACCGATGGCGTGGCCCACGTACTCCCGGACCACCGAGTACCCCGCCCCTTCGGCGACGGTCTGCACGGCATGGCCGATGTCGGAGATCCGGTTTCCGTCGCGCATCTGGGCGATGCCCGCCCACAGGCTCTCCTCGGTCACCCGCAGCAGCTTCTCGGCGTCCGGCGAGATGGTGCCGACCGGCCAGGTGTGGGCGGCGTCCCCGTGGTAGCCCTGGATGATCGCCCCGCAGTCGATCGAGATGACGTCACCGTCCTCGAGCGGGTCGTCGTTCGGGATGCCATGGACGATCATGGAGTTGGGCGAGGCGCAAATCACCGCCGGGAACCCGTGGTAGTTGAGGAAGTTCGACCGGGCGCCGTTGCGCTCGATGACCTCTCGCCCGATGGCGTCGAGCTGCAGGGTGGTCACTCCCGGTCGCACGGCGTCCCGAATGCGCTCGTGCATCTCGGCGACCACGCGACCGGCCTTGCGCATCTTGACGATCTCGTCGGGGCTGCGTCGCATCGCCGGCCTACCCTACCGATCCGGTGTCGCGCTCCTGACGGCGCCGCTCCACCGTACGGAGCAGCCGGTCGGTGACCTCGTCGGGATGCCCGATGCCGTCCACCTTCACCAACAGACCGCGCCGGGAGAACCAGGCCGCCACCGGCGCCGTCTGCGACTCGTAGACGTCGAGCCGTCGGGCGATGGTCACGTCAGTGTCGTCTCCCCGTGCCGCCACCTCGGCTCCGCACCGAGGGCACCGGTCGGTGGGCGTCGGCCCGCCGGCGCTCTGGGGGAAGTCCGCACCACAGCGCTCGCACACCCGGCGACCGGCCAGGCGACCCAGCACCACGTCGGTGGGGACGTCGAGGTCGATGACGAGATCGACGCCGCGGGGCGCGGTGACCTCGAGCAACGCCTCGGCCTGGGTCACGGTCCGGGGAAAGCCGTCGAGCAGGAAGCCTCCGATCACGTCGCCGTCGGCCGCCAGGCGGTCGGCCACGATGGCCACGACCACGTCGTCGGGCAGAAGCTCGCCGGCCTCCATGTAGCGGCGTGCCCGGGCGCCCACCTCGGTCTCGTTCCGAACCGCCGCCCGGAGGATCTCCCCGGTCGAGACATGGGGGATGTCGAAGTGGCGCGCCAACCGGGCGCTCTGGGTTCCCTTGCCCGCACCCGGGCGTCCCAGTAGCACTAGACGCACGGGACTGCCGCCATCGTCCCCGCCTTCGGTGTCCGACTCCCGCGACACGCGCACCTCGCTCACGGTGCGCACCTTGCCCCGACCGGCGCGCCCATGCCGTCGGCGGGCCCGGCCGTGCGTTCGTTCCGCCCGTGCACTACTTCAGGAAGCTCTCGTAGTTGCGCATCATCAGCTGGCTGTCGATCTGCTTCATCGTCTCGAGGGCGACACCCACGGCGATCAGCAACGAGATGCCGCCGAAGCCCTCGAACCCTCGGATGTCGTACACGGCGAGCAGCACGGTCGGCAGCAACGCCACGGTGGCGATGAACAGCGCCCCGGGCAACGTGATGCGCGACAGGATCTTGGCCAGATGGCGTTCGGTCTGGGGACCGGGCCGGATGCCGGGAATGAAGCCGCCCTGCTTGCGGATGGTGTCGGCCTGTTTGGCCGGATCGAAGGTGATGGCGGTGTAGAAGTAGGCGAAGAAGATGATCATCAGCCCGTAGATGGTGATGTAGATGAAGTTGTCCGGCGTCAGCAGGTTGCCGTCGATCCAGGTGCGGATGCTGTCCCAGAACCCCCCTGTGGGGAGCACGTTGGTGAGCAGCACCGGGAGGTAGAGCACGGAGCTGGCGAAGATGATGGGGATCACGCCGGACTGGTTGACC
>JAHWKL010000033.1 GCA_019347915.1 Actinomycetota bacterium
AGAGCGTCGGCGTTGCGCTGATCTTGGCGGTTTGACCCTGTGGACGAGTCTTCCGCGGAAAACTCGTCCACAGCCTCGCCGGCCGCCTCGAGGGCCTTTCGCACCAGCGCACCCTGCTCGGGGGTGAGGCGCCCCCGGATCACCACGGAACCGTCCTCGTCGTGGTGCCACCGCAGCGATCGGTCCTCGTGCAACCGGTTGGCCTGTTCGAGCTCGTCGACGCGCTGCGCCTTGCGGTACGCCCGCACGATGCGCTCCAGGTGGGCAGCGGTTCCCTGCCTGGCCATCTCCACCAGCGCCGCCTCGGTCTCGGGCGTGGCCACCCGCGTGATCGCCCGAACCTTGGAGTAGCTGAGCTGGCCGGCGGCGAAGGCGGCGCTGACCTCCGGAAGCCGACTCAGGCAGTGGGCAACGCGCACCTTCTCGTGTGCTGCACCCAGGTCGACGCCGCACTTCCAGTTGAGCCAGTGGGCGCAACTGCGGCACTCCCAGTCGCCCCAACCCCGGCGCCGGTCGAACTCGGCCACCAGCAGCAGCCACCGACACGTGGCGGCGTTGATGTGGGCCGCCAGCTCGGTGATCTCCGACTCCAACCGCTCCAGTGGCACCTCGTCCAGGGGAAGAGAATCGTGCTCGTTCCGGACTATGGAGTCTTGCGATGCGCTCACCGGTGGCACCTTTCATTGACGCAATGGAGGCATCCTCAATTGTAAATTCGGGCTGAGGGTCCGGCGCAGAACTACTTGGACCCACCGGGTGTAGTTGACCTGCCGGGTTCTCCACAGGACCGCTCAAGTAGTTCTGCGCCGGACCCTGAGACAGGCCCCGGCTCGCGCCCCGGTTGCGAGCGGTGCGGGTGGCGGCGCGGCGCTCACCGGTGTGATCGCCGTCGGCTTCGAGCTCGAAGTGCACCACATCGATGTCCCAGGCTGGTCAGCGAGCTGTCTTGCCCTCCCTCAGGCGTTCGAGGGCCTTCGTCACTCGCCGGGCCCGGGTCTCGGCGCGCTTGGCCTCGCCGATCCACTCCGTGTACTCCCGTTGGTGGCTGTACGAGAGACCGGCGAAGGCCTCAGCGGCGGCCTCGTCGGTGGCCAGCGCTGCGGCCAGATCCTCGGGCACCTCGACCACCCGGGGCTCCTCGTCCCGCTCGATCGTGACCTGCACCACCTCTCCGGCGGCAACACCGGCAGCGGTCCGGTTTTGCCGGTTCAGCGGCAGGAGGAACTCCCCGCCCATGGGAGCCACCGTGCTGCGGTAGGTGTAGCCGTTGACCGTCACGCGCACCGCCACCCGCTTCTTGGGTCCGAGCGCCTCCATCACCTCCGGGGGCACATGGAAGAAGGTGGCCGTCTTGCCGTGCGGCTCGACCCTTGCCTCGAACCGGTGCGCCACGGCGCCTCAGCTTCGGATCGCCGGTGGCAGCAGGACCTGGGGACCGATGATGGCCATGCAGTGATTCTCCCAGTGTCGACGTGCACCGTCACCACGTCGGGAGTCGCCACCGTCGCTGGCGGTGTGCTCCTGGGCGCGACCGGCGACACCCGCTCCGCGCCGCCGGGCCGCCCGGCACCGGCTCGGCGCCCCGCTGTGGGCCGTCAACGCAGATCGTTGTGACGAGCGGGCGCCAGCACCTCGACGTTGACGCCGAGCACCCGGTAGGTGTCCAGTGCCCGACGGTCGAGCGTCGCCAGTGCGAGCCCGTGCTCGACCGCTGTCGCGCCGACCAGGGCGTCGTACACGGAGCCGCCGGCGATCTCCCCCTCGCCGAAGCGGGCGAACAGCTCGGTGGCGCCCTTCGGGGACAGGAACCGGTTCTCACCGAAGTTCGCCGCCATCAAGCGGGCCACGACGGCGGGGGGACGCCGGGCCGGCGGAGGCAGTCGTGTGAGCACCGAGAAGGTCTCGAACGCCGCGTGACCAGCCAATCCCAGTCGTCGGCCGTCGAGGGCCTCGATGGTCGAGCGGTGGGACTCATGATCGCTCACCACCAGGGCCACCGCCACGCTGGTGTCGACGAGGATGTCGGGCTGGCTACCTCTGGTCGGCATCGCGCAGCGTTTCGACCTCGTCGCTGCTGATGGAGATGCCCGACGGGGGAATGACGAGCCGCCCGCCATGTTCCTCGACGCTCTCGGCAGTGACGGGCTCGACCCGTAGGGCGGTCCCGTCGGCGCTGAGGTCCACCTCGCCCGGTCGCAGCCCGAGCCGGTCTCGCAGCGGCTTGGGGATCACCAGCCTTCCTGCCTTGTCGATGGTTGCCCGCATACCATCACGCTACCAGTGGACCTCACTGGTGGACCGGCCCGCGGCGCCAGCCCCCCCACGGGTCACGATGGATCGCGCGATCAGAGTGTCGGCGTTGCGCTGGTCTCGACCTCCCGACCCTGTGGAGGAGTCTTCCGCGGAAGAGTCCCTCACCACCACGCCGGCCGTCTCCCTCGCCCTGCGGGCCAGCGTCCTTGCTGGGCGGCTGCTCGACGGATCCCAGGAGCGGGTCACACCCCCTTTGTACGATGGGAGCGATGTCGGTGCGCTACGACGAGACCAAGTTCACCGAATTGGTGCTGTACGTCGCCGAGCGGTTGGCGGACGACCGGGCCGGTGGCGCCACCAAGCTGAACAAGGTCATCTTCTTCGCCGAGTTCACCCACGTGCGTCGCCACGGCGATGCCATCTCGGGCTGCGAGTTCCAGAAGCTCGAGCACGGTCCGGCACCCCGCCAGCTCGTTCCCGTACGCAAGCGGCTGGTCGAGGCCGATGAAGCAGCGATCCGTACGGAGGACTTCCTCGGGAGGGAGCAGCACCGGCTCGTCCCGCGCCGACCCGCAGACCTGTCGGTCTTCACCGCCGATGAGCGCCGGACGATCAACGACGTGCTCGACCAGATCGCCGGGCTCACGGCACACAAGGTGAGTGCGTTGTCGCACGAGGAGCCGGGATGGCGCCTCACCGAGATGGGCGAGACCATTCCGTACGCCGCGGCGTTGCTCGGCACCCGTCAGGTGTCGACCCCCACCAGCCGGCGACTGTCCCGTGAGGTGGCCGAGCGCTACGGCATCGCCATCACAGGGTGATGGTTGGAAGTCGTAGTCAGCGCCGCGCTGGCCGGCGAGATCGCAGCTTCCTTCGGGCCGCAACGGTCGGCGCAGGGTGCACCGTCGGAGCTGGACTTCTGGAGCGGGCCGCTGCAGGCCGCCCTGCTCGGGTTCCGCGGTTTCGAGTCGCTGCCCTACGACGACGCGCCCCAGGTCCGCCGTCTCCAGGTGGTCGACCGGGCCGAGCTCTACCTCGACGTGGCGGAAGCCCTGGTGGCGACTGAGGGTCGTGCGCTGGAGAGCTGACCCAGATGGCCCGGGTCAGCTCTCTTCATTATTGACGGATGCCCCTGCCGATCGTGGGAACATGCCGGCGTGGCCACGGAGGAGGACGTGCGGCGCATCGCTCTCTCGCTTCCGGAGACGAGCGAGCGCCCGTCGTACGAAGGGACACCCTCGTTCCGCACGAAGCGAAAGGCCTTCGCCCGGATACGGGGAGATGGTGACAGCCTCGTCGTCTTCGTCGCCAGCGTGGAGGAGAAGGAGGAGTTGCTGGCTTCGGACAGCAGGAAGTTCTTCACCACGCCCCACTACGACGGCTACCCCGCGGTGCTCGTCCGCTTCGCCGAGACGGATGTCGAGGAGCTCACGGAGCTCCTCACCGATTCGTGGCGACTGGCGGCGCCGAAGCGAGTCCTGGCCGCGTTCGAAGCCGGCCGAGGCGGCGGGGTCGGCCGCTGAGGTAGGGCGTGGCTGTCCGCCACTTCGGAACCGGGCGCCTCCCCCGGACGTCTGACCTTGCGTCAGTACGCCACCGAGAGGATGCCCGATGTCACTGCACCGAGCCGTTGTGTCCGCGCTCGTCGCCACCGTCACCCTGCTCGCCACCGGTCCGGCGGCGTGGGCCTGCGGGGGGTTGGTGGGGAGCAACGGCACGATCCAGTTGGTGAAGACGACGACGCTGGCGGCCTTCCACGAGGGTGTCCAGCGCTACGTGACGTCGTTCGAGTTCAGCGGCGAGGGCGAGGAGCTCGGTTCCATCGTGCCGTTGCCGGCGGTCCCGACGGAGGTGGAGCGGGGCGGTGACTGGACGCTGCAACGCCTGGCCCGAGAGGTGGCGCCGGTGCCGCGGGAGGCGTTCCTACGAGCCTCGGACGAGGCAGCGGTGGCCGATGGCGCCCGCGTGCTCCTCGAGACGGAGATCGACGCCCTCGACATCACCGTCCTCGAAGGCGGAGGCGACGAGGTCGGTGAATGGGCGGCAGCCAACGGCTTCTTCCTGACCCCCGACGCCCCCGAGGTGCTCGACTTCTACGCCGAGCGCAGCCCGATCTTCATGGCGGCGAAGTTCGACGCCTCGCGCGCCGCCGAGCTGGGCCAGACGAGCGGCGACGGCACGCCGATCATGCTCACCATCCCCACCGACGAGCCGTGGGTGCCCCTGCGGATCCTCGGCCTCGGCCTGGAGGGCGACCGGTTGGTCGAAGCCGACGTCTTCGTCCTCACCGACGACGAGCCGGACCTGCTCGCCGGTGGGCCGGGGCTCACCCTGGCCCGCAGCCAGGCGGCGTCGACGCCCCTGCTCGACGACCTCCGCTCCGACAAAGGCATGGAGTGGGTGCCCGAGGAGATGTGGCTCAGCTACCTCCAGCTCGAGGCCCCGGCCGGCGACGTGGACTACGACCTGGCCATGTCCACCACCGAGGGACGCTCGCCCTCGGCGAGGGACGCCGGCATCGAGGTCCTGGGCGACGCCGGCCGCATCGTCCACGGGAGCGACCGGGCCTGGTGGCCCCTCGTCGCCGCACTCGGCGCCGGCGCCGGCATCGCCGCCATCGCCGCCATCGGGCGTCAGCGGTGGGCGGCGCAGCGGGAGGAGATGGCGACATGAGGCGGCGGTTGGCCTTCGTCCCGATCGCCGTGGTCGCCGCTGCTGTCATCGCTGCCGCCGGCTACGTGACCCTCCAGCCAGGCGCCTCGCCGCCCGATGGCGAGGTGCTCGGCCCGGGGGAGGTCTCCGTCGAGCTGGACATCGAGCACAGCCGGTTCAGCTTCGACCACCTCCGGGTGCGCCCGGGCACCACCGTGCGATTCCAGGTCCGCAACACCGACCCCATCGCCCATGAGCTGATCATCGGCGACGAGGGTGTGCACCGGCGTCACGCCACCGGGAACGAGCCGTTCCACCCACCGGTCGCCGGCGAGCTGTCGGTCGGGCCCCACGAGACAGGATCGACGAGCTACACCTTCGCCGAGCCCGGCACGGTCGTCTTCGCCTGCCACCTGCCCGGTCATCTCGACTACGGGATGAAGGGCACCATCGTCATCACCGACGACTGAATCCCTGGCACGCCGGTGCTCCTCTAGGTGCAGGTCGCATCTTGTTTCATCGTGGTGACGGGTGGGAACCTCAACGCGTCCAGCCGCGAGGGGCTGGCAGGACGAAGGAGAAGAACGTGGCCGATCAGCAGACGTGCCCGGGATGCGGCATGGAGCCAAGCGTGTGGAAGGGCAACGACGGTCGAGGTGTCGCCAAGGACGGCAGCACCTACTGCTGCGAGGAGTGCTCTGAGGGCACGGGCTGCATCTGCGGGTGACCCAGCCGAACGCCGTTGGAGTGCGCCATAGGAGGACGTTGATGTCGAGCACCGAGGTTCTGATCGGTGACGGGCCGGACACGCCGGCGACGAGCTACCGGACCCTGCCTCGCCGCTCCACGCTCATGATCACCGTGGCCGTCATGGTCGTCGCCGCCATCGCCTGGTTCTTCACCCTCCGGATGGCCGGCTCCATGTCCGACATGGTCAACGGGCTGGGCCAGGTGGGCCGGCGGATGCCCAACGAGATGGGCATCGGGCGGTTCCTCTCGATGTGGAGCGTGATGATGGTCGCCATGATGGCCCCCGCGGTGATTCCCGCCGCCCTGGCCCATCGGTTGGTGCTGAGGCACCGTGGGGAGAGCGCTGTCTCCAGCGCGGCCTTCGTCGCCGGTTTCCTGGCGGTGTGGTCGGTCGTCGGCGTGGTGTATCTCCTGCCCTTCCTGTGGTTCCGTGGCCTTGCTGCCGACGCCGCCGACTCGTGGTGGCTGCCGGTCGTGGCCGGCTCGATCCTCGTGGTTGCCGGGGGCTACCAGTTCAGCCGCCAGAAGGCTCATTGTCAGGGGGCGTGCTGTGCCCCGGTGACGCTCGCCCTGCACAACGACGCCGGCACCGGGCCGGCGAGTGCGCTACGGACCGGGGTGGACCACGGCATCCACTGCCTCGGCTGCTGCTGGGCGCTGATGGCGGTGCTGGTCGTGGCCTCATGAACATCGTGTGGATGATCGGGCTGTCGCTGCTCTTCCTGGTCGAGAAGCACTCCCCCAAGGCGTTGACCTTCGGCCGGGTTCTCGGCGTCGCCCTGGTCGTCCTCGGCGTTGCCGTGGTGACCCAACCCGACCTGCTGCACACGGTCTCCGGAGCCGGCGCCGAGGGACCGCCGCCCATGGAGATGCGTTGACCGGCGCCGACGATCACGTGGGCGCGCACCGGAGGACGATGACACGAGGACCGCCATCGGTCACCGATTCGCTGCCCGTACACCCCACCCAAGGAGGTAGTGCCATGGCCACTGAGGCCGACCAGCTCATCAGAACCCACCCGGGCCCGTTCCCGATCGACGAGAACACGCTCATCGACGTCATCGACCGGATCTACGGGTGCGGGAAGACCTGTACGGCGTGCGCCGACGCGTGTCTCGGCGAGGACGACCCCAAGGCCCAAGCGGCCTGCATCACCAGCTGCCAGAACTGTGGCGAGGTCTGCATCACCACGGCCAGGGCGCTGTCGCGGGTCACCGGCTTCAACCCGGAGACCATCCGGCACCTCGTCGAGGCATGCGAGCAGATCTGCCGGATCTGCGCCGATGAGTGCGCCAGCCACGGCGACGGGATGGAGCACTGCAGAAGGTGTTCGGAGACCTGCCGCGACTGCGCCGACGCATGCCGCTCGTTCCTCCAGGAGCTGCAGGCGGCGTAGCTCTGCCACGCTCGGCCGCCTCCGATCAGGCGGGCTCCGTGCTGGCGGCCGGGACCGCCGGGTCGGCGTAGAGACAGGCGCTGGGATGGCCGTGCCCGAACCGGTCGACCAGCGCCGGCTCTTCCTCGGCGCACCGCTCCTGAGCCTTGAAGCAGCGGGTTCGGAAGTTGCATCCCGAGGGCGGCCGAGCGGGGTCGGGGAGCCCGCCGCGGAGGACGATGCGGTTGCGCTCCCGGCGGGCCGGGTCGGGCACCGGTATGGCCGAGAGCAGCGATTGGGTGTAGGGGTGCGTCGGGTTCCGGTAGATGGCGTCGCGGTCGCCGATCTCCACGATCTTGCCCATGTACATGACCGCCACCCGCTCGCACACGTGGCGGACGATGGAGAGATCGTGGGCGATGAACAGGTAGGCGATGCCCAGGTCCCTGCGGAGCTGGTCGAGGAGGTTCACGATCTGGGCCCTGATCGAAACGTCCAGCGACGACACCGGTTCGTCCAGGACCAGGGCTTCGGGGGACAGGGCCAGGGCCCGGGCGATCCCGATGCGCTGGCGCTGACCGCCCGAGAACTCGTGGGGGAAGCGGCGGGCGTGGCTGGCATCGAGACCCACCAGCTCGAACAGCTCGGCCACCCGTGCCGGGCCGCCCCGGCGGTACTGGCGGTGGACACGCAGCGGTTGGGCGACGATGTCACCGGCCGTCATGCGGGGATTCAGCGAGGCGAAGGGGTCCTGGAACACGATCTGGAGCTGCCGGCGGACCGCCGCCAGGCGCCGCCGCCGATGGTGGCTGATGTCCTCGCCCTTGAACAGGACCCGCCCGGCGGTGGGCTCCAACAGGCGGACCAGGGATCGGGCCAGGGTGGTCTTCCCGCACCCGGACTCGCCGACCAGGCCGAGGGCCTCGCCTGGTCGGAGGGTGAGGCTGACGCCGTCCACCGCACGCACCGGGGGCCGGTGCCGCCCCGTCGGGAACCACGTGGCCAGGTCCTCCGCCTGCAGGAGCGGTTCGCCCTCGGAGGGAGCGCCTTCGGTCGGTGGCGCCGGCTGGCGGAGGCGGACGTACCCGCTCACCGGCGAGCAGCCGTCTCGGGAGGGGCGGCGAGGGGCGTCCTCGCCAACTCCTCGGAGAAGTGACAGGCGGCGCGATGGCCCTCACCCACGTCGGCCAGGATGGGCGTCTCCACCACGCAGCGAGCTCGCCCTTGGCGCAGGGAACACCGGGGGTGGAAGGCACAGCCCGCCGGAGGGTCGACGAGGTTGGGCGGTGCGCCGGGGATGGCCGGCAACGGCTGGCCCTCGAGCTCGGGCCGGGGCAGGCAGGCCAGGAGCCCGCGGGTGTAGGGGTGACGGGCGTCACCGAAGATCGTGGTGGTGCCGCCCGTCTCCACGACACGGCCGGCGTACATGACCACCACCCGGTCGGCCATCTCGGCGATGACGCCGAGGTCGTGGGTGATCAAGACGATGGCCGAGCTCGTCTCCTGCTGCACCTCCCGCAGCAGATCGAGGACCTGGGCCTGCACGGTCACGTCCAGTGCCGTGGTGGGCTCGTCGGCGATGAGCACCTTGGGGTGGTGCGAGATCGCCATGGCGATCATGGCCCGCTGGCGCATGCCTCCCGACCACTGGTGGGGGTAGGTCCGGGCACGGGCGTCGGCGTCGGGCACTCCCACGAGCTCCAGGAGCTCCACTGCCCGGCCCCAGGCAGCCCGACCCGAACGTCCTGCATCGTGGGCACGCACCGCCTCGGCCACCTGGTCGCCCACGGTGTAGGCCGGATGCAGCGAGGTCATGGGGTCCTGGAACACCATGGCGATCTGCTTGCCCCGGACGGCCCGGAGCTCCCTCGGGCTCAGGCGCAGCAGGTCCTGCCCCTCGAGGAGCACCTCGCCGCCCACCACCCGCCCCGGGGGACAGGGCAGCAGTCCGAGGGCGGCCATCACCGTGACCGACTTGCCACAGCCCGACTCGCCCACGACGCCGACGGTCTCGCCGGCTCCGACGTCGTAGCTCACCCTCTCGACGGCGTGCACCGTGCCGTCGGGAACGTCGAACCGCACCACCAGATCGCGGATCGACAGCACCGGATCCCCGCTCACCGTGAGGTTCCCAGCACGTCGGTCACGGCATCGCTGAGGAGGTTGAGGCCGAGCACGGCGACGGCGATGGCGAGGCCGGGGAACACCGACATCCACCACGCCACCCGCAGGAAGCGCTGGGCCTGGCTGGCCAGGTACCCCCAGCTCACCACGTTGGGGTCCCCCAGCCCGATGAACCCGAGGCTGGCCTCGATGAGCAGGACCTGGGCCAGGATCAGCCCCAGGAACGCCGTGCCTGCCGGGAGGGCGTTGGGCAGGATCTCCTGCACGACGATGCGTGCGCCAGAGGCCCCGCTGGCCCGAGCCGCGTCCACGAACTCCCGCTCTTTGAGCGAGAGCACCTCGGAGCGCACGACGCGGGCCAGCAGGGCCCACGAGGTCAGGCCCAGGACCAGCACCAGCAACCCCAGCCCGGCACCGAAGAAGGCGATGACCACGATGGCCAGGAAGAAGCGGGGAAGCACCTGGAACAGCTCGGTGAGGCGCATCAGGAGGTCGTCGGCCCACCCGCCGAGGTAGCTGGAGACCGTGCCCACCACGACGCCGATCAGCAGCACCAGCACGCCCACCAGCCCGGCCACCACCAGGGTTGTGCGGGCGCCGAAGATGACGCCGCTCAGCAGGTCCCGCCCGAGGGCGTCGGTGCCCATGGGATGGGCACCCGAGGGAGGCGACAGCGAAGGGCCCACCACTGCGAACGGGTCGAAGGGGGCCAGGACGGGAGCGAGCAGTCCCACGGCGACGACGGTTCCGGTGAGGACGATCCCCACCACGCCCGCCGGGCGCCGGAGGAGCCGCCGCAGGACCCGCCGGCGTGAGGTGCCCACCGCGGCCCCGAGCCCGGCGGCCGGCAGTTCGGTGCGGGCGGAGGCGTCGACGTCCCGGTCGAGGGAGGGGGCCTCGGGCCCCGTCCGAGCGGTCACTGGTAGCGGACCCGGGGATCGAGCCAGCGGTAGGCGAAGTCGGTCGCCAGGTTGGCCAGGACCACGGCGAAGGCCACCACCAGGAAGATCCCGAGCACCACGGGGTTGTCCCGAGCCTGCAGCGAGGTGAGCAGGAGGCGCCCGAGACCGGGCCAGCCGAAGACCACCTCGATGACGATGGCGCCAGAGAGCAGGTGGCCGGCCCGGCCGCCGATCACCGTGACCACCGGCACCAGCGGCCGCCGGAGGGCGTGCTTGAGCATCACCCGCCGCCCGCTCAGCCCCTTGGCCCTCGCCGTGCGGACGTGGTCGCTCGCCAGCTCGTCGGCGAGTCCCACGCGGGTGAGGCGGTACACGGCGGCGACCTCCTGCGACGCCAGCACCAGGGCGGGGAGCGCCAGGTGGCGAGCGACGTCGTAGAGCGCCGCCAACCCGCCGGCGTCGCTGCCCGGGCTCCTCATGCCCTGCACCGGGAACCACCCCGTACCCAGGGCCAGGACGAGGATGGCCAGTTGGCCGAGCCAGAACACCGGCGCGGCGTACACGGCCAGGACGCTGCTGCTGACGGTCGTGTCCCGCACGCCGTGGGGGCGGGCGGCCACGTAGAGCCCGAGCAGCACGCCGCCGACGCTCGACAGCACGAGGGCAGTGCTGCTCAACACGAGGGTGGCGGGGACCCGCTCGGTGATGATCTCTGCCACCGGGCGTCCCTGGAGGTACGAGGTTCCCAGGTCGGCCTGGAGCACCCGCCCCGTGTAGGTCAGCAGCTGCTGGGGGAGGGGCTCGTCCAGCCCGAACTTGTCCCCGATGAAGGCGTAGTACTCGGCATCACCGCTCTCGCCGGCCAGCGCCAGCACCGGGTCGCCCGGCGCCAGATGGATGAGGAGGAAGCCGATGAGCAGGATCGCCGCCGCCGTGGGCACCACCTGGAGGAGGCGCCACCCGACGTAGCCCAGCGTCACTGCTCACAGAACGCCGTCTCGGCGAAGTGGCCGGCCTCCCCGAAGCCCTGGCAGTCGGTTGTGTACGCACGGGTGGCGACCGTCTCCACCAGCCAGAAGTAGGGCAGCTCCTCGACCAGGATCTCCTGGATCTGCTCGTAGATGGCACTGCGGTCGTCGCGGTCGACGGTGGTGATGGCCTGGTCGAAGAGGCGGTCGACCTCGGCGTTGCGGTACGCCGCCGCGTTGGAGAACGGGATGGGGGCGATGTTGGAGGAGATGTACATGCGACGCACGCCGATCTCGGGGTCGGTGCCGTTGCAGTAGGAGATGACGTTGGTGTCGAAATCACGCTGGGTGAAGACCGTGTCGGCGAACACGGGGGGCTCCAGTGCCTGCAAGCTCACCTCAGCGCCGACCTCGGCCAGCTGCGCCCGGAAGAGCTCGCCGTACTGCGAGAAGGTGGGGAAGCTGAGGAACTCGAAGGCCAAGGGCGTGCCGTCGGGGACGCCTTCGACGCCCTGGGCGGTGCGGGTGCCGCCGTCCTCACTGACCCAGCCGGCCTCCTCGAGCAGCCGTTCCGCCTCCGCTCGGTCGAAGGTGGGCATGTTGAGGCCCTCGGCGTGGCCGAAGGGGATGCCGCTGTGGATGGGGGCCTCGGCCACCCTGCCCTGATCGAACTGGACCCGGCTGAGGAACTGCTCCCGGTCCAGGGCGTGGGCCAGCGCCGTCCTCACCTCGACGCTCTGGAAGATGGGCCGATCGAGGTTGAAGCTGACGGTCATGATGCAGTTGGCCCCTCCGGGGTTGACGCTGGTCTCGATGAACTCGAACTCACCGCTCTCCTGCAGCCGGCTCAGGTCCGGGCCCGGCACCTCGAACAGCCAGTCGACCTCACCCGACTCGAGGGCGATGACCTGGTTCCCCTCCTCGGGGATGACGCGCAGCACGACCTGGTCGAGGTAGGGCAGGTCCTCCTTGAAGTAGTCCTCGTTGGCATCGAGGACGATCTCCTGGCCCGGGTCATAGGACACGAACCGGAACGGCCCCGTGCCCACCGGCGCCAGGTTGGCAGGGTTCTCCTGCGGGTCGGTGCCCTCGTAGACGTGCCGCGGGATGATGGGCGCCTCGGTCACGTCCAGCTGTTGGAGCAACGGGGCGTAGGGCTCGGTGAAGCGGAACTCGACGGTGTGGTCGTCGGGCGTCTCGATGGACTCGAGCGCGTTCCCCACCGAGGCCTTGGTCCGGGAGTGGAACTCGAGCAGGACCTCCTCGAAGCTGAACTTCACGTCGGCTGAGGTGAAGGGCTCACCGTCGTGCCAGGTGACGTCGTCACGGAGCTGGAAGCGGTAGAGGGCTCCATCGTCCTCGACCTCCCACGACTCGGCCAGCTCGGGGACGGGTTCGAGCTCGGGGCTCAGTGCCACCAGCCCGTTGAACATGAGCTCGGAGGCGTAGTGGACAGCTCCGCTCGTGGTGATGGCCGGGTTCAACTGCCCCGGGTCGGAATCGATGGCAGCGACGACCGTGCCTCCGCGAACCGGCTCGCCGGAGGTCGTGGTGGTCGTGGTCTCCTGTGCCTCCCCGTCATCTTCGCGACCGGTATCGGCGCAGGCCATGGCCAGCAGGCTGAACACCAGGACGATGACGAGCGCTCGGGCCTTCATGAGCTGACCTCCCTGTCGATCCCGCGTCCCCCCGACGCGAAGAGCACGAGGAGCCTAGCGATGCGGCGCGACGACTGCTGCGCGGCGTGATGGCACCACAGGTCACCATGGGCACGGTCGCGGTAGTGGGGCACGCCCGGCGGCCGGCGCCCACCAACAGGGCCAGCGCAGCAATGGGGCGGTTGGTCAGCTGCGGGACGGCCTCACCGTCGACGGTGAGGCACCGTCCCCGGAGAGTGCTGCCACCTGCGCTCCGATCGACCGAATCGGGCCGCCGGTCTACCGTGCGGACGATGCGCGAGGGCGAACACGCAGGGCAGCGGTGGGGCGCCGCCACCCAGGCCTCCGAGTGGGACACGAGGTACAGGGAGCGGGACGAGGCGATGTGGAGCGGGCGGCCGAACGGGCGGCTCGTCTCCGAGGTCGCCGACCTCCCCCCAGGCCGGGCGCTCGACGTCGGTTGCGGCGAGGGCGCCGACGCCATCTGGCTCGCTCGGCGCGGCTGGAAGGTCACTGCGATCGACATCTCCGAGGTCGCCGTATCGCGGGCGCGGGAGGCTGGCGGGCGGGCCGGCGCCGCCGTCGAGTGGGTCTGCGGGGACGCCGTCCAGACACCGTTCCCTGCCGGCGCGTTCGACGTTTTGTCGATGCAGTACCCGGCGCTGCCCAAGGCCGCTGGCGACGATGCCGTCCGAGGGTTGCTCGACACGGTGCGCCCCGGCGGCCTGCTGCTGGCCGTCTACCACGACCTTGACGACGAGCACCGGGAGCACATGAAGTCGGAGGGCTTCGACCCGGCGGACTACGTCGGCGCCGACGACCTCGCCCGCCTGCTCGGCGACGACTTCACGGTCGAGCTGCACGTGGTCGAGCCGCGTATCGACCCCCCACCCGACACCCCCCACGTCGCCGACATCGTGCTGCGCGCCCGGCGTAGATGACCGCGCCGGGGGGATCAGTCGGCGCGGACCGGCCCGGCTGAGCGAGCTCGGTCGGCAGCGAGGGAGATGCTTGCGCACCGCCCGGCGGGTCCCGTAACCTACAACCATATGGTTGTAGGAGTTCGTGAGAGGCATGGCACTGACCGCCTGTTCCACGCCCTCGCCGACGCCACCCGGCGCGACATCGTCGAGCGGACCATCCAGGCGGAGTACTCGGTGTCGGCGCTCGGCCGTCTCTACCCGATGAGCTTCGCCGCGGTGCAGAAGCACGTACGGGTGCTGGCCGACGCCGACTTGGTCACCAAGCGCCGGCAGGGCCGCGAGCAGCTGGTGAGCGGCAACGTCGACGCGCTGCGTCGGGCATCGCAGGTCCTCGATGCGTACGAGGAGTTGTGGCGAAGACGGATGGGACGGTTCGGCGAGATCCTTGCCGAGGACTCCGAAGGAGCCGGAGAATGAGTGTCACGAGGCTGGAGAAGGACCGAGCGGCGCTGACGATGACGGTGGTCGCCGAGTTCGAGACCTCGGTACAGCGGGCGTGGCGACTGTGGGCGGACCCACGCCAGCTCGAGCGGTGGTGGGGCCCACCCACGTACCCGGCGACCTTCGTCGAGCACGACCTCACGCCCGGCGGTTCGATGCGGTACTACATGACGGGCCCGGAAGGCGAGAAGCACGGCGGATGGTGGCGCGTGCTCGCCGTCGAGCCCCCGCACCGGATCGAGGTCGAGGACGGCTTCGCCGACGGTGAAGGCAACCCGAACCCCGGCATGCCGACGACCACGTTCACCGTAACGCTCGAGGAGCTCGCCGGCCCCCGGACACGGATCACCATCGTCTCGAGGTTCCCGTCGGCCGAGGCGATGGACCAGCTCACGGATATGGGCATGGACGAGGGAATCACGGCCGCCGTCGGCCAGATCGACGACATCCTCGGCGAGGACGCCGCGTAGTCGGGTGGCCGGGCTACCTCTCGACGTAGTCGGCGAGATTGGCGCCGGTGGATCTCCCCCTCGGGTCGACGTCAGCCAAGATGTGGCATGGGGTCGCCTTGGTCGCCAGCGGGAGACGACGACCTCCGACTGCTCGAGCGTCTCGTGCGCAATCGCCTGTGCGGCGTGGTGGCCACGCCGGTCGGCTCCTGCGTGGGCAACTGCCGACGGATGGTGGAGGGCCACGCCCACTACACCTTCGGGCTCTCCGACTGGCGCCATGCCACCTACGAGGATGCCGTCGCCGCCGTGGAGGCGGCGGGGGGCGGGCGGCTGCGGGGTCACGCCGACGACGCGCCGGGGTTCATCGATCCTGCCGCCACGCTGGCCGGGATGCGCAAGCACCGTGACGTCCTCGCCGAGCTGGTGGCCAGCGGCGGCGGGACCGTGCTGGTGGCGACGGGGCACCCGGTGCTGCTGCCGCACTACGGCGCGGTGGCCGCGGCCCTCGCTCGTGCCGGCTGCCGGTTGCTGCAGCCCCTCGGCGACGGGCGCGAGGTCGCCCGCACACCGGAGGGCAGTCCGTGCTCGATCGCCTACGTCGACGCCGTGGCCGCCCTGTTCCACGACGGCTCCGTGCGCCACACCCACCTGCCCGACTACATGCAGGCGATGCTGGACGACGTGGGTGACACGCCACCCGACCTGGTGGTGGCCGACCACGGCTTCGCCGGCGCCGCCATCGAGGCGGGCCTGGCCACCCTGTCGATCGCCGACGTCAACGACCCGGCCCTGCCCCTCGCTCGTGCCCGGGGACGCACCCACGGTGTGCTCCTCATCGACGACGGCCTGCCGCCCGAGCTCTTCGCCCCCGTGACCGAAGCGATCCTCGCCTGGCACGTCGAGTGAGGGGGCCGCTTCGCGGTCGCTGCCAGCGTCAGCGCCGGCCCTCCTGAGCTCGTGGGCAGGTTGACGGCCCTTGCCTGGCTTACACCCGTTTGGGCATAGTGTCGGTCCGCCACTATCAAGGAGGTGCACATGAAGCGACTGATCGCGGCGTCTGCCGTCGCAACCGTCGCCATGCTCGGAGTTTCGGTCCCCGGGGCGTCTGCCCAACCGGATCCAGGCAGCCACGGATGCATGACCGTGGCGTCGAAGTTCCTGGACCCGACTGCGCCGGGGCACCAGGGCGTCGCCACCGCCGCCCAGCACGGCGCCGGCGAGGGGCCCTGCGGGTTCGGCGACCCTCCGCCCCAGAACTGAGCTGACGGGCGGGTCGGAGGTGGTGGGAGACCGCCACCTCCGGTTCGGCCAACGCTGACGACCGAGGGTGTCGGCTCACGCCTGCAGCAGCGGGCGCTCCACCCGGGTGACGTCGGCCGCCGGCTGGAGTCCCAGCCCCCGGGCCGATTCGATCACCGCGTCGATGACGGCTCGCACCGCCGGCCGCCCGGCACTCGCTCGGCGGTAGGCAAGCTCGATGGTGCGGTAAACGGTCTGGGCCAGGTCGCGGACGGCCACGCCGGCGGGGACGTCGATGAGGCCCAGGTCGGGCACCAGCGCCACGCCGGCCCCACCGGCCACGAGCCGGAGGGTGGCGGGGTAGCCGTCGACCTGGTGGCGGATCACCGGCTCGAACCCGGCCTCCCGGCACGCCTGCACCACGCAGCGCCCGCAGCTCATGTGCGCCGGGGAGGCGACGAACGCACGGTGGCACAGCGACGCCAGGTCGACCACGGCGCCGACCTCGTCCGTCGCCGGGACCACCAGGCGGAACTGCTCCCGGCCGAGCACCAGGTACTCCAACCCGTCCTCGCGAGGCCCTGGTGCGTGGGGGTAGTCGAGGACGAAGGCGAGATCGACCTCACCCAGGCGCAGCGCGTCCGGAACCTCGTCGGGGTCGAGCTCACGGGACCCGACTACGACGTCGGGGTGTCGGCGAGCCAGCAGGGCGATGACGTCGGGGATGAGCGCCGACGCCACCGACTCGAACACCGCCAGCCGCACCTCGCCGCGGGGGCCGGCGGCGACCTCCTCGAGGGCGGCCTCGGTGACCTCGACCCTGGCCAGGATGTCGTCGGCGTGGCGCACCAGCTCGCGCCCCACGTCGGTCAGCCGCACGCTGCGCCCGACCCGCTCGAGAACCGGGAGGCCGGTCGCCCGCTCGAGGGCGGCCACCTGCTGGGACACGGCGGAGGCGGTGTAGCCGAGGGCGTCCGCCGCCGCGGCGATGGTCCCCCGAGCCGCCACCTCCCGGATGGTGCGTAGCAGGCGAAGGGTCAGCTCCACCGCCGAGACGATAGCCCCGCAAGCATAAGCAGCGCTAAGCGGTATTCGGAGGAACACTTCGCTGGTCTTATGGCCGAGGCCGTGGCACGGTGACCCCATGTTCGATCTGTGGTGCCCGACCTGTGGCCGGACGTACCTGGTGGGGCCGCGCCGACTCCTCTCGCTTCGGAACACCAGCCGTGGTCCCGTCGGGTACGCGCGCTGCCCGGACGACCACGTCAGCGTGGTCGAGTTCCGCCTCCCGTCTCCCGCGGCGGGGAGCCCTTCCTGCCCGGGCAACGCGGCGTAGACCCGACCGGTCGTCGCTCCCGGGCCGGAGCCCGACGCCCCGTGGGGCACCGGCGGGCTGCGGGTAGGAGGCGTCCATGCCCGTGCACAGCACCACGGTCGACGGCATCACCATGCGCTGGGAGGAGGACGGGGTGGCGGGGGCGGACGGCGAGGTGCCGGTGGTGTTCCTCCACGGCATCCCCACCTCACCTCGCCTCTGGCGGCACGTCTTGCCCCTCGTGGGTGGTCGACGACTGGCGTGGGAGATGGTCGGCTACGGCGAGTCGATCCCTGAGGGCAGTGGGCGTGACCTGTCCCTGACCCGGCAGGCCGGGTACCTGATGGCCTGGCTCCGGGCCGTGGACGCCTGGCCCGCCGTGCTGGTCGGCCACGACCTGGGTGGCGGCGTGGCCCAGATCGTCGCGGTGCGGGAGTTCACCGCCTGCGCCGGCCTGGTGCTGGTCAACTGCGTCAGCTACGACTCCTGGCCCATCCTCCCGGTCAAGGCGCTGCGGACCGCCGGTGTGCTGACGCGGCGTCTGCCACCCTCGATGTTCCGCCGTGCTGTGCTCGCCCCCCTCATGGCGTTGGGCCACGACGACCGGGAGCGGGCACGAGAGTCGCTCGGTGCCCACTGGCGGCCATACCAGCGCCACGGCGGGGCGGGGGCGTTCCTGCGCCAGGCCCGGGCCCTGGACCCGGCGGACACGCTCGCTGTGGCGCCCCACCTCGGCCAGGTCAACGTGCCCGCTCGGGTGCTGTGGGGGTCGGCGGATCCCTTCCTGCGGTTGCCCTCCGGTCAGCGGCTGGCACGCGACCTCGACGCCCCGCTGGTCACCCTCGACGGGGCTCGCCACTTCGTCCCCGAGGACCGCCCCGACGCGGTGGCGGCGGCCGTGGAGGAAGTGGCTGCCGAGGCCAGATCGGCTCCGTGACGGCGGCCCGTCAGCCGCCCCGTGCCTTGGCCAGCACCAACGGGTGGACGGCGCCGGTGCCGGCCTCTCGCAGGATGTCGGCGACGACGGTGAGTGTCCACCCCGAGTCGACGAGCTCGTCGATCAACAGGACGGGCGCATCGGAGACCGGCTCGGTGACCTGGAAGGCGCCGTCGAGGTTGCGGAGCTGCTGAAAGCTGTTCTCCATCTCGTTCTGCGGTCTCCCGGGACGGGACCGACGCAGCACCACCCGGTACGGCAGCCCGAGCGTGGACGCCACCCGCTGGGCGAAGTCGGCCACGAGCTCACCCGACGAGGCCGACGGCACCGACGTCACCCACGCCGGAGGCGGCGAGGGTTGCCAACCGCCGACCACCCGTGCCGTGGCATCGATCAGGCCGTCAGGACAGGGACGACCGCCGTGCCTGGCCTGGCGCACGACCGAGCCCCACCCGCCGTCGCCGTACACGCTCAGCGCCCGGCCTGTCTCTGCCCGCCGGTCGGCTGGGATCCTCGGTCGCGAGCCCCCCCGGACCCACTGCTTCCGGGGCTCGATGGCCAACTGCGCGCCGCGGAGGAAGGCGCCGGCCTCGGCCACGAGCTCGGTCGGCACCGCGCCATCGAGCGGCACTCCCGTGCAACGGTCGCAGCGCCCGCACGCCGTGGCGGCGCCGTCGTCGAGCAGTGCCCGCAGGAACACCATGCGGCAGCCTTCGGTGGCGGCGTAGTCGTGCATGGCCGCCTGCTCGGCTCGCCGCTGCGCGGTGACGGAGGCCACCCGCTCCGCCGGATAGGTCCACGGCTGCGAGGTCCGGCGCCACCCGCCCTGGGCCTGCTCGACCGCACCGTCGACGTCGAGCACCTTCAGCATCGCCTCGATGCGACTGCGACGGGCGTTGACCACGGTCTCGAGCTCGCCCATCGACACCGGCTGTTCCCGCTCGGCCAACAGGCCCACGACCGTCTCCGCCTGCTCACGGGGAGGGAAGGCCGAGCGGATGAAGTGGTCCTGGATGTCGACGTCCTCGTGGCCCCGCAGCAGGATGCCGTGCGCCGACTGGAGCGCCCGGCCGGCCCGACCGACCTGCTGGTAGTAAGCGATGGGCGACCCCGGGCTCTGGAAGTGGACGACGAAGGCCAGGTCGGGCTTGTCGAAGCCCATGCCCAGCGCCGAGGTGGCCACCACGACCTTCAGCTCGTTGGCCAGCAGCCGTTGCTCGATCTCGACCCGGTCGTCGTTCTCGCCCTGGCCGGTGTAGGCGACGGCGTCGATGTCCTTGCGCTGCAGCCACTCGGTGAGCCGGTGGGCGTCGCTGATGGTGAGGCAGTAGACGATGCCGCACCCTGGGAGCTCCGGGAGCCGCTGGGCCAGCCATGCCATGCGCGTCGCCGGGTCGGGGATGTCGGCCACGGCCAGGTGCAGGGCCTCCCGGTCGAGCGGGCCCCTCGTCACCAGGAGGTCGTCTCCCAGCTGGTCGACCACGTCGGCCACGACCCGGTCGTTGGCCGTCGCCGTGGTGCACAGGACGGGCACGCCGGAGGGCAGCAGGTCGAGCACCTGGCGGATGCGCCGGTAGTCGGGACGGAAATCGTGTCCCCAGTCAGAGATGCAGTGTGCTTCGTCGACGACGAACAGACCCACGCGTCCGGCAACCTGCAGCAGCACCTTCTCCCTGAACGGCTCATTTCCCAGCCGCTCCGGTGAGATCAGCACCACGTCGACCTCACCACGGCCGATGCGCTGCTCGATCTCGTGCCAGTCGTCGCGGTTGGTGCTGTTGATGGTGGCCGCCTGCACGCCGAGGCGCGTCGCCGATTCGATCTGGTTGCGCATGAGGGCGAGGAGGGGCGAGACGAGCAGGGTCGGCCCGGCGCCACGGTCGCGCAGGAGGCGGGTGGCGATGAAGTAGACGGCGCTCTTGCCCCAACCGGTCCGCTGCACGACCAGGGCGCGCCGGCGGTCGGCCACGAGCGTCTCGATCGCCTCCCACTGCCCGTGGCGGAAGGTGGCGTCCGGCCGTCCGGTCAGGACCCGGAGCAGGCCCTCGGCTTCCTCCCGCAGTTGCACACGGGCAACCCTACGAAGGAGGGGCGACAGTCATGGCCGGTGGCACGGCGAGCGATCGTGTCGTGGGCGCCGAAGCGCACCACGGGGTAGCGGATGGCTCGCCCCGGGGGCAGCTCCCTGGGTTCGGGATTTCCTCGTTCGTCGCCGCCGAGGCGGCACCATCACCGGTCCTCGGGCGTGATGACGAGCCGGCCGGGGCGGGCCACCCCGACCGACTGCTGGTGGGGGACGTCGAGGACCACGCGCTCGAACTCGCCGGCGAACACAATTCGGCCGGCATCGGCGTCGACCTGGGCGGGGCAGTGGACCACCGCCAGCGTGCCGTCGTGGAGGCAGACCACCACGTGGTGTTCGAGCACGCCGGCCTCGGCGACGACGCCTCGGGCCACCAGCTGAGGGCGCCCGGGCCTGGGCTGCCCTTCCGCCTCCAGAGTGACCTGGCGGCCGACGAGCGAGGCCAGGGCGGGTTCGGGGCGGGCATGGCGGGGTCGGGCAGGAGGCGTTCCCGGGACACCGTGGACGTTGTCGGCGGTGAACGTCACCGTGGCCTGGCGGGACAGGCGGACAGCTCCGGGCGATGGCCCCGCCATCCCGATGAACGCCACCTTGGTGCAGCTCTCCAGGGTGAGGTGGCCAAGGGTCCGTTCCGGTTGGGTGGCGACCACCAGGCCGGCACCGGCGGCGAGCGCGACGCGGTCGGGACCCAGCCACCACCACGGAATCAGCTCGCCCGGCTCCCGGCGCTGCTGCGGTCGGCCCGGGAGGTCGACCCACAGCACGGGGTTGGCGGCCAGGAACGACGAGACTCGTTCGTGCTCGAGACCGGGCCAGGGCCGCCCGCCCAGCAGCCAGCGCATCACCGGATTGCGTCGTTCTCCCCTGGCGGCGCGTGTCTGTCGCCGGCCGGTGGGGGAACCTGCCCAAGGAAGCCCACCGGTCGGCGACAAAGCGTCTGTCCCCGCTCTTCCGGGGTCAGCTGATCACTATTCCAGCGTGCAGCCGCAGGAGTTGACCTCCCGCACGATGGTGCCCTTGCCCGTGTCCATGTGGGTGGTGCAGGGCATGCACGGGTCGAAGCTGCGGATGGCCCGCAGGATGTCGATGCCCTTGACCTCGTCGTCGGAGACCGACTCGAGGATGGGGGTGTCGATGACCGCCTCCTCGTAGGGGCCGAGCCCACCGAAGGGGTCGCGGGGCGAGGCGTTCATGGTCGAGGGCGTGGTGATCTGGTAGTTGAGGAGCTTGCCCTTGTCCATGTGCAGGTGGTGCACCAGCCAGCCGCGGCCGGCCTCCCAGAAGCCCACCGCCACCCGCTCGTCCTTGGGCACCTTGAACGGGGTGGCCACCTTGGTGTCCCCCCGCCGCCAGTACTCGAACGCCTTGAGCAGGCAGTTCATGCCGATGGTCGAGGTGAAGGCCATGGCATAGGCCCG